>NZ_JBIBYR010000004.1:0-394195 GCF_043083485.1 Streptomyces sp. NPDC014727 | reverse complement strand
CAGCAGATACCACCTGCCCACACCCAGCCACCAGCCCAAAGCGGACGCAGAAATCGATCAGGAGATCACTCTCGAACCACCTCGGCGGATTGAGGGTAAGGGATCACTTGCATCGTGATCTTGGGATGATCGGCCTTCTCAGTCAGGTAAAGAAGCTGTTCCTTCATGGTTGCCGGACCGCCTACGACTCGACGCAGGACAGCTTCACTGAGTACGACCCACAACCGCAGCGGATCGGCGGCCCGCCTGAGCACGGACTGCCGCGTCATGCGGAGGTCGATGCGTCGCGCTACCTCCTCCTCGGCGCGTTCGGCGGTTCCTCGCCGCGTAATGGCATCTGCGTAGGCCCGCGTCTGGAGAAGACCCGGCACGGCCTCGCTCTCGTACGCGCGGACCTGTGAAGCACCCTGTTCCAGGCCCACGAACAGCGAGAACCAGCTGGGCATCGACCCGCCGTCGAGCTTCTCCCACCAGCCCTTCTGGCGCGCGTTCTTGGCTGCGCGTAGGTAGTCCTCCCAGCGGTCGGCCGGGACGTCGTAGAGAGGGAGCAGTACTTCGTCCAGGTCACGCAGGACGACCGGCCGCTCGGCCGTCTCGTAGTAGGAGACCTTCCCGACGGTGCAGCGCAGGGCCTTCGCCACATCCCTCTGGTCCAGGCCGGCTTCCTTGCGCAAGCGGACCAGTTCGAAGGCGAGCCAGCGTCGCCACACTGTGGGGCTGGATGTCTCGGTCATCTGCGTTCTCCTTGCCTACGCCTGACGCGGGCTGAAGGGATGCGTGCCCGCTGAAGTACCTGCTTGCCGTACACGCGAGCCGGTCCGCAAGAGCCGCGGCAAGCATCACCTGATCGAGCTACTAGGCGAGTGTTGAATTCAAATTTAGAATCTACAACACACTCAGTCAGCAAGGGAGACACTCCGTGGACGGAACTTCGCGTCCTCAAGACGAAGCACTGGAGCACGTATCAGGTCAACCGCTCCTTGGAGAGGAGGAGTTCTGGCTGCTGGTGAATGGCCTGGTAGCAGAGACGGCCCCTCGGGTGTTCGCGGTTGTTCAGGAATACGGCGATCACGAGGACGGCTGGGTAGCGGCCTGGGGGCTGGCCTTCGAGGATCGAGCAGAGGTCATCCGTGTCGACTGCGGTGCGCGCATGAGCGTCCGGTCGCCGGAGAGCGCGCTCCGGTACTTCAGAAGCACAGCCGCATGCGTACCCAGGGTCGTCTGGGCTCCGGTCATCTCGTAGTCCCCGTTACATGGTGATGCCATGAGGAGTGACACCACTGACGATGCTCGCGCAACGGCGGCCTGTCGCGGCGTCGGCCGCACGGTCTCATCCCGATCGCCTTGTGGTCCCCGAAGGCACCCACGAGCAGTGTTCCGTTCTTCGCCGTCCCGGGGCGATGGCCGACTGTCAGGAGTCGGCCACCCGCACAGGCAGCGACTTCACCCCATTGATGAAGTTCGACACCAGGCGGCGCGGCGGGGCCGCGAGTTGGAGTGGGCCGAATGGCAGGGATCGGCACGCCTCCTCGTACAGAGCGCGCAACTGCAAGCGCGCGAAGTGCGCTCCCAGGCAGACATGCGGGCCGTCGCCGAAGGAGATGTGGGGGTTGGGGGTTCGGGCGAGGTCCAGGGTGAACGGGTCGGGGAAGACGCGTTCGTCGTGGTTGGCGGAGGCGTGGAAGACGACCACCTTGTCGCCGGTGCGGATGCGGGTGCCCGCCAGTTCCGTGTCCTGGGTGGCTGTGCGCCGGAACGTCAGGACCGGGGGGTGACGACGGAGCAGTTCGTCGACGGCGGTGGTCAATTCCACCTCGCCGTCGCGCAGGCGGCGGTACGCGTCGGGGTGTTCGGCCAGGAGGTGCAGGCCGCCGGGGGCCGCGCTGCGTACCGTGTCGTTGCCGGCCACCACCAGCAGGAAGAAGAACATCTCCAGTTCCGGCGCGGTCAGTTCGGGGTCCGTGGCCAGGGACGTCATGACGTCGTCGGCGGGGTGGCGGCGCTTGTGGGCGGCCAGCGCGTGCGCGTGGTCGAACATGTCGCGCAGGGCGGAAGGGGAGCGGGGGTTGAGCGGTCGCCCGTCCGGGCCCAGTGTCGGTGTTCCGGCCTCGTCCGGGTCCTGGTAGCCGATGACGCGTTGCGTCCAGTGGAGAAGAAGCGCACGGTCTGTGTCCGGTACACCCAGCAGATCGGTGAGGTTGAGCAGGGCGTAGTCGTCGGTGACCTGGGCGACGAGGTCGCAGGTGCCGTCGCCGGCCCGTGCCTCGGCCACCGCCCGGGTGAACAAGGAACGGGCGCGTTCACGCACGACCGTCTCGAAACGGTCGACGCGCTTCGGGGTGAAGGCGCGGCTGACGAGGGTGCGCAGTCGCCGGTGGTGCGGCGGATCCTGATTGAGCATCATGCGGCGGATGAACGGCAGGTCGGTCGGGTCCGGGTCGCGGATCTGGGTGGCGCCCAGGTACGAGGAGTACGTCGAGGAGTCCTTGAGTACGCTGACGGCGTCCTGATGCCGGGTGACCGCCCAGAAGCCGGGGCCCGTCGGCCAGCCGAGCACCTCCGGCTCCTCCTGCCACGCCACGGGGTGGTGGTCGCGCAGGTGGCGGTAGCGGTCGTGGGGGATGCCCTGCGCGTACTGCCTGGGGTCGAACACATCCGGTACGGGCGCGCTCATGCCTCCGCGCCCTCGCCGTCCTCCGCGTCCGCCCGCAGGAAGTCCTCCATCACGCGGATCAAATCGAGCGGGGCCTCGTCCATCGCGTAGTGGCCGCACGAGGGCAGCTCCACCAGTTCGGCCCGCGGGAACCACCGCATCCACGTCGCGCGCTGTACCTCGGCCGACAACGCCGGATCCAGCGCGCCCACCACGGTCAGGGCCGGCACGGGTGAACCGTCGATCCGGTCGTGGAAGTCCTCGCCCGCCCAGGAGTCCAGCCAGGCACGGAACGCCTTCGCGTCGCTGCGTTCGAGCGAGCGGCGCACCATGCGGTCCAGCCAGGCGGCCGGGCGTCGGCCTCCGGTGGTGATGTCGAGGATGATCCGGCGGTTCTGCGGGGTGTGCGCCGCCTCGGAGAAGAGTTCCCACTGCTCGGGCGGGAGCGGCAGGCCGGACGCGGGGACGGGCGAGACCCCGACGATTCTGCGCACCCGCTGCGGTGCGACGGCCAGTGTCCGCTGAGCGACGGAGCCGCCCATCGAGTGGCCGATCAGCGAGAACCGCTCCCAGCCGAGCCGGTCGGCCAGCGCGAGCACGTCCGCGGCGCCCTCGGCCGTGGTGTACGTGCCGTCCGCGTCCCTGGCCTCGCCGTATCCCCGTAGATCCACCACGGCGTACTGGAACGAACCGAGGTCGAGATCCGGCAGCACCGGGTCGTACGCGGTCCGGTCGGCCAGCCAGCCGTGCACCGCGATCACCTTGTGCGGGCCGTCGCCGTGCAGTCTGTGGGGCAGAACAGGCAATGCGGTCACGCTGACTCCCGTCACCGTACGGAGCGGCCCGGTCGGTCACCGGCCCGACCCCGACCACGGTGGCGGCAACCACCGGCACGCGCAAGGGCCCACACACGGCCGCCCGGTATCAGGCCGGCGGCATCACGCCAGCAGTCCCAGATACGGGCCGAACTCCGAGGCCAGTGTCAGGCGGCCCAGTTTCTGGTACTCGCGCTGGATCGCGTGGATCAGTGTCGGCATCGTGACCGGTTCGCCCGTGTCCGCCGCCAGGTACGCGGCCGTCACCGCGATCGAGCGGATGTTGCCGCCCGCCAGCTCGAAGTTCTCCGCGCAGAAGGCGAGGTCGAGGTCCTTGCCCCGGGGAAGTGCGGAGCCCAGGCAGCGTTCCCACAACAGGAGGCGCTGTTCGGGGTCGGGGACCGGAAAGTCGATGACCAGGTCCAGGCGGCGGGTGAAGGCGTCGTCCAGGTTGGCCCGGAGGTTCGTGGCGAGGATGGCCAGGCCGTCGAAGGACTCCATGCGCTGGAGCAGATACGCGCTCTCGACGTTCGCGTAGCGGTCGTGGGCGTCCTTCACGTCCGAGCGTTTGCCGAAGATCGCGTCCGCCTCGTCGAAGAGGAGGACTCCGTTCACGCCTGCCGCTTCGGAGAAGATCCGCTCCAGGTTCTTCTCCGTCTCGCCCACGTATTTGTCGATCACGGTCGCCAGGTCGACGGTGTAGAGGTCCAGGCCCAAGTCTGCGGCTATGACCTCGGCGGACATCGTCTTTCCGGTGCCGGAGTCGCCCGCGAAGAGGGCCGATACGCCTCGGCCCCTGCCGCCGCCGGGGCGCATGCCCCACTCCCCGAGGACCCGGTCGCGATGCCTCGCGCGGGCCGTGAGTTCGCGGAGCTGGGCGTGGGTGTCCGGCGGGAGAACCAGGTCGTTCCAGGTGACAGTGGGTTCGATGCGGCGGGCCAGGCGGTCCAGTCCTGCCGCGTTCTGGGCGCGGGCGCCCTGGCGGACGTGGTCGGGGGTGAGGGCGCCGCCGTCCAGGTAGGTGGTCTGGGCAGCGCCCCGGGCGGCGCGGGTGATCTGTTCCGGAGTGAGAAGGAACGGCGAGAGCAGGTGGTCCACGTCGAGGGTTTCGGGGACGGGCGCGTCGTACGCGTCGGTCCAGAGTGCGGCCCGGGTCGAGGGTTCCACGCGCGGGGCGTGCAGGAGCAGGGGCGGGGCGGCGGACCAGGCCGCATCCCAGGGGGCCCGGCCCACCAGGATCGTGGGGACCGGAGTGCCGGTGAGGAGCCGGAGGAGCTCCGGGTGTTCGCGGCAGACCGCGTCGAGCGGTGCGCAGACCAGGCCGGCGCAGGTCAGCCGGGCCTCGCGGACCAGAGAACGGACGGCCTCGGCGGGGGCCGGGTCCTCGGCCAGTCGCGCCAGGTCCAGGCCCAGGACCCGGTGGCCCGCGAGCGTCAGCGCGGAGGCCGCGAGGGCCGTGCCCGCGCCGCCCTGGTCCTCGCGGAGGTAGGCGAGCGAGACGCCTCGGGCAAGGGCCGCAGCCAGCGGGGCCGGGTCACCGACGCCCGGTACGGCGTGCCAGGGGGCGAGGAGATCGGCCAGACGCGGGTCGGGAGTGTCGTCGCCCAGAAGGTGGGCGGTGACCCGGTCGGGGACACGGAGCGCACGGCTCAGGAACGGGCGGTCCAGGTCCTCGACCAGGAGGAGGCGGCCCTCACGCAGTGGGGCAAGGGCCGACAGCCGGCCGCGCGCCACCTGGTCGGCGGGGGACAGGCCGCAGAGACCCAGGGCCAGACCGATGGACGGGCGGCGGCGGGTGACATCGTCGTTCAGGTAGCCGTAGAACGCCTCGAAGCGGTCGTCGAGATCCGGTACGAGCGTGATGAGGAGGATCTCGACGTCGAGGTCGGTGAGCCCGAACTCGGCCGTCAGGGACGTCAGTCCGGACTGCTCCGCCGGCACCTCACCGGAGTCCGGAGCGGAAGGGGGCACGGGGTACGGGAAGGCGCGGGCCTCGTTCTCGTTCAGCAGGCGGGCGATGTTCTCGTCCGTGAGGTAGAGGCCGCGGAAGGCGTCGTCCGGGTCCGGATCGGTGAGCTGCCGGGCCTCGACCGCCCGCCGGATGCGCTGCTCCACCACCACCGCTCGGGCGAGGAGATGGCGCAGGTTCGGATCACCCGCGGTGGTCATTCGGCACTGTCCTCCGCGCGGGCCTTCCCCGCCTCCGTGCGGGCCTTCCGGGTCTCCGTGCGGGCCTTCCGGGTCTCCGTGATCCGGAGGGACAGACCGGGCCGCCGTTCCGCATCGGGGCTGCGTGAGGCGGCGCCACCGCCGGGCCGGCCCGGACGATCTCCGTACACCGGTAGTCCTCCGCGCCCCGGCATCGGTTCCGACAACGGCTCGGCCCTCTCCGGTACGTCCCCGAAACGAGTCTGCAGCCCCTCGTCCCCTACCGGTGGGCCGACCACATAGCTCGGCGACGCCGTCACCGGCACGCTGATCACCAGGTCCAGCGAGGGCTTCAACTCACCGCCCAGCGCACTCCACACATCGGCGAACGAGCGGTCCTCGGGCGGCGGAAGCGCGATCGACATGGGTACGGACGCCCCTGTCTCGGCCAATGTGCCGGTGAGCCGCTCCGGAGGCAGCGCCTCGTACCGCAGCAGGCAGCCGAGCAGCGACGAGAGCAACCGGTGCTCGTCCTCCGGGCGCTTCGTCCATGCCGTGATCAGGTACGACAGCTTGAAGAAACGGGGCGGACGGCGGCGCGCGACGATCGTGCCGCGTTCGTCGTACTCGTTGTGCAGACCGCGCTCGCGCCTGCGCATGTCCTCGCGGATGTCGTAGAGGTAGAGGTTGACCATGGGTGCGTTGACCTTCGCCGCCCACTCCCGGGTCGGAGCGTCGAAGACCACCGCGATCTGGCCGCCTTCGAGCGCCTCCGCCCTGATCAGCCCACGGAGTACATCGTCGACCTCGTGGATCACCCGATCACTCCCGTACGGTCGTCGGCGCTCATGCGCGGCCTGCGAAGTCCGGTGGCTGGAGATTTCGCTGGACCACCAGGACCGGTTTCTGCAGTCGGTCGAGGTCCCGCGAGTCCGCCCGCAGCTTGCGCGGGCCGAGCTTGTCCTTGCGCAGGACCAGGACCTGCACCTCGAAGGTGCCGTCACGGCCCACCGTGGCCGCGGCCCCCTCGGGGGTGATGCCGATGTTCCACGTGAAACGTACGGTCGCGCCCGGCGGGTAGTCCTTGCCCCGGGCCAGTACCGGCTGCCCCGGCTTGGCGACCTGCGGTGTGACGGTCAGCGAGGGCTTCAGGACGCGCAGCCGGTCGGTGTCCTCGTTGTTGGCCGTCCGCCGGTCCGGCAGCGTGCCGCGCACGGTGGCTCGTACATCTCCGGTGACCGCCGCGCGGTACGTCGCCGTCTGGGCCACCTCGATGCGGCCACCGGCCGGGACGGTGCACGGCTTGGCCGCCGTGCAGCGGGTGAGCGCGGGCAGGCTGCGGTCCTTCGCTCTGGGCGGTTTCGGCCAGGCCGAGCCGATGACCACGCCCGTCGCAGCGTCCGGGCCCGCGTTGGTGACGATGAAGCGGGCACGGGCCGGGCGGCCGGTGTACGTACGGTCGGGGCTGACATCGACCTTCATCGCCACATCCGCCGAGGGCGGCACGGGGGCCTCCAGGACCTCGATCTCCGCCGAGTCCGTCCCCGTATTGCCCGCCGAGTCGGTCGCCGAGCAGGTCACCGTGGTGCGGCCGACCGGGAAGAGCGACCCGGAGGCGGGCGTACAGGTCACCGGAAGCGTGCCGTCGGTGGTGTCCTGGGCGGTGGCGGTGTACGTCACGCGCGCGCCGTTCTTGTCCTTGGCCCGGACGGTCAGATCGTCCACCGTGACGACGGGCGCATCGATGTCGTTCACATCGATGTTGATCTGCTCCTGGAAGTCCGGGTCGGCCGCCGCTGCCGGCCCGATCGTCTCCGCACCGGGGACCTGGGTGCCCATCAGGAACTGGACGGTGCAGCTCAGCCGGGTGCCCTGGGGGGCATCCGCGGAAACATCGATGTTCTCCGCGAAGTGCGCGGTGTCCCCGCTGGTGACCCGCTGGGTGGGCGGGTCGAGGCTGACGGACAGATGCGGATCGCAGCTGTCCAGGCGGTAGCTCACGTTGGTGGGAAGGTTGTTGAAGCCCTCGATGATGGCTTCGGTGACACCGTCGCCGGGAATTCCGTTCAGCATGCGGCCGTTGGTGGCCTCGACGATCCGCTTGGCCTGGTCGGGGTCGTGGTACGGGTCCTGATAGGTGGGACTGCTGTATCCGTCGCCGTTGAGACCGTCGCCGTCCTCGGTCTCCACATCGACGGCGATGACGCGTACGCCCTTGTCCTGGAGCGCGTAGACGGCTTCTTCGAAGTAGATCTTGTTACTGGGATTGTGGCTCGACGCATCGCCCACCAGGACCACGACCGGGCTGGCCCCCTCACGGAAGACCGTCCCGCCGTCCGCGCCGTTGGCCACCTTCCACAGCGCGTAGATCCAGTCCTCGGAGGGGCCCTTGCTCTTGTAGCCACGGGAGGTGCCCAGTCTGTCGACACCGTTGTGCTGCACCGCATCGAGGTCGGTGGTCAGTCCCTGGAGGACCTCGAACTCCGCTGTCGGGTCATCCTTCTCGTCCCCGTACGTGGCCACAGCGAAGCGCGAGTCGGGCTGCTGCTCGACGATCTTGTCGGTGATGGAGCGCAACCCCGACTTCACGTCGTCCACCGGTTTGCCCATGCTTCCCGTGCCGTCCACCAGCAGCACCACATCCGGCTTCGGCGGAATCGCAGGCGTACGCACCTGCTTGGCCACGCCCGTGGAGCCGCCGGGATCGACCGCGTCGGTGAACTCGGCGGGGGTGACCCAGGGCTCGGGTACGGCCACCGCCGGCGTCTCGGCAGTGACGGCCGAACCGGGGGCGATGCCGGTGACCACGAGGAGAAGGGCCAGCGCCGGGAGACGGAACGCGACGAGGGTCCGGCGCGAAGCGGAAGGCCATGGCCGGGCCCCCAGGGGTCCCCGATCCGCCCACGACAGGTCCGCACGCGACCGCGACGCCCGCCGAAGCGGCTGGAACCAGCGCACGGAAGCCCTCCCCACCCTCGGCCCGTCGGCATGCCGGACCACACGGTCCCGTACACACGGCCGGCCCGCAGCGGTGCGGAAGTCACACCCCCGGGAAGCCTGCACTGCCCTTTCGGGCATCCGTCGCGTCCATCGGCTCCACCACCGACGCGCACACCGGGAGACTCAGATCAGCCCTTGCCGCATCGCGTACGCCACCGCGTGCGACCGGTTCCGCAGCTGCAGCCGAGTCATCACCGAGTGCAGCACGTTCTTGATCGTGCGCTCGGAATAGGCCAGCTTCGTCGCGATGTCCGCGGTGTCGTACCCCTCGGCGACCAGGCGCAGCACATCCACTTCGCGCGCCGCGAGACCGGTGAAGTGCAGCCCGCGCGGGCCGAGTACCTGTCCCTGGAGGCGGCCCACCTCTTCCAGCAGCCTGCCCAACAGGTCGGAGGGCAGATGGCCTTCCCCCCGCGCGACCGTCCTGATGACCTGCACCAGATGTTCCGGCGTCGACTCGGAGCGCCTGACCACGCCGGCGACACCGCACTCCGCCGCGCTCACCAGCTTCTGCTCGTCGATGTCCGTGGTGACGAGAACGGCGCGCGAGGTGCTGGTGCGCTGAATGTGGCGCAGCATCGTCAGTACCTCCTCGTCGACCGTGTCCACGACGACGACCACGATCTGGGGTGAGGCGTCGCCTTCCACCCACTCCGTGACGCTGACCTCGGGCCGGGCCCGTAACTGACTGGCCACACCCGCTTGAGAGATCGGATCCTGGGCCCGTAATGCGACAGTCGTGCGCTCCATGGCAATGCTCCCCCTGAGCAACAGCCGATGGCCTCGCAGCGAACACAACCATCACGGCTGTTTCGTATGCCTCATTCGCCTGAGGCGGTCAAAAGATTCCCTCGTTTACCTACAGGGAAACAGAAAAGCCGATCCGGGCACGGATTCTGCCCGGAAGTGTTCCTTCACGGCCCATGTCGGCACAGGACGCCGACCCTACGGTGCGCCCTATGAGTCTCACGGCAAGCCTCGACGATTCGTCCGTCACTGCCGCACCGGGCGAGGAGACGGCCCTCCCTCTGCGGATCCTCAACTCCGGCAGCACGGTCGAGGAATACCGGTTCGAGGTGATCGGCGCGTGTGCCGCCTGGTCGACGGTGGAACCGGCGACGCTGTCCCTGTACCCGGGTGACTCCCGGACGGTCTCCCTCGTGCTGCGTCCGCCCCGCGACTCGACCGTTCTCGCGGGGGAGACACCCTTCGGGATACGGGTGGTGCCCACCAGCGAGCAGGACGACACGGTGGTGCCCGAAGGACGGGTGACCGTACTTCCCTTCACCGAGACGACCGCCGAGCTGGTGCCGCGCAGTTCGCACGGCGCCTGGCGCGGGAGGCATCAGCTCGCCGTGGACAACCGGGGGAACACTCCGTCCACCGTACGGCTGGGCGCCCGGTCCGGTACGGAGCGGGCCCGGGTCGCGTTCGCCGCGGATGCGCTGGAGATCGCTCCCGGGCGGGCGGAGTTCGGGAAGCTGAGGATCCGGCCGGCGAAGCGCGTGTGGCGCGGAACGCCGGTCACGCACACCTTCCAGGTCGTCGTCACAACGGATGTGGTGGAGGGGCAGGCACCGGCCGAACCGGCCGCACCGGTGACCCTGGACGGCTCGTACCAGCAGGAGCCGATCCTGCCGCGCTGGCTTCCGCGGGCGCTCATCACCGCGGCCGTGCTGCTGGTCGCGCTGGTCGGGCTCTGGTACGCGCTGCTGCGGCCGGCCGTGAAGTCGGCGGCACGGGAGGCGATCACACCGGACGCCGTACGGTCGGCCGCCGCGGCGGACAAGAGCAAGGCCCCGGACCAGGGTTCCACAGCCGGCACGGGATCGGGCGGGGGCGACTCCTCCGGGGCGAACGGCGGTTCACCGAGCCCCGGTCCCTCACCGAGTTCCGGCACGTCCGACGGCGGGACCGGCAGCGGGTCCGGCGGTGCGTCCGCGGCCGCTCCGACCAGTGCGCAGGTGCAGGTCAGGGACTCGGTGGGCGGTGGGTCGAATACCTCGACGGCCCTGCAGGTACCCCGCGGGCACACCTTCCAGCTGACGGACATCGTGGTCCAGAACCCACAGGGCGACGCGGGAACGCTCCTCGTCTCCACCGGCCGGGACACCCCGGTGCTCCGGCTGGCGCTGGAGAACTTCCGGGACTCCGACTACCACTTCGTCACACCGATCCTGGTGCCCGCGGGCGGCAAGGTCACGATGACCGTCGACTGCCGGAAGGTGGGCAAGCCGGTGAACGCGCCGACGCCCTCCCGGTGTGCGGAGTCGCTGTTCCTGGGCGGCACGATGCGGACGGACGCCGCGGACTGACGGCGCGCACCGACGCCGCGGACTGACGGCGCGGACTGACGGCGCGGACTGACGGCGCGGACTGACGAAGAACCCCGCCACGCTCAGGCGGGCGGAGCCTCTTCCTCCTCCTCGGCTCCTTCCTCCGTCCGCTGCACGAAGGAACCCTGCACATCGGCAGGTTGCTCGTCCTCGTCCTCCGTCGCCGCCCTTTGCACAGCGGGCACCGAGGCGGCGGCCGAGCCATGACCGGCCGCCCCGGTCCCGATCCCCGGAGCCGAGTCCCAAACCGGGGCGGGCGCCGGTTTCGACAGCACCCGGTCGGCGTTCGCGACGGCCTCCCGCTCGAACCGGTCGGACGGATCGCTCACCCTGATACCGCCCGGCGCCTCCGTACCCTCCACCGGTCCGTTGCGCTGCTGGATCACATGGGTGAGCTCATGGGCCAGCGTGGTGCGTCCCTGCGGCGTGGACGGATCGTACGCGTCCCGCTGGAAGACGACGTTGTTGCCGACCGTGTACGCATGGGCGCCCACGCCCTTCGCCGACTCGTGGGCGGCGGAGCCGGTGTGGATGCGGACGTCGGAGAAGTCCGCGCCCATCCGCCCCTCCAGATCGGTGCGGGTCTCGGTGTCCAGGGGCTGCCCACCGCCGGACGAGACCACATCGTGCACGGGGGAGCGTTCTCCCTCATCCTGCCGCTGGAGCATCGAGCCCACGGCGCTGTTGCCGACCGCCCTCTGGAGCGCGCTCATGCCGCCGGCGCCGACCACATCGGCCCGTCCGGCCGCCGCCGCACGGTAGAGATGCGGGATGCCCGCGGCCTCCCGGGCCTCGGCCGTCCTCGACGCGGGCGCGGCTTCGTCGTGCTCCTGCCCGTGCCCGTGATCCCGTTCGTGGTCGTGTTCCTGGTCCCATTCCTGTGCGTGCATCGTCATCTCCCCTGACCGCGCCCCGGGTCGAAGGCGCGTCGTGATGGCCCCACCACTCCACCATCACGACGTCTCCCTGCCTCGTCCAGCCCGGACCCCGCCGGCCAAGGGCAGCCGCCGCTGCCCCTTCGGGCATTCACATCGTTTCGCCCGCCCTCGCGAAGCCCGCCGCCCCGACCGCCGCCCGGCCCCCGACCTCGTCAACGCGTCAACGCACGCTTCCTCGCAGCGTGTTCGGCGGGAATCCGACGGAGATCCAGGGATCAGCGAAGTCGACGACGTCTCTCTTCCGCCCGAGAGGCATCAATGCCCCGTGTACGCAGGACCGCGAAGGCCTTGATGGTGGTGTGTCCCTCCCCCGCCTCCGGCGGCCCGATCCACGACTTCGCCGCCACTGCGTGCAACCGACCGCTCCGCAGGGCGAACCGGGGAAGCGAGACCCCATACACCGCAGCGATGGCGTCGAGCGCGGGCTCACCGAACGGAAGCGCACCGAGCGGTGGGGGCAGCGTTCCTCTCGTCGCGCGCGCATCACCACCGATCGTGTATCCGTACACCTCCTGACCGTCCTCGGCATACGAGAAGCGGAAGGCCTGCGCGGGGGCGGCGGTACCGGGACCGACGGGGACACGGGCCCCCGGGTACCAGACCGATATCGCCCTGGTGTCGAGCGACGCGCGGGCATCCAGACCGGTCAGCCGGTCCTCCACGAAGGGTTCGGGATCGGTCTCGAACGCGAAGCTCCAGCCTCCGCCGCACGAGCCGATCCGTGCGTGCGGGCCGTCCCTCGACGGCATCTTCCATCGGCCCCACGCCCCCAGCTCGCTCTCGGAGCTCGGGGCCAGCAGCACCCCCTCGCCGAGCCGCCGCGCGAGTTCCTGCGGTGGCATGCCGTGGACGAGGACGAAACGGAAGCTGTTCGGTCGCGTACCGGAGTCGGTTCCGGCAAGCCAGCCCAGCCCGTCCGGCCCGGCGGCGTCCAGGACGCCCGAAGCGGCACCGGCACCGGTGCCGCTGCCGGTGGCCGCCGGCCGCCGGGCCGAGCCCTGGCCCGCACGCGGCGTGGTCAGGATCTGCCGCCCGCGCTCCGGTGTGACGACCGGTCCCAGCAGTGGATCGGCAAGCAGGCCGATCGGCGCGACATGCTCGGTGCCGTAGGGCTCCCACTCGGGCACGGCGGCGGCCAGCACCCGCCAGGCACCCTCCGTGTCTCCCCAGCGCGCCAGTTCGCGGGCCTCGGCGACGGCACGGCCGAACGGGCCAGGTGGCTCGTACCGAAACGACCGCTCGCCGGCCTCCCGCAGCGCGGCCTCCGCCCCGGCCCGGCCCTTCTCCCCATGCGGCCTGAGGAACCAGTCGTCATCCCGGCCGATCCTGCGATGCTCCCGCGCGGCGAGCGGCAGGATCTCCCGTACGTACAGCGGGTCGTCCATGTCCATGACCGCCGCGACATGGCCGACCGGCCTGAACATGGCGTGGATCTGGTCCCGCAGCCGCCGGGCCCGCCCCCTCCCGTACGCCTCGGCCTCGTCCAGCACCGCCAACTGCTCGTCGATGTCGCCCCCGGCCAGACAGGCCAGCCGGGCCCGCTCCACCGAGGCGTCGAGCTCGCGCGTCACCTCGTTCTCGAACCCGGGATCGTCACCGTGCCGGCGGTGGAAGTCCCGGTACATGGCCCGCATGAACTCCGCGAACGACGGGAAGCGGTCCGGGAAGTCACCGGACCAGCCGCGGTAGACGTACACGGCCCATTCGCCGTCCTCGCCCACATCCCCGGGGTCGAGCAGGACATCGGTCATGTCCGAGTCGTGCGACAGCTGCAACGACCTGGCCCACATGCCGGCCATCAGCCGCTCGGCCTGCCCGGAGTTCTCATCCAGGTTCTCCTCGTACAGCCGCTGCAGGTCCATCGGGTCGCCATGCACCGCGACGCGCTCCGCGACACCCATCAGATAGACCGAACCACCGGCGTGACGCCACCCGTTGGAGACCTGAAGGAACGTCCGGTACGAGGGCGGCAGCACGAGCCCCAGCCGCTCCTCCAGCGCGGCTGTCTGCTCCTCGGTCGCTGCCGGAAACCCCAGCGATCCGGCGACCACCGCGTCGTCGTCGGCCTCCTCCTCGGCCTCCCCGGGATCGAGCAGGTCCCGGGCGGCGAACCAGTGCCTGCTCCAACTCTCCAGAAGTAACTTCCAGTTGTCGATGTCCATATCCTCCAGCCTGCCAGCCGCCACTGACAGTCACCCCCGGCAGCCGCCGACCCTCGCGCCACTGCCTCTCGCGTCGTCTCCCCCGCGTCGCCTCCGCGAACGAAATCAGCAGCGAACGGCTGCATCGACGGGCCGTGGAGTGGCCGGGCCCCGCCGCCGTCGGGATGATCGACGGCATGACCAAGAGCAACAAGGACCAGGACATCACCCTGCGGATCGCCCAGGACCCCGCGGCGGACGAGCTCCTCGCACGCAGCCCGCTCGCCGCTCTGGTCGGCATGCTGCTGGACCAGCAGGTGCCGATGGAATGGGCCTTCTCCGGCCCGTACACCCTGGCCGTACGAATGGGCGGAGACGATCTGGACGCCCATGAGATCGCGGCCTGCGCCCCGGAGGCCTTCACCGAACTCTTCACCGCCAAACCTGCGCTGCACCGCTATCCGGGCTCCATGGCCAAGCGGGTCCAGCAGCTGTGCCAGTACCTGGTGGCGGAGTACGACGGCGACGCGAGCGCGGTGTGGAGCGATGTCTCCACCGGGGCCGAGCTGCGCAAGCGGCTGAACGCGCTGCCCGGGTTCGGCACGCAGAAGGCGCAGATCTTCCTGGCACTGCTGGGCAAGCAGTTCGGAGTCCGGCCGACAGGCTGGCGGGAGGCGGCCGGGCCGTACGGCGAGGCGGGCTCGCACCGGTCGGTCGCCGACATCACCGGCCCGGAATCACTCGCCGAGGTCCGCGCGTACAAGCAGCAGGCCAAGCAGGCGGCCAGGGCGGCCAAACGCGCAGACACGTAGCGACAGCGCCCGCACCACACGCCCTCATCGCGTGCCCGCAGCACCCCTGTCCCCCCACTTCCCCCCTCCGGCGCGCCGTTCACGCGCCCCTCCGCACGCCCCGCGCGCTCCGACGCACCCCAATGCATCCACTGCAGGGGTACCGTCACGCGCCGGCGCGTCCCGGTGCTGCCGGTACCGGTGGCCCCGCGACGAGTCCGCGCCGGTTGAGCAATCCCCGGCGGGGTCCGGACCTGCGCATCCGTCAGACACGCACCGCCCCGGAGCAGTGCGCCCGGATCGAGGGCGGCTGACGGCGTACCCGTCGGCGATCTCCCGGGCCTGCGGTGGCAGGAGCCCGGCCCCGCCGCCGGAAGCCTCACCGGTACCCGACGCCACACCCGCATCCGACACCACACCTTCATCGGAGGCCACACCCGCGCCCGACGCCACACCTCCACGGGACGCCACGCCCTCACCCGTACTCGCACCGTCGCTGGTGTCCGAACGCGCGCCTCCGCTCGTGCCGTCGCTGTCACTCGTCAAGGCCGCCGTTCCGAAATACTCACTTTTATGGCGTTCTTGCGGCATCGCAGTCCCGCCCCATGGCTGCGCCCGGAGGCTCTTGCCCGGTAGGCTTTCCGTGTGATCTTCAAGCGCATCGGAAATGGGCGGCCTTATCCCGACCACGGCCGGGAAAGCACCCGGCAGTGGGCGGATGTCGCGCCGCGCCCGGTCCGCCTCGATCAGCTGGTGACCACCAAGGGCAACCTGGACCTCGAAACCCTCCTCGCCGAGGATTCGACGTTCTACGGGGACCTGTTCGCGCACGTCGTGAAGTGGCAGGGCGACCTCTATCTGGAGGACGGACTGCACCGCGCGGTCCGCGCCGCGCTTCAGCAGCGCCAGGTACTGCACGCCCGGGTGCTCGAACTCGGCTGACGGGGCGTCCGTGGCAGGCTCGTCGCACGAACGGCAAGCCCTGCGGGCCCTCTCCGGGTTCGTTCGGGTGCTTTCCCACTCGGACGGGTGCGATCCATTGATCATTTAGTAGGCATCATCACCGGGCCGCACTACGCTGCGCCCATGAGCATGCTCACTCCCCCCGGCATGGGCGGAAAGTACCGCATCACGGGCGACAAGTACCCGCGCATGCGCCGCCCCCGGCGTCGCGGCAAACTGATCCTCGCTGCCATCGCTTCCGTGGTCGCCCTCGGGCTGGCCGGGTGGGGCACGCTGCAGCTCATCGACGTCTTCACGGGCGGCGACCGGCAGGCCAGCGCCGCCGACCACGAGACGGACTGCCCGTCGGCCAAGCCGTCGGCGCCGGCGAAGGCGCTGCCGAAGCCCGCGAAGATCACCGTCAACGTCTACAACGCGACCCCGCGCAGCGGGCTCGCCAAGAAGGCCGCGGACGAGCTCAAGAAGCGCGGCTTCACCATCGGCGAGGTGGGAAACGCCCCGGCCGCGTACGACAAGAAGGTCGCCGGTACGGGGGTGCTGCTGGGCGCTCCGTCGGCCGTGAACGGCTCGTTCCCGGTCCTCGGTACGCAGCTGCAGGGGGCCATTTCGAAGACCGACGCCCGCAGGACCGCGGACGTCGATCTGATTCTGGGTACGAAGTTCAAGGCGTTCAGCACGCCGCAGTCCGCCGCCGCGGCCCTCGCCGCCCTGGCGAAGCCTGCCCCCGCACCGTCCTGCTGACGACGCCGGAACGCGCCCGGCGGCCGTCAGCGCGTCCCGCGCGGCCCCTGGAGCCTGTGCGGCGGGCAGGACCCGGGGTCCTTCGTTCGGACCACGGGATTACGAGGCAGCCCTCAGTCGACGGTGCCGTACATCCGGTCGCCCGCGTCACCGAGGCCCGGGACGATGTAGCCGTTCTCGTTGAGCCGCTCGTCGACCGAGGCGGTCACGACGGTCACCGGCGTACCCGCCAGCTCGCGCTCCATCACCTCGACGCCTTCGGGTGCCGCGAGCAGCACGACCGCGGTGACGTCGTCCGCACCGCGCTTGATCAGTTCCTGAATGGCCGCCACCAGTGTGCCGCCGGTGGCCAGCATCGGGTCCAGGACGTACACCTGGCGGCCCGAGAGGTCCTCCGGCATCCGCGTCGCGTACGTGGACGCCTGGAGCGTCTCCTCGTCGCGGATCATGCCCAGGAAGCCCACCTCGGCGGTCGGCAGCAGCCGCACCATGCCGTCGAGCATGCCGAGACCGGCCCGGAGGATCGGCACGACCAGGGGCCGGGGGTGCGACAGCTTCACCCCGGTCGTCGGTGTGACCGGGGTCTCGATGTCGACCTGTTCGGTGCGCACATCCCGGGTGGCCTCGTAGGCGAGCAGGGTGACCAGCTCGTCGGCGAGCCGCCGGAAGGTAGGGGAGTCGGTGCGCCTGTCGCGCAGGGTGGTGAGTTTGTGCGCGACCAGTGGGTGGTCGACGACGTGGATCCGCATGGGTTCAACAGTAACCGGGCCGCTCGCACCTCTGCGCTGGCATCAACCGCACGTTCGAAGGGAAGGTGGTGGCATACGGACCCAGCCTTGGGGTGATGAGCCGATGCCGGACGGGGAAGAGCACGAGCGGGACCAGCCGGACACGCCGGTCTCGCAGGACGCGAGGGGCCCGCAGGAACCGCAGGAGACCGAAACGGCGCGCCGCAGGCGGCGCGCCCAGTTCCTGCGCGAGCTTCATGAGGCGAAGGCGCTCCGCGACCGGGTCCAGCCGCGCCGGGCCAGGGCGGCCCGGATGCGCCAGGCCATGCGGATG
Organism: Streptomyces sp. NPDC014727; assembly: GCF_043083485.1. Lineage (NCBI taxonomy): Bacteria > Bacillati > Actinomycetota > Actinomycetes > Kitasatosporales > Streptomycetaceae > Streptomyces > Streptomyces sp. NPDC014727. The sequence goes on along the minus strand of NZ_JBIBYR010000004.1, from coordinate 376,607 downwards.
AGGAGCTTCCGCTGGTAGGTCGGACGGCGGTCCCGTGTCCCCCTGGTGGCGGCGTCCGGGAGAACTGATGGCCGACGCAACGGCCGAACTCCTCTCGCAAAGCCCTTGTTTCTGCCACGATTCCGATGGGCGGGACGCAGGGCAGCCGGACCACCGACTGCCCTCCCGTCGGACCGACACCCCTATGACCAGTGGGAGAGTCACGGTGTACTTCGCCGCACTGCTCGCGCGCACCGAAGACGGGTGGGAAGCGAGCGACACGGAACTCGACGATGTGGAGACCCTGTCCGACCTGACGGATCTGGCCCGCGAGGCCTCGGTGGACGAGGACACGGTGCTCGTCTTCATCGAGCAGGAGGACGCCTGGTTCGGCGTCGTCCGGGTGGACGGTGAGGAGGACCCCCGAATTTTCGTCTCGGACGCCACCGCCGCCGCCCGCTCCTCGTACGGGGAGATCCTGCTCACCGACGAACTGCTCGGCCGCGAACCCGAGGCCGACGACACCATTGCCGCCCTCGAAGAGCTCGTCGGCCTCGACGGTACGGAGGACGGCGAGCCGGACATCACCCCCGACAACGACAACGACGATGACGATGACGACGAACTCGACGCCGACGCCGTGCCGGCGGGCCCGATCGGTGACACCGGCATCCTGGCCGACCTCGGGCTCCCCGAGGCCGAGCTGCTGATGCTGCGCACGGACGCGCTGGTGGAGATCGCGGACGCGCTGGGCGCGGCCGAGGTCCTGGAGACCGTCCGTTAAGGTCCGCGGGTGAGCGAACCACCGCACCCGCAAGGACCGCCGGAACCGCACGATCCTGTAAGAGACCCCTGGCGGGCGCACATGCGCCGCGCCCTGGCCGAGGCCGACGTGGCGGCGCGGGCCGGCGATGTGCCGGTCGGCGCCGTCGTTCTCGGCCCGGACGGCGCCCTGCTCGCCACGGGCCACAACGAACGTGAGGCGACCGGCGACCCGACCGCGCACGCCGAGATCCTCGCCCTCCGCCGGGCCGCAGCGGCGCTCGGCCGATGGCGGCTGTCCGGCTGCACCCTGGTGGTCACCCTGGAGCCCTGCACGATGTGCGCGGGCGCACTGGTGCAGTCCCGCGTGGACCGGGTGGTCTACGGGGCGCTCGACGAGAAGGCGGGCGCGGCGGGCTCGCTCTGGGACGTCGTACGCGACCGCCGGCTCAACCACCGTCCCGAGGTGATCCACGGAGTGCTGGAGGACGTCTGCGCCGCCCGGCTGACGGCGTTCTTCCGCGAGCTCTGACATTGGATTTCTGTCCGCGCCCCGGGATGGTCTAAGCTCTCTCTCGGTAGCGTGTCCGAGCGGCCGAAGGAGCTCGCCTCGAAAGCGAGTGTGGGGAAACTCACCGAGGGTTCAAATCCCTCCGCTACCGCTCTTGTGAAGGGCCCGGCGCATCGCGTCGGGCCCTTCGAGTTTTCCGCGTCCGCGGATGCCGGCCGAGCCCCGGGCCCAACTGCGGGCTCCGCGGGTGCGGCTGCGGGCCCCATGGACCCGACGGCGCTCCCGCGGACGTGGCTGTGGCCCCGGGCGTCGACGTCCGTCGTGCCCGGGGCCACGGCCCGAAGCATTGGTCGGGGAAAGCGGCATCGGGGGGACAAGCCGCTTCCCCCGATGAGAACAGGCCGCTCCAGCCCTCGCCGCGGTCAGGGGAAGAAGCTCGCAGCGAGGACCCCACAGTGAGGTCCTGTTCCTCGCCCCGTCGGTTCCTGCCTGGTCCGCGGGGCTCGCCACCCATCCTGCGGCCTCGCGGAAGCCCTGCGGGCGGGCGAAGGACCCCGATCGACAGGTCGTTGGTCCTTAAAGGCGGTGTGAGTGGTCGGATACACCAAAGGGATACGGCCATGCGTGCGGATAGAATCGCCCGACTGCACGGGGATCCAAGGGGAGGCAGGGGCTGATGGTGCAAGCGAAGAAGATAGCTCTCTACGTGGTCGTCGTCTTCGTGCTGTACACGATCATCGCGTCCCCGGAACGGGCGGCAGATCTTGTCCAGATAGGGTTCGAGGGCGTTTCGAGTGCCGCACAGAGCGTCGGCGACTTCATGTCCGCGCTCGTGAAGTAGGAGTAACCCGTGATCCGCCATCTGGTCCTGTTCAAGCTGAACGACGGTGTCGATCGGGACGACCCGCGGGTCGTCGCCGGGGCGAGGGCCTTCCAGGAACTGGAGGGGCAGGTCCCCGAGCTGGAGTTCTGGGAGTGCGCCTGGAACATCACCGACCGGCCGATCGCGTACGACTTCGCCATCAACTCCGCGGTCTTGGACGAGGACGCCCTGAAGCGCTACATCGAGCATCCGGCCCATCAGGCCGCCGCAGCTCAGTGGCGCGAGTTCGCCACCTGGGTGATCGCCGACTATCCGTTCTGATCCGCCCGATCGGCCTGATCCGGCCGGTCACCCGAGCCCCTCACCATTGCAGTGAGGGGCTTTTTTTAGTGTTTAAACCAAGTTGACCCCAACACGACGCTATACGGTGCTTGCACACAGTGGACATGTCTTGTGATGCTATGACCGCTTTTGACGGATGAGTTGACCGAAGTTGACCGCAGAGGGGTGGCGTCACCGTGCCGGCCAGTACAGCGCCTCAAGTGCCTCCCCAGACCGTCCCGGCGGCCCCGGCCGTCCCGGCGGCCCCGGCCGTCCCGGCCGCCGAAGACATCGGGACGGTCCCGGCCGAGACGCCCGACGGCACCACGACGCCCGCCAGGACCAGGGGCGCGGACACCAGGGCGCTCACCCAGGTCCTGTTCGGACAGCTCAAGAACCTGGAGCCGGGAACCCCGGAGCACGGCCGGGTGCGGGCGGCGCTGATCGAGGCGAATCTCCCCCTGGTGCGGTACGCCGCGGCGCGCTTCCGCAGCCGCAACGAGCCGATGGAGGATGTCGTCCAGGTCGGCACGATCGGTCTGATCAACGCCATCGACCGGTTCGACCCGGAACGCGGTGTCCAGTTCCCGACCTTCGCGATGCCCACCGTCGTCGGCGAGATCAAGCGGTACTTCCGGGACAACGTACGGACCGTCCACGTCCCGCGCCGGCTGCACGAGCTCTGGGTCCAGGTCACCGGCGCCACCGAGGACCTGACGACCGCTCACGGCCGCTCGCCCACCACCGCGGAGATCGCCGAACGGCTGAAGATCTCCGAGGACGAGGTACTGGCCTGCATCGAGGCCGGTCGTTCCTACCACGCGACCTCACTGGAGGCCGCCCAGGAGGGCGACGGGCTGCCCGGACTGCTGGACCGCCTCGGCTACGAGGACCCGGCCCTCGCCGGGGTCGAGCACCGCGATCTGGTCCGGCATCTGCTCGTACAACTGCCCGAGCGCGAGCAGCGCATCCTGCTGCTTCGCTACTACAGCAACCTGACGCAGTCGCAGATCAGTGCGGAACTGGGCGTCTCCCAGATGCATGTGTCAAGGCTGCTGGCCCGTAGCTTCGCCCGACTTCGATCCGCAAACAGGATCGAGGCCTAACCGGATCGAGTGCAGCGCCTGAAGTTCGTTCCGGGCGAACGGAATTGCCCCATACCCCCCGTTAACTGCACGGACGCCACCAAGACTTGTCGACATGTCACTACAGCGTGTTGCCGACATGTGACATTCTGCGGGAACCGCGTTTGCCGTGGCCTCGCCTCCGGTATTCAGGTGGAGGCTGCGTTCCTCCGATGGTCGCGGCTCAACGCGACCGTCCGCGACCTCAAGGGGGTGGCATGTCCGCAGAACAGGGCAGCTCGAAGGTGCTCACGCTCACGAAGAGCGCGCCCGCACCCGTTGCGCTCACCAGCTCGCCGGAAGCCATCGACACCCGCACTCTGTCCCGCTCCCTGTTCCTGCGGCTCGCCGCGCTGGGACCCGCACCGGGCCCCGACGGAACGGACAGCCCGGAGCGTGCCTACGTACGGGACACACTCATCGAGCTCAACCTCCCGCTGGTGCGGTACGCCGCGGCGCGCTTCCGCAGCCGCAACGAGCCGATGGAGGACATCGTCCAGGTCGGCACGATCGGCCTGATCAAGGCGATCGACCGGTTCGACTGCGAACGGGGCGTCGAGTTCCCCACGTTCGCGATGCCGACCGTCGTCGGGGAGATCAAGCGCTTCTTCCGCGACACCTCGTGGTCGGTGCGTGTTCCGCGCCGCCTCCAGGAGCTGCGGCTCGCGCTGACCAAGACCAGCGACGAGCTCGCCCAGAAGCTCGACCGCTCGCCGACCGTGCCCGAGCTGGCCAAGGCACTCGGCGTCTCCGAGGAGGACGTGGTCGACGGTCTTGCCGTCGGCAATGCGTACACCGCCTCCTCCCTGGACTCCCCCTCGCCCGAGGACGACGGCGGCGAGGGCTCCCTCGCGGACCGGCTGGGGTACGAGGACTCGGCGCTGGAGGGTGTGGAGTACCGCGAGTCGCTCAAGCCGCTGCTGGCCAAGCTTCCGCCGCGCGAGCGCCAGATCATCATGCTGCGGTTCTTCGCCAACATGACCCAGTCGCAGATCGGCGAGGAGGTCGGTATCTCGCAGATGCACGTCTCGCGCCTGCTGACCCGTACGCTCGCCCAGCTCAGGGAGGGGCTCATCGCCGACTGACCGCCATGGACCACCGCACCGCGACGCCGACGCACATGGGTTCCGATTTGACGGACCGTCAGCCACACTGGCGCGATGCGACGTCAGATGCGCGACTCGACCGGCCGCCGGGGCATCCTGATCGCCGCCTCGGCGGCCGTGCTGTGCCTGGGCGGCGCGCTGGCCGCCTGTGGCGGGACGACCGACGACGGCGGCGGCTATGCGGCGGTCGGCGCGGCGGACTCGGGCCCTCGGAAGGCTCCGACGGGGGCGGTGGCACCGTCGGGGAAGGTATCCCTGGTGCCGCTGGACCGGGACGGCCGAAGCACCGGGGGCGGCGATGGCGCCGGAGGCCGGGCCGGCGGTGGGCCTGCGCCGGGTGCCGCGCCCGGCGGTGACGGCTCCAGCGGTGCGTCCGGCGGTGACGGCACCAGCGGTGCGCCCGGCAGCGACGGCTCCGGGGGCACGACCGGGAGCAATGGCTCCGGACGGGCCGGCGGCGCGGGTGGCGGGTCCGCCCGGCCGTCCGGCACTCCCGGCACGGGCGGCACAGGCGGTACGGGCAGCGGCGACGGCAGTGGCGGTGCGTCGGGATCGGGCGGGCCGGGCAGTGGCCCCACGGACCCCGCGACCCCGTCGGCACCCGGCCCCACCGCACCCGCGGGGCCTGCCGTGCTGGTGGTGGGCGCCCCCGAGCGGGCGGCCGCGTCCGAGCGCTGGTGCGAGAAGGTGACCGTCACGTTCCGCAACACCGGAGGATCATCGGCGGACGCGGGGACCGTCACCTTCGCCACGCACATCATCGGCGGGCTGGGAATCGACTGGGCGACCGTCGAGTCGTCGGCGCCGCTGCCCGCGCCGATCGACGCGGGGGCGGCACGGACGAAGACGTACACCGTCTGCGTGGACGCCTGGCGGGTGCCCCTGGGCATGCATGTCGAGACCAGGGACGTCACCGCCGTATTGAAGTGACGGGTGGAAGCGGAAGGTGGAGGAGAAGCCGGTGCGCCGGGTCAGCCGAGCGCGAGCCAGGCGACCGCCGCGAGGACGACTATCACCGCGACGACGGTGACGATCGTCCCGGTCTTCGGTCCGGACGAGGCGGCCGGCTGCTGCCGACGCTGCGGCTCGCCCTCGTCGACGAAGGCGCGGAACATCTGGGTGCTGCCGGCCGGGTCGTGGTTGCCCTCGGGGCCCTGCGGGGCATGGGGGTTGTGTGCCATGGGCCAGGACCCTAGCGAACTCGGAGTGGGGGCCCAACCCCCGGGTCACTGAAGGGTACGGACCGAAGCCCACGGTCGGCGAAGGAGGGGTGGCTGCCCCGCACCCGTACACACGGAAGCCCCGCACCCGGATATACGGAACGGGCAGCCCGCGGCCGCGGGGAGCGGGCGCGGGGAGCGGGCGCCCGGAAGCGGCGGGCAGGCCACCCGGCGCGCAGCCCACATCGGACACCCGATCGCCCCGCCTGTGGCGCGAACCACACCTGTCCCGCCGCGCGCCCCACACGCTGGGCCTTTTGACTCGGGCCCTACACAGCCTTTTGCGTTCCTTTACTTATGCAAGGCCTTCTTCGTTTGCCTGCAGCAACCAACAAATCTATGGTTGCCCTAAGCAACAAGATGACCGGTGAGATGTCTGGGGGTCCCGTGGCCGCACGGAGTCAGTACGAAGAACTGGCCCGGCAGCTCAGCGCCGTCGGGGCCGTCAAGCGAGGTCTCGCCCGCATCCTGCCCGCCGAATGTCCTGCCGGCTCCGCCGCCGTGCTGGCTCTTCTCCATCAGCACGGCGAGATGCGGATCAGCAGACTGGCCGAACTATTGGACGTCGACCTGTCGGTGACCAGCCGTCATGTGGCCCATGTGGCGGAGCACGGCTGGATCGAGCGGTCCTCGGACCCGGCCGACAAGCGGTCCCGCATCCTGCGGCTGACCCCCGCCGGGGACGACGTGCTCAGTGATCTGAACCGTCGGACCACCGAAATGTTCGCCCACAACCTCTCCCACTGGTCCGACGACGAGGTCGGACAGCTCAGCACGCTGTTGGCCCGGCTGCGCGACAGCTTCGCCTGTCGCGGCCCCGGAGGATGTGCCCCCGGAAAGCACAGCGGCGACTGCCGCCCCCGGCACGCCGACAGCGACAACGACTCGCACACCCGTACACCTGTGTAACAGAAGCAAAGACAAGGAACTCAATGGCTACGACCACACCGACCGGTGTGCGGGGCGGCCACGCCAAGCACGGGGGATCAGCGGATTCCCCGTCCGGCGCGCCGATGACACACCGGCAGATCATGGAAGCACTGACCGGGCTGCTGCTCGGCATGTTTGTCGCGATCCTGTCGTCGACGGTCGTCTCCAACGCCCTGCCGGAGATCATCTCCGACCTCGGCGGCGGCCAGAGCGCCTACACCTGGGTCGTCACGGCCTCGCTGCTGGCGATGACCGCGACGACCCCCCTGTGGGGCAAGCTCTCCGACCTGTTCAGCAAGAAGCTGCTGGTCCAGATAGCCCTCATCATCTACGTCGCGGGCTCGGTCGTCGCCGGTATGTCGACCAGCAGCGGCATGCTGATCGCCTGCCGTGTCGTCCAGGGCATCGGTGTCGGCGGTCTCTCCGCCCTCGCGCAGATCGTGATGGCGGCGATGATCGCCCCGCGTGAGCGCGGTCGCTACAGCGGCTACCTCGGCGCGGTGTTCGCCGTCGCCACCGTCGGCGGTCCGCTGCTCGGCGGTGTCATCACGGACACCAGCTGGATGGGCTGGCGCTGGTGCTTCTACGTCGGTGTGCCGTTCGCGGTCATCGCGCTGATCGTGCTCCAGAAGACCCTGAAGCTCCCGGTCGTCAAGCGTGAGGTCAAGGTCGACTGGGCCGGCGCGTTCTTCATCAGCGCCGCCGTCTCGCTGCTGCTCCTCTGGGTGACCTTCGCGGGCGACAAGTACGACTGGCTGTCCTGGCAGACCGGCGTGATGCTCGCGGGTTCCCTGATCCTCGCGCTGGTCTTCGTCTTCATCGAGTCCCGGGCCAGCGAGCCGATCATCCCGCTGCGCCTCTTCCGCAACCGCACCATCACGCTGGCCTCGCTGGCCTCGCTGTTCGTCGGTATCGCGATGTTCGCGGGCACCGTCTTCTTCAGCCAGTACTTCCAGCTGGCACGCGGCAAGTCGCCGACGATGTCCGGTGTCATGACGATCCCCATGATCGCGGGTCTGTTCGTCTCCTCGACCGTCTCCGGCCAGATCATCACCAAGACGGGCCGCTGGAAGGCCTGGCTGGTCACCGGTGGCTTCCTGGTCACCGCCGGGCTCGGGCTGCTGGGCACCATCCGGTACGACACGGAGTACTGGCACATCGCGGTCTTCATGGCCGTCATGGGCCTCGGCATCGGCATGATGATGCAGAACCTGGTGCTCGCCACGCAGAACCAGGTCGCTCCGGCCGACCTCGGCTCGGCCAGCTCCGTCGTCACCTTCTTCCGTTCCCTCGGTGGTGCGATCGGCGTCTCGGCGCTGGGCGCCGTCATGGCGAACCGCGTCACCCACTACGTCAAGGACGGTCTCGCGGAGCTCGGCCCCAAGGGCGAGGCCATGGGCCACGGTGGCACCGGCGGCGGGGGCATCCCCGACGTGCACGCGCTGCCCGAACCGTTCCGTACGGTCGTGGAGAGTGCCTACGGGCACGGTGTCGGCGATGTCTTCCTGTACGCCGCCCCGGCCGCGCTGATCGCCTTCCTGGTCACGATCTTCATCAAGGAGGTCGCGCTGAAGACGAACGCCGTGAGCGAGGCCCCGGCCACCGCCGAGGTCCCCGCCGAGGTCCCCGCCGAGGAGCCGGTCGCGGCTCCGGCCGCCGCTGTGGCGCACGTCGCCGAGGCGACGTCCGGGGGCACCGCGGTCGACACCCTTCAGGCCCCGGTCGCCACCCTGCAGGGCACGGCCGTGCACGGTGTGGTGCGGGGCGCCGAGGGCGCACCCGTCGCCCGCGCCGCCGTCACGCTGATCTCGCTGGCCGGCCGCCAGCTGGGGCGCTCCGTCGCCCAGGCCGACGGCGGCTACGGCCTGGACGCGCCGGGCTCCGGCAGCTACGTCCTGATCGCGTCCGCCGACGGCTTCCAGCCGCAGGCGTCCACGGTGGTCGTCGGCGACGAGCCGCTCGCGTACGACATCCTGCTCTCCGGTACGAGCGGCCTGGCCGGGACCGTGCGGACCGCCGAGACCGCGGCCCCGGTCGAGGGCGCCATGGTCGTCGTGACCGATGTGCGCGGCGATGTGCTGGCCACCGGCAGGTCCGGTGAGGCGGGCGAGTTCACCTTCGGTGAGCTGGTCCCCGGTTCGGTGACCGTCGCGGTGAACGCCGCCGGCTACCGTCCGCTGGCGCTGCCGGTGGAGATCGGCGGCCAGGGCGTCACCCGGATCGAGGCCGCGCTGCAGTCCGGTGCACTGGTCCAGGGTGTCGTACGGGCCGGAGCCGGCCGTCGGCCGCTGCCGGACGCCCGGGTCACGCTGGTCGACGCGGCGGGCAACGTGGTCGCCACCTCGACGACCGGGGAGGACGGGGCGTACGCCTTCGCCGACCTGGACGCGGGCGAGTACTCGGTCATCGCGACCGGCTACCCGCCGGTGGCCGGCGCGCTGACCGTGGCCGGTCGCGGGGTCGACGGCCACGACATCGAGCTCGCCCACCCCGGCGAGTAACGACCTCGGCCGAGGTCGTGATCACAGACCCCTGGCGGGTCGGCGTTCCGAGCGGAGACGCTGTACCGGCCGGTGGAAATGGGCCCCGGGGGTGGGGACGGCAGGCAGGGGACGGCCTGCCGTCCCCACCCCGGGGCCCGACTCATTGAGTCATTGAGCAAGGAGAGAAAACGGGATGGGACTTCGCGCACAGGTACGGACGCGGGACGGCTGGGCGGTTCAGCACGCGGTCGTGACGGTCACCGACATGACCGGCACGCAGGTGCTGCGGGCCACCGCCGACGAGGACGGGGCGGTGCGGACCGACGCTCCCCTGCAGGCCGGCGCGTACACGGTGATCGTCACGGCGGTCGGGTACGCCCCCGCCGCCTCCACCGCCCTCGTCACGGCGAGCGGGCGGGTCGAGGCCGGCACGGTGGTGCTGGCCCGCCAGGGCGGTGTGGAGCTGCCGCCGCCGGGCGCCTGGTCGCTGGACCCGGCACACTCCTCGGTGGCCGCGGTCGCGCAGCACCTGGGGATCTCCAGCGTGCACGGCCGGTTCACCGAGTTCAGCGGCCGGATCGAGATCGCGGAGGAGGTCCACCGCTCCCGGGTCGACGCCGTCATCGGCGCGGCCAGCATCGACACCGGCAACGGCATGCGGGACAAGCACCTGCGCTCGCCGGACTTCCTGGACTCGGACCGGTTCCCGGAGATCACGTACCGCTCGAACGGACTGACCCCGGCGGGCCCGGACCGCTGGCTGGTCCACGGCGAGCTGACGATGCACGGTGTCGTGCGCCCGGTCGACCTGAACCTGAGCTACCTCGGGACGGGCCCGGACCCGTGGGGCGGGGTGCGTGCGGCGTTCAGCGCCACGGCGGAGCTGCGCCGCGAGGACTTCGCCATGAACTACAACCAGGTGGTGCAGGCCGGCATCTCGGCGATCGGCACGACGCTTCGGGTGGAGCTCGACATCCAGGCCGTGCAGGGTGAGTCCCTGCCGTCGTAGTCTGCGAACATGGCACCGAACATCGCGACGAACACCGCTGTGGAACTCGACGAGTTGCTGGCCTTCGTACGGCCCAGGCACCGGGCGATCCTGCTGACCACCCGGTCCGACGGCCGCCCCCAGGGCTCCCCGCTGACCTGTGGTGTCGACGACTTTGGCCGGATCGTCGTCTCGACCTACCCCGAACGGGCCAAGACCCGCAACGCCAAACGGGACGAGCGGGTCAGCGTGATCGTCCTGTCGGACGAGTGGAACGGACCGTGGGTGCAGATCGACGGCTCGGCCGAGGTGATCGACTCACCGGATTCGGTCGAGCCGCTCGTCGAGTACTTCCGGAACATCTCCGGGGAGCACCCGGACTGGGACGAGTACCGGGCGGCGATGGTGAAGCAGGGCAAGTCGATCATCCGGATCACTCCCGAGCGGTGGGGTCCGATCGCCACCGGCGGCTTCCCCGCCCACCTGGCGTCCGGCAGCTGACGGCTGTTCCCCGACGACTTCCCGCTGTGCCCTCCCGAACGCATGTACGTTCCGGCAGCCGGGCCGACGGTGGACGCCTCCCACTCCGCGGGCATCACCGCGGACGAGGACATCGTCACGGACTTCGCGGCGTGCTGGGGCGCGGTGGCGGAGGGGCGGGCCCCGGCCACCGCGGGGCGCGGGTACTGAGGGGCGAGCGGGGTCTCAGCGGTCCCGCATCGCCTCGATGCCCGCGATCAAGAGGTCCAGGGCGAAGGTGAAGTCCCGCTCGCGCATCTCCTCGACCGTGTCGCCGCCGCGGGCGTCCATCAGGTCCTGCGAGGACTCCACGATCCGGCTGAGCTGCGGCTGGCTCCGGATGGCTCCCAGCGCCTGCCGGAAGAACTCGTCCTGGCTGATCCCCGAATCGACACTGCGCTGCACGAAGTGACCCTCGATGGTGCCGAATCCGTACACGAACTGGAAGACCGCGGAGAGCGCCCCCGTCTGCTGGTGCAGCGGCAGGCCCGTCGCCCGGATCACGTCCTGGATGGCGTACGAGAACAGCATCGAGTGCGGGCCCATGTTGAGGAAGTGCCCGGCGAGCGGCGAGACCCAGACGTGCCGGATCAGCAGGTGCCGGTAGGCCGTCGCCAGTTCGCGCAGTCGGTCGTGCCAGTGCGCGTCCTCCCGAGGGGGCGCGATCTCGCTGTAGACCGAGTCGAGGGCCAGTTCCAGCAGATCGTCCTTGGTGTCCACGTACCAGTAGAGGGACATCGCGGTGACGTCCAGCTCGGCGGCGAGCCGGCGCATGGAGAACTTGGCGAGGCCCTCGGCGTCCAGCAGCCGGACCGACGCCGCGGTGATCTTCTCCCGGTCCAGACCGGCCGGCTGGTCCGATCTGCGGGCGCGCGACGGTGCCCGCTGATCCAGCCACACACTGGTCCTGGCAGGGTTCTTCACACGATCGGCCGCGGACACCATGGCACTCTCCTCGTCTTGCCGGAGGGACGGATCGGACGCGTACGCGCGCGCATGAAGCGGATTCATACGATCCGATACACCCCCCTCGATGCTATGCCGCTGCCTCGGCCCCGGCCGAGGCCGCCCGGGCGGAATCTGCCCGCTCGGCGCGGCGCAGAAGCGCCGCGGCCAGCAGGCCTCCGGCCAGTACCGCCACCGCCCCGACGAGCTGGCTGGTCTCCAGTCCCGAGGCGAAGGCGTCCGTGATCCGTACCCGCTCGCGGGCATCGCCGGCCGAGGCCAGTGCGGCAGGCAGCGAGGCCGCCCCGACGGCCGCCGGCACGAGCGCCGCGAAGCGGGAGTTGAGCACCGCGCCGAGCACGGCGACCCCCAGCCCGTTGCCGAATTCGGCGAGCGTGCCGTTGACTCCGGCGCCCACGCCCGCCTTCTCCGGCGGAATGGCGCTCATGATCGCGTTGGCCATGGCGGGCATGGCGAGTGCGATGCCCGCGCCCATCACGACCAGGCCGAGCAGCATGCCCCCGTAGCCGTTGCCGCCGAGCAGCGCGATCGCCGCGAGTCCGGCGGCCAGCAGGCTCATCCCGGCCGCGATGGTGACCGGCGTACCCAGCTTGGGCACCAGCCTGGCGCCCAGTCCGGTGAGATTGAGCGCGACGACGCTCAGCGCCAGCGGAGCCGTCCGCAGGCCGGCCTCCAGCGGTCCGTACCCGAGGACGAACTGGAGCTGCTGGGTGAGCAGGAACAGCGAGCCGCCCATCCCGAAGGCGACCAGGATCGCGCCCGCGACCGCCCCGATGAACTTCTGGTTCCGGAAGAAGTGCATGTCCAGCATCGGGTACGGGATGTGCAGCTCCCACAGCACGAATCCGGTGAGGACGACGACCCCGGTGAAGGCGGTCAGCAGCACCCGGCCCGACGTCCAGCCGTGCTCCGGGCCGGAGATGATCGCGTACACGACGGACGCCATGCCGATGGTGGAGAGCAGCGCGCCGAACAGGTCGGGGCGGTCGCCACTGGGGTTCCTGGACTCCGGGACGAGCCGGACGACGGCGGCCAGACCGATGACCGCGACGGGAATGTTGATCAGGAAGATCGCGCCCCACCAGAAGTGGTCGAGCATCACTCCGCCGATCAGCGGTCCGACGGCGAAGCCGAGCGAGCTGACGGTCGACCAGATGCCGATCGCCTTGACCCGCTCCGTGTCGTCGAAGATCTGCACGACGACGGCCAGGGTCGTCGTCATCAGCAACGCACCGCCGATGCCCATGCCCGCACGGGCGGCGATCAACTGCGCGGACGACTGGGCCAGTCCGGCCACCAGCGAGCCGATACCGAACAGGGCGAGCCCCGCGACGAGCATCTTCTTGCGGCCGTAGCGGTCGGCGGAACTGCCTGCTGTGAGAAGCAGACCCGACTGGACCAGCGAATAGGCGTTGATCATCCACTGCACATCGGCGGTGGAGGCGTCCAGCTCCCGGGTGAGGGAGGGGATCGCGACATTGAGCACGGTGTTGTCGAGCAGCACGGTGAGCTGGGCGAGGCAGATCACTCCGAGGATCAGCCAGCGCTGCGGGTGGCTCGGCGGCGAGAGGTGCTTCTGCTCGGCGGCGGTCGCCGTCATGCGGACTCCTGATGCCTTATACGGTGTACGAGTACGAGACGTACACCGTATAGCTAGCCCTGTACGGTGTACAGCTCATTTCCGCGCGGTACCGTGCTCGCCGCTGATCCGACAAGGACTGGAGTGGTATGTCACTGCGTCGTCGTACGGTGGAAGTACTCATCGCAGCGGGCCTGTTGGGGACCGCTCTCGCGCCTCCCGCGTCGGCCGCCGGGCAGGAGCACACGGTGCCGCTGCGGGTGGCCACGTACAACATCCATGCGGGCGCCGGCATGGACAATGTCTTCGACCTCGACCGGCAGACCGCCGAACTGCGTTCGCTGGACGCCGATGTGATCGGGCTGCAGGAGGTCGACGCCCACTGGGGCACCCGCAGCGAGTGGCGCGATCTGGCGGGAGAGCTGGCCGAGCGGCTGCACATGCGGGTCTCGTTCGCCCCGATCTACAGCCTCGATCCGGTGACCCCCGGCGCGCCCCGGCGCGAGTTCGGGGTCGCGGTGCTGTCCAGGTACCGGATCGTGAGCGCCGAGAACCATGAGATCACCCGGCTCTCCACCCAGGACCCGAACCCCGTACCGACCCCGGCGCCCGGCTTCGGCGAGGTGGTCCTGCGGGTGCGGGGGCTGCCCGTGCATGTGTATGTGACGCACCTCGACTACCGCGGAGACCCGTCCGTACGGACCGCACAGGTCGCCGACACCCGCCGGATCATGGCCGAGGACAAGGCCCCCGGACGGCAGCGGGTGCGGCAGATCCTGCTCGGTGACTTCAACGCGGCGCCGACCGCACCCGAACTCGCCCCACTGTGGGAGGAACTGACCGACATCGAGCCCGGCGGCCCGACGTACCCGGCCAAGGACCCGGTGCAGCGGATCGACTACGTGGCGGTGTCGAAGGATTCGGTACGGGTGCGCGACGCGGCGGTGGCCGAGACACTCGCCTCGGACCACCGCCCGGTCGTCGCGGATCTGCTGCTGCGCCGTTGAGCAGACCGCCCATGCCGCCGCCTCCCGGGGCACCGCCCTCACCCATGCCACCGGGTGGGGCGCCGGGAGCGGTGCCGGTGCCGGGCATGGCTCCCGGTTGTCCGCCGTTCTGCTGGTTGCCGCCCTGGCCTCCCGCCGGGGGCCGACCCATGCCGCCGCCCTGTGGGCCGCCCTGCTGACCGGCCTGGCCCGGAGGCCGCATTCCGTCGGCCGTTTTGTCACCCATGCCCCCGGGGCGGCCCCGGCCGCCGCCTCCGAGGCCGCCCATGGAACTGGCTCCGGACGGACCGGCCGTGACGATCGATCCCTGATGCCCGGTGTTCAGCGTGGAGAGGGTGTACGCCGTCGGCCCGGCCGGCGACGCGACAAGGCTCACCCCGACCGGGCCAGCGGGTCGTCGCTCTTGGGCGCACCGCCCGGCATCAGTCCCGCCCCGCCACCGGGCGGTTTCCCGGCCCGCATGGCGATGGCGTTCAACTGGTCGTCGAGCTTGCCGTACACGTAGCTGCGGTAGGCGACGGTGGTGACCGAGCCGATGACCGCGGCCACCACGGCGATCAGCGTCACCGCCGAGACGACGAGCCGGGTCCGCAGCGTCCACGGCCCCCGCCGCCGCCCCACGCGCCTGCGCACGGGGCTGTGCACCGGGCTACTCACCGGGCTTGATGAGGTACCCCGCCCCGCGCCGGGTGTGGATCATCGGCGACCGTCCCGCGTCGATCTTCTTGCGCAGGTACGAGATGTACAGCTCGACGACGTTCGCCTGCCCGCCGAAGTCGTAGTTCCACACCCGGTCGAGGATCTGGGCCTTGCTCAGCACCCGCCGCGGATTGCGCATCAGGAAGCGCAGCAGCTCGAACTCGGTCGCGGTGACGTGGATGGACGTCCCGCCCCGGCTCACCTCGTGGCTGTCCTCGTCGAGGACCAGATCGCCGACGACGAGCGTCGACTCGCTGCGCAGGGCCGCCGTACCGGAGCGCCGGATCAGACCGCGCAGCCGCGCCACGACCTCCTCCAGGCTGAACGGCTTGGTGACGTAGTCGTCGCCGCCCGCGGTGAGACCGGCGATCCGGTCCTCCACCGCGTCGCGCGCGGTCAGGAAGAGCACCGGGACCTCGGACAGCTCCCGCCGCAGTCTGCCGAGTACGGCGAACCCGTCCGTGTCGGGCAGCATCACGTCGAGGATCACCACATCGGGCCGGAAGTCCCGGGCCATCCGGACGGCACCGGCACCGTCCCCGGCGCTGCGCACCTCCCAGCCCTCGTAACGCAGGGCCATGGAGAGCAGCTCGGCGAGCGGAGCCTCGTCGTCCACCACCAGCACACGGACGGGACTGCGGTCCGTCCTCAGCAGTTCGGTACGCCCCAGGGGCGAGGTCGTCGTCATGCCTCAACCCTGTGAGGCGCCTCTGAGAGGGCCCTTTCCCGATTCTGTGAATTCCCTGAGAAAAGGCGGCCCGTCAGGAGCGCCCCTTTCGGGACCGGCCTCTTCACAAGTGCCCCTTCACGAGCCCCTTCACGAGCACCTTCGCAAGCGGCCCTTCGCGAGCGGTCAGTCCACGGCGAACAACGCGCTCGCGTTCCCGTGACAGACCGCGCGCAGCCAGTCGTCCCCCAGCTCCAGCCGTTCCAGCGCGTGCAGTTGATGCGCGTACGGATACGGGATGTTCGGGAAGTCCGTCCCCAGCAGGATCCGGTCCCCGAGCGCGGCAAGTTGTCCCCGTTCGGCCACGGGGAACGGGGCGTGGTCCTCCGTGAAGTCCGTGAACGCCATCGTCGTGTCGAGCCGCACCTCCCGGTACGTCTCCGCCAGCGCCAGGAACTCCGCGTACTCCGGCATCCCCATGTGCGCCACGACCAGTCTCAGCCGCGGATGCCGCGCGAGCAGCCGGCCGACGGGTTCGGGCCCCGTGTGCTTGCCGGGCGCGGGCCCGGAGCCGCAGTGCGTCACCACCGGGATCCCGGCCTCCGCGAGCAGCCCCCACACCGGGTCCAGCAGCGGGTCGTTGGGGTCGTAAGCGCCGACCTGCACGTGCGACTTGAAGACCCGCGCCCCGGCCTCCACGGCCTCGCGCACATACCGCTCCACGCCGTCCTCGGGGAAGAAGGTCGCGGTGTGCAGACAGTCCGGCACCCGGCGTGCGAAGTCGGCCGCCCAGCCGTTCAGCCAGGCCGCCATCCCGGCCTTGTGCGGGTAGAGCATCGAGGTGAACCGGAGCACGCCGAACGACCGCAGCAGCGCGAGGCGTTCGTCCTCGTCGTGCCGGTACTCGATCGGCCATTGCATCCCGGTCAGCGGCCCGGCGGAGTCGAAGTACGCCCAGACCTTGCGCAGCACCCTCTCCGGCATGAAGTGCGTATGGACGTCGATGATCCCGGGCAGCCCCAGCCGTTCCCGGAACCGCGCGACGTCGTCGGTGTCACCACTCACTCCGCACCCCTTTCACCGTCCGCCCCCGACGATCTCAGAACAGCCCGCCCTGCACTCCACCGCCCCCGATGTCGGCCACCGGCACATCCACCCCGGCCCCCGCATCGGCGCCCGCCAGCTCCCACCCGGTCATCAGCCGGGTGTCCAGCACCACGGCCCCGTGCGTCACCGTCTCCAGATGCAGATCGGGCCCGGCCGCCGCCACCAGCCGTCCCCCGACCACACCACCGTCCACCAACTCGGTGACCGCCCACGCCACCTCGACCGCACCCTCCAGCCCGAAGACCCCGGCATGATCGACCGCCTCGAACGGCAACCGCTCCAGCGACTCCGGCCACCCGGCTCCCTCCAACGCCACGGCCCGCCCGTAGAGCTCCGCCACCTCGGCACGCCGCTCCGCCGCCCCCGGCAGCACCGCGCGCACGGCCCGCTTCCCGGCGTACGGAATCCGGTCCGGCACCCCGAGCGCCGACCGCAGCAGCTCCTCGGTCCGCCGCGCCGCCATCAACGGCCCCCGCCCCAGCCAGCTGAACACCACGGCCCCCTGCTCCCGCAGCCGCGCCGCCTCCCGCTCCTCCGCGGTGATCCCGACCTTCACCATCCCCGGCCCGAACCAGGCGAGATACACGCGGTACGTCCGGGGGTCGTCCGCGATCGTGTCGGCGGCCACCGAGTGCGCCCGGTCCAGCCGCGCACACTCCGGGCACCGGGCCCCGGTGCTCCGCCCCGGCACCACGGCCCCCACCGGACACGCGTTCCCCCGCGCCCCGACACAGCCCCGCCGCCCCACGGCCCGGAACCCGAGCTCCGTCCCATAGGCCGGCGCGCTCACCCGTACTGCCCCGCTCCGCCGCCACCCGAGCACGGGCAGCCCCCGCGCGTCCGGCCACCGAAGCCCGGTGCACTGCCAGCCCATGTGTGAACTCCCGGATTCCGATTCGGTCGGAGGAATGCCAAGAGGCCCCCGGATTCTTCCGGGGGCCTCTTGCTGCTGTGCACTCGGCAGGATTCGAACCTGCAACCTTCTGATCCGTAGTCAGATGCTCTATCCGTTAAGCTACGAGTGCTTGTGCGTTCCGGGCTTTTCTGCCTGGTCGGCGTTGCGGGAACAACATTACATGACCTGCGCCGTAGCGCGAAATCCTTTAGCCACACCACCTCTGACCTGCGAAAACGACGTGTCAGAACCCATCGCGGGCGAGGGCCGGACCGAGCGCCCGAACGGGCCGCGCGTCATCCCGGGGCCGTATCCGGACCGATCGGGTCCGGATACGGCCGAAGCCCCGTGCCGGTGGCACGGGGCTTCGGTGGGAAAGCGGAGGCGGAGGGATTTGAACCCTCGATGGGCTTTAAGACCCAAACCGCATTAGCAGTGCGGCGCCATAGACCGGACTAGGCGACGCCTCCAGCACACCCCGCGCGAGCGCGAGTGGTGCGTGCAGATGATGACACAGTTGAGTGTCGTGCCACCAATCGCGACCTACGGTACTAGGCAGGCGGGCGCGAGGGCAAAGCACCCGCGGTTGCGCAACGCCGTGGCGTTCGGAGCGTTAGTGATGACGGAGGCGCCGTCCTCCGCCATTCCTTCGTTCCACCGGCTGTCCCGTCCCTCCCGTCGAAGTGCACGAGCACAGGAGCCCGCATGCTGCGCCGCCTCGCCCTCACCGCCGTCGTCTCCCTTGCCGCGCTGTCCGCCGCCGCGCCGGCCGCGACCGCGTCCGCCACCCCTCTTCCTCTGCCGCTGCCGGTGCCGCTGCTGCACGGGGACGACGGCCGCACCCGGCTGACGGTGACGGTCTCGAACACGGGGGACCGCGCTTCCGAGGGGGTCTTCGAGCTGGAGTGCGGGCCCGCGGGCGGCAGTCACCCGGCTGCGCGGCAGGCCTGCGACCGGCTGGACGAGCTGGCGGGCGAGGGTGCGGACCCGTTCGCCCCGGTCCCCGGGGACGCGATGTGCACCCTGCAGTCCGGTGGGCCCGCGACCGCCCGGATCACCGGGAGCTGGCAGGGAAGGGACATCGACACGGTCTTCGACCGGACCAACGGCTGTGCGATCGGGCGCTGGAACGGTCTGCGGCCGGTGCTCCCCAACGTCCGATGAGCGGGGGCCGCATCCCTTCCCCGGTGATCCCGAACGGCACGTGACGGGCTGGAGTCGTACACCGTATGCACAGAACCTTGGTGAGAGCTCCCCCGCATCCGCCGTCCCCCGTCCCTTCCCTGCCTTTAGACTCCTTCCGTGACAGCCTGCGGCCCGAGGGGCAAGATGGGGCCCGCTGTCGGCAAGGTGCGGTAACCAGGGAGGAAGCGTCGTCGTGAGCAGCAGGCCATCCCGAGGCACTGCTCGCCTCGCAGCCATACTCGATGCACTCCCCGACGGGCTGCTGCTCGTCAACTGCAACGGCACGGTCGTCAACGCCAACACCATCGCCCTGGAGATGTTCGAGACGCCAGGCACGGCGCTCGTCGGACGCGGGCTCCTCGACCTGCTCCCGGAGTTCGACTCCAAGCTGATCCCCGGGTCGATGCGCAGGCCCGATTCCGCCGACGACCGCGGCCGTACGAAGCCGACACGGATGACCGCACGGCGGACCGACGGCAACGAGTACCCGGTCGAGGTCACCAGCGCCAGCCTGGAGGACGGTCAGGCCGCGTACAACGACTTCCAGAGCGGCTACGGCGGCAGTTACACGGGGGACGAGCTGCTGATGCTCGTCGTGCGGGACCTGTCGGGCACCGTCGACACGGAGGCCGAACTGGCCCGTTCGCAGCGGCAGACCGAGATGATCCTGCGGGCCGCGGCCGAGGGCGTCGTCGGTACGGACACGGACGGCCGGGTCGTCCTGGTCAACCCCGCCGCCGCGCAGATCCTCGGCTTCCGCGCCAGCGACCTGGGCGGCCAGGAGCTGCATCCGCTGATCCTGCACTCGCGGGCGGAGGGCGAGCCGTTCCCGTACGAGGAGTCGCCGCTCGCCGACACCCTCCGGTCCGGCCGCAAGCACCGGGTGCGCGGTCAGGTCCTGTGGTCCAAGAGCGGTGCGCAGGTGCCCGTCGACCTGACCACCGCGCCGGTCCGGGACGGGGACCAGCTGGTCGGCGCGGTCATGACGTTCACCGACCGCAGGCCCTACGAGGAGCTTCGCGAGCAGCACGGGGCCGAGGTCGCCGGGCTGACCGCGAGCCACGCCGACGAGATCGCCAGTCTGACGGAACGGCACGGCACGGAGCTGGCCGACCGGGCCGAGCGGTACTCGGCCGAACTGGAGGAGCAGGCCGAACGGCTGGCGGCGCTGACGGCCCGGCACACCCAGCTCACCGCCGTGCTCGGCGAGTCACTGCGCGGGCCGCTGGAGGAGCTGCGCGGCGAACTCTCCACGCTCGCCGCCGACCCGGCCGGCCAGCTGTGGCCGGAGGCCAACCAGATCCTGCACCACCTGGCCGCGGGCTACGCCCGGATGACCACGCTCGTCGACAATGTGCTCGGCTACCAGCGCCTGGACGCCGGTGCGGAGGAGCTGGTCAAGACGAACGTGCTGCTCGACTCGGTCGTGACGGCCGGAATCGACGCGGCCGTCGAGCTGATCGGTCCCGGACGTGCCCAGTTCGCGGTGCACGCGCCGCCGATCGAGGCGGAGGTGGACGCGCCCCGGCTGGTGACCGCGCTCGCCCATCTGGTCGCGGACGTCGCCGGCGTCGACTCGACCGGCAAGGCCCGCGTGGTGCCGGGCGGTGGCTACGTCGACTCGACGGTCGTCGTCGCGGCGGCGCAGCGCGGTGAGGTCGTACGGATCGAGGTGCGTGGTCCGTTCGCCGGGGGAGACCCGGTGCACGAGCCGATCGTGCGCGGGATCGTCCGGGCGCACGGCGGTGTGCTCCAGACGCACGAGGTGCCGGGGATGAGCGGCAGCGCATACGTCCTCGAAGTGCCGTTGGGCGCGGGTTCGGGCACGGTGATGCCACCGGCGCCCGAGCCGGAGCCCGCACCCGAGCCGGAACCGATGGCCGGTCAGGGCGCGCCCGGCGGGGGGCGGCGACGCGCGCGGCGGGCGTCCACGGACGCGTTCCTGGAGAGCCCCGTGGGTGGTTCCGGAGCAGCGGCCGGCGCCTCCGGGGAAGGTGACACCGGGGCGGCCGAGCCGACGGGGCGGCGACGGGCGCGTCGTGAACCCTCGGCGCAGGATTCGCAGGAGACGCGCAGGACGCAGAGCGCGAACGACATCGTTCCCGCCCAGCAGAGCGAAGGGTCGGGGCGCAGGCGGGGGCGGCCGAGCCCGGCCGAGACCGGTGACCGGCACGCCCTTCCGGCTCAGCTGTCCCAGTCGCCCGAACAGGGGCAGCGGCCGGGGGAGGGCGCCGTCGAGCAGCAGGGGCCGGGACAGGCGTTGGCGCTCCCTTCGGCCTCGGTGCCGTCCGAGGGTGCGGTGGTGACCGCGGCGGAGGGCGCGCAGGGAGGTGGTGGCCGTCCGCAGCGTGGGCAGGCCGTGCCGCCCCAGGGCGTGTCGGCCGAGGCGCCGTCGCCGGTGCCGGCGGGTGGGCACCGGGCGCGTCAGGGCGGCGAGAACCAGCTGGCCCTGCCGACTTCCGGTTCCCCTACCGCTCCCGTTTCCCCGTCCGCTGCGACACCCGCTCCCGTTTCCCCGTCCGCTGCGACACCCGCTCCCGAGGGCCTCTCGCCGGCCGGTGACGGCCCGGCTCCGGTGCCGCAGCCGAGCGGAAGGCGGGCGCGGCGGGCGCTGGCGGCCGCGCAGGAGCGGTCCGCTCAGGCCGAGCAGGCCGGGCCCCGTACCGCGTTCGCCCTCCCGCCCGCGGAGGCCGACCGGACCCCGTCCACGGCCGCCGACGCGGACGCCTCGCTGCCCGGACGCCACGACGCCGTGGGCATCGTGCCGGACGACGACCACACACCGTCCCAGGCACACCCCGTACCGACCGGGCGGCGCCGGGCGCGTCATGCCGACGGGTCCCAGCAGCCCGGACAGGCCGTCGGGCAGCCCGTGGAGCAGCAGGCCGCACCGCGCGCACAGCAGCCGCAGCAGCCCGGACAGGCCGACGAACGGCCCGGCGGGCACCCCGGTGAGCAGGGCGTCGATCTGCCCGGCGGCCGGGACGGCGACGGTCCGGACCGGTCCGCGGCCGGCCGGACCACCCACACCACCGGCACCGCCGTCACGGGCACCTCCGACTCCGCCGGAGGCACCGGCGTGGCGGAGAGCCGCCCGCGGAACGACGAGCCCGGACCTGACGCGCGCAGGCAGCCGCTCCCCGCGGAGGCGCCGCTGCCCGGGGGTTCGTCGGACTCGACGCAGGGACGCGCGTTCAGCGTCCGGACGCTCGGGCAGGGTGTGCCGTTCGCGCAGCACATCGCCCACCAGCAGAACCAGACGCTCGGCAACGGCGCCGGGCGGCGCCGCAAGCTCGCCGCCCCGCCGGAGAGCGAGCGCGCCCCGCAGGCGGCACTGCCGCAGCCCGCGCCGTCCCAGCCCGTCCCGCCCGCGCCGGGCCCCGCGCCGGGCGCACCGGCCGGCTCCGCCCCGGGGCCGGGGCAGCTGCTCTCCGCTCCGGAGGCCGAAGGACGCTCGTACGCCATAGGGGCACCCGACGAGGGTGCCGAGGGGCCGGAGCCGCTGGACGGTCCGGGTGGCGCGGTCGAGGTCGCCAACCGTCCCTCGCCGCAGCCGGTCGACGACGAGCTGCCCCCGGAGCCGCTGGACAATCCGCGGCGACTGCTCGTCTGGCCCGCCCCCGACGTCTCCACCCAGCAGGCGCTGAGCGACCGGGGCTACCGGCCGGTGATCGTGCACTCGCGCGAGGAGGTCGACGCCCAGATAGCGGCGTTCCCCGCCGCGCTCTTCGTCGACCCGCTCACCGGTCCCATCACCCGCAAGGCGCTGCAGTCGCTGCGTCAGGCGGCGGTGGCGGCCGAGGTCCCGGTGCTGGTGACGGCCGGTCTGGGGCAGGCGTCGCGGGAGGCCGCGTACGGTGCCGACCCGGCCGTGCTCCTCAAGGCGCTCGCCCCGCGCGACAGCGAACAGCATCCGCCCCGGGTGCTGTTGATCGAGGAACACGAGGAGATCGCGCTGGCGCTGACGGAGACTCTGGAACGCCGCGGCATGCAGGTGGCCAGGGCGGGCACCGACAACGAGGCGGTGACGCTCGCCACCCGGATGCGGCCCAATCTGGTGGTGATGGACCTGATGCAGGTGCGCCGCCGGCGGGCCGGGATCGTCGACTGGCTGCGCGCCAACGGGCAGTTGAACCGGACGCCGCTGGTCGTCTACACCGCCGCCGACATGACCGGGTCGGAGCTGCCGAAGCTCAGCTCGGGCGAGTCCGTCCTCTTCCTGGCCGAGCGCTCCACGAGCGACGAGGTGCAGTCGCGCATCGTCGATCTGCTCGCGAAGATCGGCACGAACTGACCGGCGGACGGCCGCGAGTACGAAGAGGGCGGTACGGGGAAGTCCCGTACCGCCCTCTTCGTGTCCCGGCCGGGGTGGGTCAGAGCCGGGTGACGTCCAGCTCGCCCTCCGCGTACTGCTTGCGGATGACCTTCTTGTCGAACTTGCCGACGCTCGTCTTCGGCACCGCCGGAATGATCGTCCAGCGCTCCGGCAGCTGCCACTTGGCGATGCCCGACTCGGCGAGGAAGCCCTTCAGCGCCTCGTAGTCCGCGGCGGTGCCGTCCTTGAGCACGACGGTGGCGAGCGGGCGCTCGCCCCACTTCTCGTCCGGGACGGCGACGACCGCCGCCTCGGCCACGTCCGGGTGCGCCATGAGGGCGTTCTCCAGCTCGACGCTGGAGATCCATTCGCCGCCGGACTTGATCACGTCCTTGGCCCGGTCGGTGAGGGTGAGGAAGCCGTCCTCACTGATCACACCCACGTCGCCGGTCTTCAGCCAGCCGTCCTCGCTGAACTTGTCCTCGGGGCGCAGCGCCTCGCCGTCCGCTCCCCCGTAGTAGGCCCCGGCGATCCAGGGACCGCGTACCTCCAGCTCACCGGCCGACTCGTTGTCCCACGGCAGATGCTCGCCGCCGGGGCCGACCAGACGCGCCTCGACACCGGCCGGGAAGCGGCCCTGGGTGACGCGGTAGGGCCACTCCTGCTCCTCGGTGAGCCCGGCGGGCGGGTTGGCCATGGTGCCGAGCGGAGAGGTCTCCGTCATGCCCCAGGCGTGGCAGAGGCGGACACCGAGCTTGTCGTACGCCTCCATGAGGGAGGGCGGACAGGCGGCGCCGCCGATGGTGACGCGGGCCATGGACGTGAGGTCGCGCGGGTTGGCGGTGACCTCGGCGAGCAGCCCCTGCCAGATGGTGGGGACGGCGGCGGCGTGGGTCGGCCTCTCGCGCTCGATCATGTCGGCGAGCGGGGAGGGCTGCAGGAACCGGTCGGGCATGAGCATGTTGACGCCGGACATGAACGTCGCGTGCGGCAGCCCCCAGGCGTTCACATGGAACTGGGGGACGACCACCAGCGTGGTGTCCTTGTCGGTCAGACCCATCGACTCGGACATGTTGACCTGCATGGAGTGCAGGTAGACGGAACGGTGCGAGTAGACGACGCCCTTGGGGTCACCGGTGGTGCCGGAGGTGTAGCACATGGCGGCGGCCCGGCGTTCGTCCAGCTCGGGCCAGTCGTAACCGGTCGGGCGGCCGGCGAGCAGCTCCTCGTACTCGTGCACCCGCGCCGCCGCGCCGTCCAGGACCGAACGGTCGCCCGGCCCGGTGACGATCACGTGCTCGATCGACGTCAGATGGGGAAGGACGGGCGCGAGGAGCGGCAGCAGGGAGCCGTTGACGATGACGGCCTTGTCGTCGGCGTGCTTGACGATCCAGATCAGCTGCTCGGCGGGGAGCCTGAGGTTGAGCGTGTGCAACACCGCGCCCATCGAGGGGATCGCGAGATACGCCTCGACGTGCTCGGCGTTGTTCCACATCAATGTCCCTGTTGCATGTCCCTCTTGTACTCCGAGGTCACGCAGGGCGTGAGCGAGTTGTGCAGCTCGGGCGCCTATCTCGGCGAAGGTTCGGCGGTGTGGCTCGCCGTCGCCGGTCCAGGTGGTCACGGTAGACCGCCCGTGGATCGTTGACCCGTGGGTCAGAATCCGTGAGATCAGCAGCGGTACGTCTTGCATCGTGCTGTACACCGGGGGCCTCCCCCATTCAGCGCGCCGTTACGCGAGGGTAATTTCCCGGTGATTCTGCTTGCATACCCGGCGGTATGTCACTACCTGACGTCGACCAATTTCGGCGAACCACGGTCCAGCGTGCCGAACACGTCGTCGTCGTCTTCGTCCCCTGCGTCCTCGGGCGCCCAAGGGTCGGGCTCCCACACGGGGTGAATCTCTACCGTGACGTTGTCGGCGCCCTCCCCGTGGCTGGTGAGCACCACGCGGCGGACCAATTGGCGAATGATCGCGTTGCGCTCGACTGTGAGTACCGTGTCCCACTCCTCGACCAGTCCGACCATGACGGGCCGGAACGCCTCGACGGTGGGGCCGGCGTCCTCCACGGGGGCGATCTTGGCCAGGGCCGCCGTCACCTTGTCGCGCTTCTTGATCATCTCGTCCCGGGCCGCTTCGTACACGCCCTCGGGGTACTTTTCCGGCGTCATCGCGTTGTCGACGGCAAGCCGCTTCAGGCCCGCCTCGATCTGCGTGTGTTCAGCTTCCAGTCGCACACGCTGCGCGGCGCATCGAGCGCGCTCTGCCTCGACGTCGAGCTGTTCCTGCTCGGTCGGGGGCACACGGTCGATGTCGGTGGAGTGCTTAACGATGAACTTGAATACCTCCTTCTCTACCTTCGCCCGCTGAATGAACATGCCTGAGCACAGAACACCGCCTGACTGTGTCCGCGTGTTGCAGCGGTAAGAGTGGCCCTTGACGCTGACACGCTGGCCGTTGCGGGTGGTGTGCAGGGGGTTGATTGACGTTCCACCCCGGCAGAGACCGCAGCGGGTCGTACCGGTGAGGGTGTACGTGGCCTGTCGGGACCTGATCGCGGTTGCCTTGATCTGCTGGCGCCGGTCCTGGTACTGCTGCCACAGGTCGAGGCTGATGCATTCCTCATGCGCCCCGTCAGTCAGATAGTGGTTTTTGCAGCCTCCGTTCGTCAGTCGGTCGTTGCAGTTGCATTTGGGGTCATGGAACCGGAGCAGGCCAGCAGCAAAGCCGCTGTCCATGTACCGCCTGAGTGTCTCCGTGCGCCATACGGTCCCGCGAGTGGTGCGGTAACCCTGCCCGCTCAACCATGCACAGAGTTGGGGGAATCCGTCGCCGGCGACGTACCGGCGGTACAGCTCGGCGACGACGGGGCCGACTTCGGGGTCGACCTCGTACCACTCCTTTTGCGTGGTCCAGCTTCCATTGGGGAGCAGGACCCGGCGCGGGTGCCAGATGTACCCGAAGCGTGCCCGGCCTGTGGCGGGCAGCTTGGCCTCGCGCCGTAGTTGGTGTGTCTCCTTCCACTGTTCGCCGGCCCGGTCGCTCTCGTACGCCGCGAACTCGAACAGGATTCCGCGCTGTAGCTTGCCCAGTGCGGTGCGCGCGTCGATCTGCTCGGTAGCGGATTCGAGCTGTCCGCCGACGGTCTCAACCCGCTTGAGATTGACGGCAATTCCGTCGCGGTTGCGTCCGAATCGGCTGTACTTCCAAACGGCTATGCCGTTGGCTTCGCGCTGCTCGACGCCCTGAATGGCCTTCATAACCTTGCGCTTGAAGTTGCGCCCGGTTTTGTCGAGGTCTACGACCCATCGAGTGATGCGCCGCCGGGTACGGCGGGCCCAATCTTCGATGGCTGCCTTCTGGATCTGGGGAGAGATTTTCTCCTCTTTCCAGGTCGAGACCCGGATATACCCGATGTACGGTTCGAGGCCGGACAGGTCGTCGGGAATGTCGACGTGCCACAGCGACAGGTCGTTCCCGTCCTGGTCGGCGTCGGCCTGGTCCTCGCGTTCGAGGACTGGTGCACGCATCAACGTGCTTCCCTCCCTTGGTTGTTCGCTACGGGGTGCCGGTTGCGCCACCCCCCGCAGGTGGCGCTCAGCGGGCCCGCTTCCGCCTTTCGTCCGTCGCGGCGAGGTTCGACCGCGTGGCGTACAGGTGGTGAACGGTGGCGACGTGGTCCGTGGGGGCGCCCTCTCCGTCGTCAGTGATCGGCGGGGGGTTGAGCAGGCCGCGCCCCGCGTGTTCGAGTCCAAGCCGGTACCCCTCCCGGCGAAGCGACTCCGCCGTTTCCCGGGTGATGTGCTGCTGCTTCCGCACTCTGGCGAGGATCACAAAGGGCAGGCTGCCGAGGGTCACCCCTGCACCGATGTCCGCGAGTCGGGGATGCTCCCCCGTCACGGCGCCGGTGACGACCAGGGCGAGGCCGCCGAGGAATGCGACGGTGGAGACTGCGACTGCGATCTGCTCACGGGTGATCATCTGAGCGCGGTGCCTTTCTTGTGGCGCTTATCCGCTTGCGCGGCGGTCGTTCGTCTCAATGGCGCGTAGACCGCTCACCATCCGTTCGAACGCCTCGATACCTTCGGGACTTGTGATGCCGAGTTCAGCCGCGGCCTGTCTCGGCGAGATCGGGTTCGGGTTGATAGGTCGAAGCTTGGCGAGGTCGTCCTCTTTGACCACGCCGGCGCGTACGAGGATTTCGGGAAGGGGTACCCGCAACACTTCGGCGAGCCGTTCAAGGGTCCGGGTGTCCGGGAGCCCATCAGCGCGCAGAAGTCGCGAGACCGTCGGGGCACTGATGCCCGCATCTTGGGCGAACTTCTTCTGTCCGCCTCGCTCCGGGTAGCCCCGGCGGAGCATCGTTTCGCGGAGCCATGCGGCGAATGTTTCGGGCGTGTGCTGCTGCGGCGCGTCTTGTGTCATGCATGAAAGATATCGCGCGTGAAAGATCCGCACGATAGGTGTCGGGTTTTGGCATAGTCCACCCCTCCCCCTCGCACCTGCGCGCAGCACATCGAGCCCGTTCGGCATCGAACAAACCTTCGAGCCGAGCATAGGGCGGTCCTTCCCGCCCTGTCACGTCCGTAACCGTATCGGCACGGTGTGACACCACAAGTCCCCACGTAGGTGCGGACATGACCCGGTTTGACGACTCACGTCCGACCCGGAAGGTTGCACGCTCTACCGATTTCACGCGTGAAACGAAAGTGCTATGTTTCTTGCACGACACGAACCGAACACGGTCGTTTCGTGAAAGGAATCAGCTATGCCTTACGCCCCCGACGCCCTGGTCGCCGCCGCGCAGGCCAAGGGCGACCACTCGTACGCCGACATGGCGAGGCGCATGGACATGCCGTACCTCGCCGTCTACCGGTGGGCGACCGGCCGCAACGCACCGAGCCCGGCCGGCCTCGCTGCCATCGAGCGGACGTACGGACTCACCACCGCCGCCCTGATACGAGAGGACGCCGCCGCATGAACACGATCACTCCGCGCCCGCAGGCCCTCGCCAACGCTCGCCGAGTCCTTGACCAGGCCCGCGCGCGCCGCGACGCCCTGTCCATCCGGGCCGCCGCCGAGCGGGCCGCCATCGGCAGCGACCGCACGCCCGACGAAATCGAACTGACCCTGCGCCGCCTGCACCGTCAGGCCCGCGCCGAGCAGGCCACCACGCCGCCGGCCCCGGCCGCCCGCGCCGCCTGACCAACGAAAAAACCGCCCCGGGTGCGACCGGGGCGGCGAGTGAGACCCCCGTACCGAACACGAGAGGTCCCGTCATGAACCGTACCCGCCCCTACCGACAGCAGGCCCCACGCGCCGCCGACTGGTCCGAACTCTGGTCACGCCTGCGGACGTTGCCCGTCGCCGCCCGCCTGTCCGCCCTCGCCGACTCCGCCGCACGAATCGCCCTCGGAGGTACCCCGATGAACGCCCGCCGCTACTCCGCCGCCGAGGCCGTCCGCGCCGTCATGGTCGCCCGCAACCTGCGCGCCGTCGCCGGGGCCGTCGACACCGTGCAGACCACGCCGGTCTACACCGACGCCGGACCGCGCGGCGCCCGCATCGCCGTGCGCGTCCACCTCGCCGACGTCCTGCGCCTGCCGCTCGCCGTCGACGCCGAGACGCACCGCGCCGCGTACGACGTCCTGCGCCGCGCCTACCCCCGCGCGCAGTGGCAGAGCGAGGAGTACCGCTACGACGTGCGGACCGGCCGCCTGTCCCTCACCACCCCGGGCGCCGCCGAGTGACCGCCGAGACCGTCCTCGACGCCCTCGCCGAGGCGTACGCCGACGAGCCGGCCACGGTCGAGCACCTGCTGCTCGACCTCGCAGCCGCCCGGGCGCACGCCGACCACATGCGGCACTACCCCGCCGCCACCGACTACGGGCGCGAGTCGGCCGCCGCCGGCCTCGACCGCGCCCGCGAGGACCTGCTCGACGCCCTCGACCTGCCCAGCACGAACGGAGTTCCCGCGTGACCGTCATTCCCCTTCACCGCAACGCCCCGGCCGACCTCGCCGGCCCTGCCGACCTCGCCGTCGAGCAGGTCAAGACCCTGCTTGCCCCGATCAACCCGAGCCGCGTGCAGAACCTGCGCGGGCAGTCGCACCTCGAAGCGTGGGACGTCCGCCGGTGGCTCAACCGCGTTTTCGGTTTCTGCGGGTGGTCCGACGAGACGCTCGAACTCGCCTGCGTGTCACAGGTCGAGATCAACCCCGGCCGGTGGACCGTTGTCTACCGGGCGCAGGTGCGCCTCGCCGTGAAGACCCTCGACGGCCGCGTGATCAGCACGTGGGACGACGCCGCCATGGGCGACGGGATCAATCAGAAGTCCCTCGGTGACGCGCACGACCAGGCCATGAAAACGGCCCTGTCGCAGGCGTTGAAGCGTTGCGCCGTCAACTTGGGTGATCAGTTCGGCCTGTCGCTCTACAACGACGGATCCCGCGCGGCCGTCGGTCTGTGGTCGGCCGCGCACACCGCGCCGAAGACGGCCGAGAGCGTCGAGGCCCCGGCCGTCCCGGACGACGCCCCCGTGAAGCCCGAGCCGGCGCCCGCCGTCGAGCAGCAGGCCGCGGTCGAGCAGCAGGTGCAGCGCAGCACGCGGGCCGAGGGCGGGCCGTGGGAGACCCCGCCGCCGCAGGAGCAGCAGGCGCCCCCGCAGCAGCAGCGGCCCCGGGCCGTGCCGGACCAGCAGCCGGCCGCGCAGGGTGGGCCGTCGCGCGACTACCTCGCCGACGCGCAGGCCGCCGAGTCGCGCGAGCGGTTCGACCAGGTGCGCGCCGCGGCCGTTGCCGAGGGCGCCCCGCAGGACTACCTCGCCAAGCTCGACGCCGTCGCGCAGCAGAAGGAGCAGGCCGCGCAGCAGCAGGCCCCGGCGCAGCAGAAGGCGCCGCGCAAGCCGGCCGCGAAGAAGGCCGCCCCGGCGCGCCCCACGACCGTCCCGACGGGCGCGGACCCGGAAGCGGACGCCGCACGGCAGCAGCACGCCGTCGCCCTCGCCGAGCTGCTCGCCGCCGGTAAGGCCCTCGCCCTCGAACCGTCGCACCTCGACGACATCGCCACGGCCGAGGCCGGTTGCAAGGCCGCCGACTGCACGGTCGCGCAGCTCGCCGGCCTTACCGCCGACCTGCGCGCCGCCGCCGAGGGGGCCGCCGCGTGAGCGCCGAGGAGAGCGCCGAGCAGGCCGTCGAGGCGCCGAAGTACACCGCGGCGCAGATCAAGGCCGCCACGACCAGGGAGGCCGTTCTAAAAGCCCTGCTCGACCAGGTCGACAAGGCGTACAAGGACGCCCGTACGGACGTGCAGGCCATGCTCGACGAGCAGCAGCGCACGACCGGCGGAACGAAGTTCGACGCGTCCCTGCCGGATGGGACCAAGGTGGGCGACGTCCGGCTGAGTGGGGGCGAAGCGGCGGCGAAGATCACCGACGAGCAGGCGTTCGTCGAGTGGGCGCACAAGACGTTCCCGAGCGAGGCCATAACCAAGTTGGTTCGGCCCGTGCCGGCGCGGCTGGTCAAGGGCGTGCAGCCGCGGTTCGTATCCCTGCTGCTCGAACAGATGACGGCCGCAGGTATCGCGCAGGTGCACGACGAGGGGACCGGCGAAGTTTTCGACGTGCCCGGCGTCGAGATCAAGCCCAGCCGTGCGCGCACGCACTCAGTGAACTTCACCCGGGCAAGCAAGGTGAAGCGTGCCGGCCGCGACCTGGTCGCCGAAGCGTGGCGGGCCGGCATCCTCGCCCCGATCGTTCTGCCTGCCCTCGCCCCGCCGCCCGCCGCGGCGCCGGCCGACGAGAGCGAGGCCGCAGCGTGAGCCGCATTGTTCGCGGACTCGACCTGTCCCTGACCGGTGCCGGCATCGCGGGCGCCGGTTGGGCGCAGACCCTCGGCAGCAAGGGCAACCGGACCGACACGTACGCGATGCGTCGCGCACGGCTCGACCGCCTCGCCGGCCGGATCCTCGACACCGTCGGCCCGTGCGACCTTGCAGTCGTCGAGGGCCCGAGCTACGGCTCGAAGGGTGCGGGAACGTGGGACCGGGCCGGCTTGTGGTGGCTGGTCGTCGACCGCCTCGCCGCCCGCGACATCCCCGTCGCCGTCGTCACCCCGACCGCCCGGGCGAAGTACGCGACCGGTAACGGCCGCGCCGGAAAACAGGCCGTTGTCGAGGCCGTCGGCCCGCGGTACGGGGTCGCCCTGCGCGACGACAACCAGGCCGACGCGTACGCGCTGCTTGCCATGGGGCACGACTGGCTCGACGAGCCCCTCGCCCCCGTGCCGGCGAAGAACCGGCAGGCCCTCGCCCGCGTCGAGTGGCCCCTGCTGCTCCCGCCCCCGGCCGTGCAGCTCGGTATCGGAGGCGACGACCGGCCGTACCCCGAAACCGTGCCGGCCGTCCCGCGGAAGCGTCGCCGGCGGAACCCGAGGACCGAGCAGGCCGCGGCCGGCCCCGGGCAGGTCGACGCCCTCGCCCTGGTCGAGCAGGTGAGCGCCGCATGAAGTGCGCGCACTGGATCGGCGCCCGTTCCCGGTACTGCCGGATCCCCGGGGCCCGCCGGTACCTCCCCGGGTACCGGTGCCCCCTGCACACGCCCGCGGCCCTCGCCGGGAAGCCCGAGCCCGGCACGCCGGCGCCGCGGCCGGCTGGCGAGGACGGCCCACCCTGACACCCCCGACGATCCCCTGCCCGGCGTGCGGCGTCCCCGTGATCCGCACGCCGGGGGGCGACCTGCTCGACCCGACCCCGCACCCCCTCGCCATCACCCGGCCGAACGGCCGCCGCATGACGCCGCGCGAAGTCGTCGAGTGCGCCCTCGAACGCCGGCCGCCCCGCGGACACCACCCGCACCGCGCCGGCGCGCTCCCCCCGTACGACTGCCGCCCCCCGAAGGTCGAGCAGCTCGCCCTCGACCTCGACTTAGGAGACACCGCCCGATGAGTTACGACGCCCGCGAATGGGTGTGGGACCACAGCAGCAGCAAGGGCACCGCCCGCATGGTTCTCGCCCTTATCGCCGACCGGTGCGTCGACCGGCGTTGCATGGCGTACGCGTCCGTCCCCGCGCTCATGAAGCGCGCCAACGCGTCGAGGACGGCCGTACGCGACGCCCTCGACAAGCTGCTCGCCGGCGACGAGCTGCTGCTGCTCCCCGGCCGCAAGGGACCGCGCGGAGAGACGTACTACCACCTGCCGGCCGCCGCTCGATTCCTCGCCGAGCAGCTCGCCGAGGGGGACCGGAATGCGACCCCCGGGGGACCGGAATCCGACCCGGCCGACCCGTCCAAGGGGGGACCGGAATCCGACCCGGGGGACCGGAATCCGACCCCCGGGGGGACCGGAATCCGACCCGGCGCAGGGCCGGAATCCGACCCCCAGAACAGAAGAGAACCGAAGGTGAACGGTAAGAGAGCTGCTGCTCTCACCCCCGCCGCCGAGTGGCAGGTCGACGACGACGCCCTCGCATGGGCGCAGCAGCAGGGCCACCTCGACCGACTCGGCGAGGACGGACTACGCGCCGCCGACGAGAAGTGGCGCGCGTACCGGGCCACGGCCGCGCCCCGCGCCGCCGCCGGGTGGGCTGCTGACTGGCGTTCGTGGATCACCCGGGAGCGCACCCCCGCCCCGGGCCGCCCGAACCTCTACGCCCTGCCCGGCGGATCCCCCGCCGCCCCCGCCCCTGCGCCCGGCATGACCCGCGCCGACGCGCACACCGCCGCCCTGCTCGCCCTGCTCGACGACGCCCCGACCGGAACGGAGTAACACCCATGGACCGCCGCGAAATAGCCGGCCTGCTCGCCTACATGGGCCGCCTCGACCCCCGCACGATGCGCACCGACCCGGGCGAGCTGCGCGACCAGGTCGACCAGTGGCAGGAGCTGCTCGGCGACGTGCCCCTCGCCACCGAATACGGGTGGGACGCCCGGACCGCGATCCGGTCGCACGTCGTCGCCTCGCCGTACCCGATCCTGCCCGTGGACGTCGCCCGCCAGTGGACCAAGCACAGCGCCGACCGCCTCGCCCGGCACACCGACCCCGTGCCGGCCGCCGACCCCGACGACGTCGAGTCATGGCGGGCCGAGCTGCTCGGCACCCGACACGCCGTCCTACAGGGGCAGCGTCCCGCAAACGAGCAGCGCGCCATCACGAGCGGTGCCACGGTCGACCCGGCAGTCGAGGCCCGCCTGCGCGCGATCGGATCGTGCATCCCCCCGACCGTGCGCGCCGACCTCGCCCATTTCCGGCCGACCCGGGCCGCACGGGAAGCCGCGGCCGTCGAGGGACGCCCCGACCCGTTGAGCGTTCGGTGCGAGTGGTGCCAGGCCCCCGCCGGCGAGCCGTGCCGTAACCGCCGTATGGGCCTCGACGGGGGCGCCCGGGGCAACGCCCGCCGCGCACAGCCGCACCCCTCCCGCCTCGACCTCGCCGCCGCCGCACTGCACCGTCAGGAGTCCGCCGCATGAGCAGCAGCAGCCGCCCGGACGGGCCGCCCGAACGGGCCGAGCACATCGAGCACCAGGCCGTCGAGGACGACCAGGCCGACGACGAACTCGACCTGTACGAGCGGCTCATGAGGCAGGCCCCGACCAGCCGAGACAGTCGCGGCCGTCGCACATGCCGGCACGTCGTCGGCCGCCGCGGAATCCGATAGACCCCCCTCCCAACCGGGAGGACAGGGCGACCCATGCCCGATAGATTTCACGTACGATTCGTTTTACCGCTTTTCGTTTCACGCTCGAAAGAGGAGAGCCGTTGTCCGGCGAGACCGTCATCACCGTTGTTGGAAATCTGGTCGACGACCCCGAGCTGCGGTACACGGCCGCAGGCGCCCCCGTCGCCACGTTCCGCGTCGCATCCACCCCGCGCACATTCGACAAGCAGGCCAACGAATGGAAGGACGGAGAAAGCCTGTTCCTCACCTGCTCGGCATGGCGCACCCTCGGCGAGAACGTCGCCGGAAGCCTCGCCCGAGGAATGCGCGTCGTCGTGCAGGGCCGACTCAAGCAGCGCAGCTACGAAGACCGCGAAGGCGTGAAACGAACCGTCGTCGAGCTTGACGTCGAGGACGTCGGCCCGTCCCTGCTGCGCGCCACCGCCACCGTCACCAAGACCACCAGCAACGGGGCCACCAACGGCCAGCAGCAGCGCCCCGCACAGCGCCCCCAGCAGCCGCAGCAGCCGCAGCAGCCCCAGTACCAGCAGCAGCAGTACCAGGGCGGATACCGCGACGAGCCCCCGTACTGATCGCGCCCGCGACCGGTCGATGCCGCCCCCGTGCGCAGGGGGCGGCGCCCGCCGTACCGATCGTGCAGTGCTTCACCGTCAAGACCGTGAACACCGCATTCGTTGCCGTGCACTTCCGCGTCACGGTCACCACCGACAACCGGCTGATGACCCGTAGGAGTCCAACCATGACCGCCGTATCCCGCCGTACCGTCCACATCACCCGCACCGAGCACGCCCTGCCGCTCCCCGCGTCCCTGCTCGACGTCGTCGACCTGCTCGACACCGTGCGCGCCGAACTCACCCGGGCCGACCGCCCCGTCGACGACGCCGAGCTGCGCGTCGTCGAGGGCGAGCTGCTCGCGTTCTACGACGTCCCCCGCGCCGCAGTGGTGACACGATGAGCCGCCGCACCGTACGGGAGCAGGCCCGCCTCGACCGCCGCGCGCAGGTCGACAACCTGCTCGCCCGCTACGCCCGCACCGCCCCGGCCGAGGCCGAGCGCCTGCGCGCCCTGCTCGACGAGGAGTTCGCCGAGGGCGACCGCCACCGACGCGAGGCCGGCGGACAGCAGGCCGCGGCACGCCGAGAGCAGCAACGCGCCGACCAGGCCGAGGACCTGTTGCGCGCCGCCCACCAGTGCAGCAACGACGCCGAGCAGGCACGCGCCGCAGCCGAGGAGCGCGCGGCCGTCGCCGAGCAGGCCCTCGCCGAGAGGCAGCAGTGACCGCCCGCCGGCGCGTGCTCTGCGCACATGAGTACGTGCTCATGCAGGACTCATGCCCCGGATGCGACGCCGAGCAGGAGCAGCCCCACCCGGCCGAGCCCGTCGACGTTGTCCCGTCATGGACCACCCGCCGGCACCGTCGTTGCCGGCGCTGCTCCCTGGTCGCCTCGCACCGCATCCACCAGCAGACGCCCGCCGCCGAATGAGAACCGCGGGGCGCACCGAGCAGGCCGCGCCCGGCCGCATCACCGAGGAGACACCAGCCGTGCAGCACCCCGTCGCCATCCGTACCGCCGAGCGCCTGCGCACCATCCGGGAGCAGTGGGGCGCCCTGCTCGCCGCCGTCGAGACGCCGCCCGCCCCCTCGACGTGGCCGCCGGCCGAGACCCGCGCATTCCTGAACACCGGGACCGCCGACGACGGGGCCCTGCTGGTCGAGGACCGGGCGCCGCTCACCCTGCGCCAGCACCCCGCGCCCGCGAACCTCGACGCCCTCGACGTCGCCCTGTTCGTCGAGCAGCAGGTATTCGACCTCGCCGACACTCTCGCCGCCGCCGTGCAGCACGCGGCCGTCGACGACGTCCGACGGTGGACGTTCCCGGACCCGGGCGCACCGGACGCGCGCACCGCTATGGGATCCCGCGCGCATGGGCTGCACTGGGCTGCTGTGTACGTCGAGGGGCGCGTGCTCGACGAGGACACCGAGCCCGAGCTGCTCGGCGACGCCCTGGTTGCCGCCCCGTTCTCCCCGCTCCCCGAGTGGGCACTGAACGAAGCCGCGCGGGTGGCCCGGGCGTGCGAGCAGCGCGTCGCCCGCATTGTCGCCGCGGACGCGATACCCGACAGCCGGACCCTGCCGACCCCGTGCCCGTCGTGCGGGGGCGCCCTGGTCGTGCGCGCCGCCCCGGCCGAGCCGCCGACCGTGACGTGCCGGACCGGCGCAGCGTGCGGAGCGGACACCGACCGGGACAGCCGCGGCCGTCGCGTATGGGAGTGGCCGGCCTGTCTCCCCCTGCTGCTCGCCCCCGGGGCCCCGGACGCCGGCACCCCCCGGGCCGCATGACCCCCAACGTGTGGACCAGGGCCCGGAATTGATCCCGGGCCCTTTTCCCGAACCCCTTGTGAACCTAGTTCAGAACCTAGTACAGTCGGTATCGGTAACCCCGCCGGCTGCACACCGGCACCCACCACAACCACGGGAGCTAACCCCATGGAGCAGCAGACGTTCACCGAGCAGGCCGGCGTCAGGTACGCCGTAATCGGTAAGGGCAAGCGCGTTCACTACTCGCCGAGCAACGACGACGGCCTGTGTGGTCGCGGCATCACCGCGTACCTGTCCGTCGAGGAAGCCGTCGCCCTGTTCGACAAGGGATACGAGCTTTGCGCCCCCTGCCACCGCGCCGCCGAGAAGCGCGCCGAGGCCGCCCGCCTCGCCGACGCATCCCCCCTCGCCGCCGCGGCCGTCGCCCTGGTCGACACCGTCGAGGCCGCCGACGCCGAGCAGGCCGCGACCGACGGAACGTGGCGCGGCGAATGGATCGGCGCGCAGGACGACGACGCCGCCCTGTTCCCCATCGAGCGCGACACCGAGCAGGGCGCCCTCTTTACCGACCGCGCCGCCGTCGAGCCGACCGTCGACGAGCGACTCGACGCCCTCGCCGCCAATGTGGCGCAGCAGCACGTCGAGGCCGACACGCTGCTCGCCGACATCGCCGACATTGCCGTCGAGGCCGACCAGCTCGCCGCCGAAATTGCGCAGTTCGGCGCCGATGTCGATGCCGTGACCGCGCAGGACGTCGTCGAGGGCGTCGTCGTCGAGCACGCCGGCGTCGCCGAGGGCAGCACCCCGAGCAACGCCTCGCACCCCGACGTCGCCGCCGCCCGCGCCGCCCTCGACCGCCTCGCCGCGGCGACCATGACCGAGCACCACGACGTCACCCAGCCGGCCGAGGACGAGCGCACCGTGCGCGGGTACCTGCTCGACCCCCGCGGGCAGGGCCGCGTCGCCCTCTACTGGCTCGAAGAGGGCCGCATCGTCCGCCGCGACGAGCAGGGGTACGGGGCGAGCCTCGACTGCCTCGCATGGACGATGGAGCGCGCCGGGTGGGCCGTCGAGAAGCTGCGCCGTTCCTCGCAGTGCGTGTTCGCGCACCGTCCCGTCGAGGCCGCCGCGCCCGCTCCGGTCAAGCCGGCCGCCGCGGTCGAGCCGGCCCCGGCCGCGCCCGCGCCGCCGTTCCTGTCCGGCGACCGCGTCGTGTGCGGCGACGGGCAGGTGCGCACCGTCGAGGGCATGACGCACCGCACGAACGAGCCGGCCCGCGTCGTCGTCGCCGGCGGCGCCGAGTGGATCGCTTCCGAGTGCAGCGTCGTTCCGGCCTGCCTGCACCGGATCACCGTCCGCCCGGATGCGACCGGCAACCCGATCACGGCGTGCGCCCGCAAGCAGTCCAACCAGGAAGCCGGCGTATTCAACGACGAGGGATGCGTCGAGGCGTACGACTGCGCCGTGCAGGCCGCGAACCGGGCCGCCGAGCTGAACGTCGAGGAAGACGCCCCCGCCGGCGACCCGACGTACACATGGGATCTGCTGTGCCCCGACCACCGCGACAACGAGCAGCAGGTCGACGAGTGCGAGGAGTGCAACGCCGAGGAGGCCGCCGAGCAGGCCGCCGCGGACATCGTCGAGCAGACCGTCGTCGAGGAGACGCCGCGGTGCATCCTGCACGGCACCGCCTGCGACGGGAACCCGAAGCGCCGGCACCAGTTCGAGCCGACGGCCGACATGGTCGAGGCCGCACGCGAGGCCAAGCGGCAGGCCAAGGCCAAGACCGCGGCGCACATTGCCGAACTCGACGACGTCCTCGCCATGATTGAGCAGGCCGAACGCGCCGACGGAACGTGGCGGGGCGAGTGGATCGCAGCGGCGCCGGCCGACGCCGAGCTGCTCGACCTCCCGGCCGACGTCGAACAGGGCGCGTTGTTCGCCTGACCGGTACCGTTCCGCCCGCCCCCACACCCCGCGGGGGCGGGCCCGTCCCAAAGAGAGCAGCAGATGAGCACCGAACCGACCGAGCCGACCGTCGCCGAGTTGCGCGCAGACCTCGCCGACCGCATCAACACCCTGCCCGCCGGCCTGTCCGCGAACGTGTTGCGTGGAGTGCTCGACCTGCTCGACG
The DNA here is from genome assembly GCF_043083485.1 of Streptomyces sp. NPDC014727. Lineage (NCBI taxonomy): Bacteria > Bacillati > Actinomycetota > Actinomycetes > Kitasatosporales > Streptomycetaceae > Streptomyces > Streptomyces sp. NPDC014727. The sequence continues at coordinate 338,293 of NZ_JBIBYR010000004.1, read as the reverse complement.
ACTGGCAGAAGGAGCGGGCCGAACAAGGCCCCCGCAGGCGCAGCGCCGTGCGCCGCTCCGAGGCGGAAGTCGCCCGCGACCGATTGACCGCCGCCGGCCGCGCCCGCCGGGAGTGGGAGGACCACTACAGCCCGTGGAAAGCGGAGATCATCTACCACGCGCGACACATCGCCGACGTCCCCGTGCCGCGGATCGCCGAGGAGTTCGGCGTGTCCGAGGGATACGTCTACCGCGTGTTGCGCACAAACGCCGCGTACGAGTACCGGCTCGACGTCCGCGACGGAGCGCCCGGGCCCGGGTGGCGGTCGTTCGAGGCCGCCGACGCCGTCGCGCCAATCGACGAGCCCCAGGTGATCGCGCACCGCGCCATCGAGGAGTATCTCGCCGCGCACCCGGAGCACGCCGACCACCAGGACGAGCCGCGCCTGCGCGTGCTGATCTGGACGGCCGCCGCCGAGGAGCAGCTCGACGAGCAGGCCGTGCGAACGGTCCTGTGGCCCGACCCCGAAGACCAGTAACCCACCAACGCAGCAGGCCCGACCGGTGACTGCACATCACCGACCGGGCCCTGACCACCACGGGAGCTAACCCCGCCATGGCTACGCCGAACCCTACCGAGCCGAACACCCCCAAGAGGCACACGCCCCCGAAGCCGGGCACCCGGCCGTCGGTGCGCGCCGACGCCGCAGTGTGCGACGACTTCGCAGTGATCATGTCCGCCGGCGGTACTGCGTCGGACGCCATCCGTACCGCCGTCGCCATGCTGGCAGACATGTACCGGACCGGGTGGGCCCATGGTGTCTGCCCGCCCGGGACCGCGCCGCGCCTGCTCGCCTACCAACTAGAGCAGCGTCCGACAACGACACCGGCCCTGACCAGCGGACAAGCCACCGTGTCCGACAGCCGCACGGCACCGCGGCCCGTGTCGCAACGCCTGCCGCGCCCGCCTGTCGGACAGCGCTTTTCCGCGTAGCCACGGTGTGCGGGCCGTGTCCGACACGGCCCGCACTCCCGGCGCCGATTGCACGCCGTTATCGATCTGTGATCTACTTGGGCCGTCCCCGGCGTGCCCGGAAACACCCCGCTTACTCGACGCCCCACTGCCACCCCCCCCCGGCAGTGGGGCGTCGTCATGTCCGCCGGAGGTGAAGCCGTGCGAGAGCCGAAAGCCGTGCGAGAGCCGATCACCGACCAGGACCGCGACCAGGTCCGCCGGCTGCACGCCGAGGGCAAGAGCCGCAACGCCATCGCCCGCACCATCGGGCGCAGCGGCTCGACCGTGTCCAAGATCGCCGCCGAGTTCGAGCCCCCGCTGAGTTTCGCGCGCGGCCCCGAAGTGGTCGCCGCGACCGACGCCCGCCGTATCGACCTCGCCGCGCGCCGGCAGCAGTTCGCCGAAGCCCTGCACGAATCCGCCGAGCGGCTGCACGCGCAGCTCTTTGCGCCCTGCACCGTCGGGGCGTTCGGAGGCAAAGACAACTTTTGGAGCGAGCAGGCCCTCGACCGGCCGCAGTTCGCCGACCAACGGCAGATCCTCGCCGGCGTGTCCATCGCCGTCGACAAGTCCCTGAAACTCGCCCCCGCCGAGGGAGGCCAGGGCGCCGAGGACGTCCGTTCGATGCTGGGCACCCTCGGCGAAGTCCTCGCCGATGCGTTCGCCGACGACGAGGGGGCCGACGACGGGGGGTGAGCCGTGCGCCTGCCCGCCGGCGTCGACCTGCCCCTGTCACGCAAGCAGTTGCGCAGCATCGGCCGCGCCCGCGCCCGTATCAATCTGTGGCACGGGTCGGTCAGGTCTGGAAAGACCGTCGCGTCACTGCTCGCATTCGTCATCGCAGTTGCCGCCGCCGGACCGTCGGGACTCATCCTGATTTGTGGCCGCAGCTTGCAGACCATCGAACGGAACGTGTTTGAGCCCCTGCAAGACGCGTCCCTGTTCGGCCCCCTGTCCAAGCACATTCACCACACCCGGGGCGCCACAACGGCCGTCATCCTCGGCAGGACCGTGCACCTAATCGGCGCATCCGACGTTCGCGCCGAGGGGCGCCTGCGAGGACTCACGGCGCAGCTCGCGTATGTCGACGAGGCGACCCTCGTTCCCGAATCGTTCTGGACTCAGCTACTCGCCCGACTCTCGACGCCGGGCGCGCGGCTGCTCGCCACGACCAACCCGGACAGCCCGCGCCACTGGTTGAAAGTCGGGTACCTCGACCGGGCCCACGAACTCAACCTGCGCCACTGGCATTTCAAGCTCGCCGACAACCCGAGCTTGACCCGGCAGTACGTCGCCGACCTCACCGCCGAATACGTCGGACTGTGGCGCCGCCGCATGATCGACGGGGCATGGGTCGTTGCCGAGGGCGCCGTCTATGACATGTGGGATGAGCAGCAGCACGTCGTCGACACCCTGCCCCCGATGCTCCGGTACTGGGCCGCCGCCGACTACGGCACCACGAACCCGTTCGCCGCCCTGGTGTTGGGACTCGGCGCCGACGACCGGCTGTACGTCGTGAGCGAGTGGCGCCACGACAGCAAGACCGCTCACCGGCAGATGACCGACGCGCAGTACAGCGAGGCCGTCCGGGCATGGCTCGACCGGCAGAACATCGAGCCCGAGTGGACGTTCATTGACCCGTCGGCCGCGTCGTTCCAGACGCAGCTATGGGCCGACGGACACCCGGGCGTCACCGGGGCCAACAACGAGGTGAAGCCCGGAATCCGCAGCGTGTCGTCGGCCCTCGCCGCCGGCCTGCTGCGCGTACACGAATCGTGTTCGGGCCTGCTCGACGAGATCCCCGGTTACTCCTGGGATCCCGCCGCGACCGCCAAGGGCGAAGACAAGCCGATCAAGACCGCCGACCACTCCGTCGACGCCCTGCGCTACGTGCTGCACAGCACCGCGCACGAGTGGCGCCACCTCATCACCGCGAAGGAGGCCGCCGCGTGATCACTCTGCCCGTACACCTGCGCGTCGGGAGCACCGCCGCCGAAATCGGCACCGTCACCGTGGACGCCCCGCCCGAACTCCCCGCCGCCGTCGCCGAGCTGCTGCGCGCCGCCGCCGGCCACCTCGACCAGGACCCGGGAGAGGGGGCGCCGACGTGAGCCTGCCCGACAACGGCACCATGTGGCCGCCGCGGAGTATCGCGCCCCTGTATGCCGACATCCGAGTCGACGACGCGTGGTACTCCGGCGACGCCGACCGCCTCGCCAAGGTCTACCGGTACGCGCCGCAGCAGCGGAAGGACGGCCGCCGCCGGTTGTGGGGCCGCCACCGTCAACCGGGCAGGCGCGAGGAACGGCTGCACATCCCGCTCGCCGGCGAGATAGCGCAGACGTCCGCCGACCTGCTTTTCGCCGATACCCCCGTGGTCACCGTGGCGGACACTGCGACGCAGGACCGCCTCGACGAGCTGCTCGACGTCGGGGGCGTGTCCGAGCTGCTGCTGACCGCAGCAGAGACAGCCGCGGCCCTATCCGGCGTGTTCCTGCGCGTGACGTGGGACCGCGCCGCCGCCGCCGACCGCCCCCTGCTCACCGTCGTGCACCCCGACCAGGCCGTACCCGAGTGGACGTTCGGGATCATGACCGCCGTCACCTTCTGGCGGGCCCTGCCCGGGACAGGGTCGGCCGTATGGCGCCACCTTGAACGGCACGAGCGGGGCAAGATCCTGCACGGCCTGTACGAGGGGACCGACGACCAGCTCGGCCGGCGCGTCCCGCTCACCGAGCACCCCGAAACGGCCGGCCTCGCCGCGTCCCTCGGCGCCGAGGGCGACGCCATCGAGACCGGCGTGCCGATGCTCACGGCCGTATACGTGCCGAACATCGGCCCGAACCGGAAGCACCGCGGCGCCCCGTGGGGCCGCAGTGACTTGCAGGGTGTGCACGACCTGCTCGACGCTCTCGACGAAACATGGTCATCGTGGCTACGCGACATCAGGCTCGCCCGAGCAAGGTTGATCGTTCCCGACGGGTACCTGCGCAACAACGGACCAGGTAAGGGCGCATCGTTCGATGATGACCGGGAAGTGTGGCAGGCCCTCGCCATCCCGCCCACCGAGCAGGGCAACGGCATCACGTTGAGTCAGTTCGCAATCCGTGTCGAAGAGCACCGCACGACCGCCGAGTCGATTGTGCGGCAAGCCACGACAGCGGCCGGCTACTCCCCAACGTCCGTCGGACTCGACGGAGACGGGGCCGCCGTCACCGCAACGGAGATCGCCGCCCGTGACCATCGGTCGATGGTGACCCGGGGCAAAAAGGCGAGGTATTGGCGACGCGCGATTGCCGAGATTCTGCGTGTCCTGCTCGCCGTCGACCGGGCGCAGTTCGGCGCGAAGAACGCCGACGAACGCCCCACGGTCGACATTGGCGACGGGGTCGCAGAGGACCCCGGGAGCACCGCGCAAACCCTGTCCCTGCTCGCGCAGGCGCAGGCGATCAGCACCGACACGAAGGTGCGCACGCTGCACCCGGATTGGGACGACACGACCGTCGCCGAGGAAGTCGCCCGAATCCACGAGGAGACCGGGCAGGCCGCCCCCGACCCTGTCGGGAGTTTCCCGCTCGCCGCGTGATCGGGGGTGCACGATGCCCGTGTCTCCCGATCAGGTCGAGTACCTCGCCGCGACGACGGCCGACCTGTACGCCGACGTCGAGCGGCGCCTGCTCGAACTGTGCGCGCGTCAGCTCGCCATCGGGCAGGAAGCGCCCGGGTGGGCCGTCGCCAAGCTCGCCGCCGTCGCTCCCCTGCGCCGCGCGGCCGACACCCTGCTCGACACCCTCGCCCGCGGCGTCGACGAGGAGGTACGGCACGTCGTCGCCGAGGCGTACGACAGCGGCCGGCACTCCGCCCTCGCCGAACTCGGCGTACTCGGCGACGACGACCGGCGCACCGTTGCCGAGCGGACCCCGCAGGCGCAGGCCGTCGACCGCCTCGCCGCCGAGACCGTCGAGACCGTCACCGCCACCCATCGGGGCATCCTGCGCGCCGTCGAGGACGGGTACCGGCAGGTCGTCGCCGAGGTGACCGCCGCGCCCCTGCTCGGCACCGACACCCGCAGGCAGGCCACACAGCAGGCCATGACCCGGTTTGCCGACCGGGGCGTGTCGTCGTTCCGCGACCGCGCGGGCCGCCGCTGGGCCCTCACGTCGTACGCCGAAATGGCTGTACGGACGTCCGTGGGCCGTGCGGCGACCGAGGCGCACATGACCACGCTCGCCGCGGCCGGCGTCGACCTGGTCGTCGTCAGCAGCAGCCCCCGCGAATGCCCGCTGTGTCGCCCATGGGAACGACAAGTGTTGTCCATCGGGGGCCCGTCCGGCGCCCGTACGGTCGACGTCGAGCACGCCATCGAGGACGGCCGCATGATCCGCGTGGACGTCGCCGGCTCTCTCGACGAAGCCCGGGCCGCAGGGCTGCAACACCCGAATTGCCGGCACAGCGTGAGCAGTTACACCCCCGGAATCACCCGCACCGAGGACGCCGAATCGGACCCCGCCGGATACGAGGCAGGCCAGAGGCAGCGCGCCATCGAGCGGAACATACGGAAGCACAAGAACCGGGCCGCCGCCGCGACCACGCCCGAGGGCAAGCGCGCGGCCGAGGCCAAGGTGCGGCAGTGGCAAGGCGCCATGCGTTCGCACCTCGCCGCACACCCGGACCTGCGCCGCCTGCGCCACCGCGAGCAGCCCGGCGCCTCGAACCTCCCCACCACCTACACCCGGCCGGCCGACGACGTCATGCAGGCCGCCCGCGTGCGCGCCGGCGACGACGTCACCCTGCGCGAGATGAGCGACGAGCAGCTCGGCGGCGCCATCCGCCCCGGAGTCCTCGACGAGCGCAGCCTCGCCCGCATCGAGGCCGAGGCGGACCGCCGCGACGCCGCAGACCTGCGCGCCGCAGTGTTCCCCGAGGGGCGCCTGCTCGCCGATCTCTCCGGCGCCGGCGACGAGGTCCTCGCATGGGCGCAGCAGCACGCCACCGACGACGAGCTGCTGCGCATCGCCGACGAACTCGACCGCCGGTACCCGGGGCCGATCCCCGAGTACCCCCTGCCAATGGGGGACGACGTCGACGACGTCCTCGCCGCGTCGGCCGCACTCGACGACGCCCTCGCCCCGGGGGCGCCGCCGGCCGAGTGGCAGCAGTACGCGGACGTCGCCGACGACGCCCTGCCCACCGCGGCCCGGCACCTCGCCGACGAGCACCCGGCCGACGCGCCCGTGCACAAGGTCACCCGGCGCGAGGCCCGAGAGATGTACTTCGAATGGGCCATGATCCAGTACCAGGCCGCCGAGGACGCGACGAACGGATACCTACTCAACCGCCGCGGACACGAGCAGGGCGTCGACCCGGGAAGCCTGTTCACCGGGCCCGCCCGCATCGCCTACGCCTACGCGTCCGACGAACTCAAAGCGTTCTGGCGGAAGCAAGAGCGCAAGACGCAGCAGCAGTTCGTCGCCGAGGTCACCGGCCAGAACATGAGCGATGTTCGAGCGGCTCAACAAGCGTTGTGGGATGCTCGGAACAGACACGACGGATGATCGAGGGGGCGTCATGGGAAGCCGCGCAGACCTTACTCGCGCACTGCTCGCCGGCCGCACCGCGGCCCGCGCCGAGCAGCCCATGACCGCCTGCCCCCACCCGCCGCGCACGCTGCTACGGACCGCATGGCTACGCGGATACGGACAGGCCACCGCGCCCGCCGAGTAAGCCACACAGACACCCCGCACGACTCCCAAGGGCCCGCCGACCGGCGGGCCCTTTCGCATGTCCCCACACGGTCACGGAGGGCCGATCACCCATGCCCGAAAGCCAGACTCCCGCCGCCCCGGCCGCACCGTCCACCGACCCGGCCGCGACCCCGACCACCCCGCCGACGACCCCCGCGGCACCGCCCGCGACGCCGGCCGCACCAGTGACCCCCGCGGCCCCCGCGGCGCCGGCCGCCGACCCGGCCGTCGAGCAGCGCGCGACCGCCGCCGAGGCCGCCGCCGAGCAGGCCAAGACCGAGCGCGACGAGCTGCTCGCCGGCCTGCGCCGCGTCCTCGACCCGAGCGGCGCCGCCGCCGAGACCGACCCGGCGCAGCTCGCCGCGCAGGCGACCACCGAGCGCGACGCCGCCCTCGCCGAGGCCCGCACCCTGCGCGTGGAACTCGCCGCGCACCAGGCCGCGCACGGCGCCGGCGCCGATCCGGCCCGCCTGCTCGACTCTCGCACCGTCGAGAAGCAGCTCGCCGAACTCGACCCGACCGACGCGAAGTTCGGCGAGAAGCTCGCCACCGTCATCACGGCCGCCGTCGAGGCAAACCCCCACCTGCGCGCCGAAGGCACCCCGGCCGGCCCGCCCGCGGGTGGCGCCGACTTCACCCCCGGCACGACCACGGCCCCGACCGCCGCACAGTTCGCCGCCATGTCCTACGGCGACCGCGTCGCACTGCACCAGTCCGACCCCGACCTGTACCGGCAGCTTTCTGCCGCATCCGAGTAAGGAGGGCGCCACATGCCCGCTGGAAAGACCACCGTCGCACAGATGATCGTCCCCGACGTATGGGCCGACATGGTGCAGGCAAAGTTCAAGGGCGCCATGATCCTTGGCACCCTCGCCACCGACGACAACACCCTCGAAGGCAAGCCCGGCGACACCGTCAACTTCCCGAAGTGGACCGCGCTGGGCGAGGCGGAAGACCTCACCGAGGGAACGCCGATGACGCCCGAGCAGCTCGGCACCGACCCGGGCAACTCGGCGACCATCAAGGAAGCCGGCAAGGCCGTCGAGATCACCGACAAGGCCCGCCTTGTCGCGTTCGGCGACCCGTACGCGGAGACGCAGCGGCAGCTCGGCGTACTCATCGCCCGAAAGGTCGACACCGACCTGCGCCTCGCCGCCGAGGCCGCCGGCGTGATCACCGTGGACGCCTCGACCGAGCCCCTTTCGTGGGACGTCATGGTGAGCGGTATCGAGAAGTTCGGGGACGAGTGGGATCCGGAGAACATGGCCGGCATGGTCATCCACTCCGTGCAGCGCGCCGCCCTGCTCCGTGACCCGAACTTCATCAGCGCCGACAAGCTCGGCGCCGGCGCAGTCATCCCGCGCGGCGTGATCGGTCAGGCCGGAGGCGTGAACATCTACGTTTCCGACCGCCTCACCACGGCCGGCACCGGCGTCGACAAGACGTACAACGCGCTCATGATCCGGCGCGGCTCTCTGGGCCTGCTCTACAAGCGCCGGCCCGTCGTCGAGACGGACCGCGACATTCTCGCGCGCACCACGGTCGTCACGACGAACGTGCACTACGCCACGCACCGGCTCGACGACGAGGGCGTCGTCGTGCTCAAGACCAAGGGGGCCGCCGCACCGGCCGGGGGTGGCGCGTGATCCTGCGCCGGTACCACCGACCCCCGGACGTCGACGACGACCAGGCCGTCGAACACCAGGCCGTCGACGAGCAGACCGAGAGCGCCCCGCAGGCAAGCAAGCCGGCGGGGCGTTCTGCTGCCTCGAAGAAGGCCACCAAGACGGCCGACGGGGGGTGAGCCATGGGCCGCGTCTACGCGACCCCCGAGCAGCTCGCCATCTACACCGGCGACCAGGCGCCCGAGGGCGCCGAGCGGCTGCTCGCCCGCGCGTCCGAGGACGTCGACGCCGCCCTGCTCACCGCCGTCTACACCGTCGACGACGACGGAGACCCCACCGACCCGGCCGTCGCCGCCGCCCTCGCCGCAGCCGTCTGCGCACAGGTCGAGTACCAACTCGCCACGGGCGACGACGGCACCGGCGCGGCCGGCGCGTGGGACTCCGTGAGCATCGGCCCCGTGTCCCTGTCCGGACGCACCGCGGGCCCGCCCGCCGCGTCCGGCGTCGACCTCGCCCCCCGCGCACACCGAGCCCTAAGCGGCGCCGGCCTGCTCCCGGGGGTGATCTGGTGAAGGTCCCCGTATCCCTGCTGCGCCACCGCGTGACCATCGAGCCGTACCGGGGCGACTCGGCGTACGGCCCGATCTACGACCCGCCCGTCGTCGACGTGCGGGCCCTGGTCGCGCACACCGTCAAGCAGGTCCGCCGCGCGAGCGACGGCCGCGAAGTCGTCAGCACGGCGCAGGTAATCACCCTGCCCGGCCTCGACTGCCCGCCCGGATCCCGGGTGACCCTGCCCGACGGCCGCGTGACGACCGCGATTTCGACCGCCAACCACACCGCCCCGGGCCTGCCCGTGCCGGCCTGTACGGAGGTGATGACGGAGTGACCGCACGCGCCCGCCTCACATGGAACGGCGCCGCCGCCCTGCGCGGCACCCGGGCCGGCGCCGTCCGCGGCCTGCGCATCGCCGCCGAGCACGTCCTCGAACGCTCCCGGCGCCGTGTCCCGATCGAAGAGGCCACCCTCGAACGGTCCGGCGTCGCGTCGGTCGACGAGGGGGCCCTGACCGCCGGCGTTTCGTACGACACGAAGTACGCCGTACGGCAGCACGAGGAACTCAACTACCAGCACGACGCCGGCCGGACCGCCAAGTACCTCGAAAGGCCCGTGACCGAGGAGGCCGGCACCGTCGCGGACATCATCGCCGCGCAGGTACGGAGGTCCCTCCGTGGCTGACCTGCTCGACGGCATCGCCCGCTACCTCGCCGCCGCCGGCCTGCTCACCTACGACCCGACCGGCAAGAGCGGCGACACGTTCGTCGAGGCCATGCCCCCGACGCCCGACCTCGCCGTGTCCCTCGCCCTGTACGACGGGCCCGCCCCAGACGCCCGGGACGACGTCGAGCAACGGCGCCTACAGGTACGCACGCGCGGCACCGCCGACCCCCGAGTGTCCCGCACCCGGGCCGAGGCCCTGTACCGCGCCCTACACGGCCGTACGGGCGTCGAGTTGCCCGACGGTACGTGGCTCATCCTCGCCGCCGCACGCGGCACCCCTGCCCCCATGGGCACCGACAGCAACGGCCGACACGAGCACGTCGTAAACCTCGACCTCGACGTCGCCGGCCCCACCACAGACACAGGAGGTCCCGCCCATGGCCGGACGGCCGATTGACGCGCGCGGCTGGATTTTCGAGGTCCAGGACGACGACACACAGACCGAGGCATGGTTGCCCATCAGCGGCATCACGACCTTTACCCACAACCCTGGGGAAAACGAGGAGACGGCCGACACCACGGCCTTTGACTCCGACGGGCATTACGAACAGGACGTGATGCAGCGCGGCGCCTCGCTGGAGATCGAGGGGCAGTACCGCATCGACAAGACCACCAAGGCACAGGATCCCGGGCAGGCATACGTCGACAACGTGTGGGCCGAGCGTCTCGGCATCGACTCCCGCAACGCGGTCCGGTGGCGCCACAACACCCAAACCAAGTGGGTTGTGTGGGACGCGACCGTGACCCCGGGCGAGCAGGGCGGAGGCACCAACGACAAGACGTCATGGAGTGCCACCGTCACCAAGTGCGGCCCCGCCCGCACCGAGGACGTGACCCCGTGACCGACGCCGACCTCGACGTCGTCGACCAGGACGACGAGCAGCTCGACCAGGCCGCCGGACCGGCGGACTTTGACGCGTTCTTCGCCGAGGAGTCCGCCACCCGGCCGCGCGAGCAGCTCACCCTCTACGGCACCACGTACACCCTGCCCGAGTCGCTCCCCCTGCTTTTCACGCTCCAGATGGAGCGCGTACAGGACTCCAGCGACCCCGACGACGTCCGCCGGATGCTGGCCACCCTGTACGGGGGCGACGTCCTCGACACGTGGGCCGAGGCCGGCATGACCGACCGACAGCTCGGCGTCGTGCTCATGTACTCCGCCGCGAACATCCGGAAGCCGGGCAGCATCACCATGCAGCGCGCCGCCGAGCTGTACGCGGAGCAGGACGCGGGAAAAGCCGCGGCGCCGGTGAACCGGGCGGCGCGCAGGGCGAAGACGAAGAAGAAGCCGGGGCGTTCTGGCGCGCGATCCTGACGCACTGGGCCGCCGTCGAGGGCGACCTCGCCCGCGAGTACGGCACCGGCCCGCGTGACCTCGCCCGCATGTCCACTCGCCGATTCCTGGTCCTGGTGACCGGCCTACCGGGCGAGTCCAAGTTCGCCCGCGCATGGTCGCGCACCCCCCGGGCCGTATCGGACCCGGCGGAAATCGCAGCAATCACCGGCATCCCCGCCGGCTGAACCGCACGCCCGGCGACCGCGCCGGATGACCCCCGATAGGAGGTGATCCGGTGGCGCTCACCGTGGGCGAGCTGCTCGCCACCATCACCGTCGACGACGGCCCCGCACAAGCCGGCATGAACCGCGCCGAGGCCGGAATGCGCTCGACCGGCGACACGATCGTCGCCGACGCCGACCGGGCCGGACAGCAGGCCGGGGCAGCCCTCGGCGACGGCATGGCCGACGGAAGCGACGCCGCGGCGAGCAGCGGCGCCGGCGCGTTGAAGGCGTTCGGGTGGGCCGCCGTCGGTGCCGGCATCGGCGCCGTCCTGATGGCCGGCGTTGGTCAGGCCCTCGAACAGGGCAAGGTGCAAGGCAAGTTGCAGGCGCAGCTCGGTGCTACCGGGCCCGTCGCCGCGAAGTACGGCAAGGTCGCCGGCGACCTGTACGCCGGCGCGATCGTCGATTCCGTCGAGGACGGGGCCGAGGTCATCAAGGGCATTGCCCAAAACGGCCTACTCCCGCCCGAGGCGACGAGCGCGCAGATACAGACGATGTCCAAGCGCGTCGCCGATACGGCGAGCGTCATGGGTGAGGACGTCGGGAAGGTCTCCCGGGCCGTCGGCGTCATGCTGAAATCGGGCGTCGCAAAGTCGGCCGATGAGGCTATGGACGTCCTCGTACGGGGCACCCAAAAGGGTGCTAACTCAGCCGAGGACCTGCTCGACACATTCAGCGAATACCCCACCCAATTCCGGGATTTGGGGCTCGACGCGCAAACCGCGATGGGCCTTATGCAACAGGGGTTGCAGGGGGGTGCGAGGGACGCCGACACGGTCGCGGATGCTTTGAAAGAGTTCGCGATCCGCAGTAAGGACATGTCCACGGGAAGCGTTGAGGCTTTCAAGGACATTGGCCTTAACGCCGACGTCATGGCGAAGACGTTCACGAAGGGTGGACCGGAAGCCAGTAAGGCACTCGGCGACGTTCTTACCCGTATCAAGGCCATTGAGGATCCGGCCAAGCGGAACGCAACGGCCGTCGCCCTGTTCGGCACCAAGGCCGAAGATTTGCAGGGCGCACTTTTCAAGCTCGACCCGAGCACGGCGGTAAAGGCACTCGGCGACGTCAAGGGCGCCACCGATAAGGCCGGCGACGCTATGCGGGATAACGCCGCAACGAAGATCGAGCAGTTCAAGCGGGCCGCCATGCAGGGGCTTGTCGAGCTGATCGGCACGTACGTGGTTCCGGCCCTGTCCAAGGCTGCTGACTGGCTGGGCACCCTCGGCGCAGCGTTCGCCACCGCGGCCGGTTTCGTCTCGCAGCACTCGACCGCGTTCTCTGTCGCGGCCGGCCTGATCACGACTCTTATGCTCCCGGCGTTGATCCGTCTCGCCACGCAGGCCGTACTCACCACCACGGCCACCGTGACCGGGTGGGCGACGCAGGCAGCCGCGGCCGTTACCGCCGTTGCGTCGTTCGTCGCGTCCAACGCGCTCATTCTGGCCGGCTGGATCGCGCAGGGCGCCGGGGCCGCCGCCGCCGCGGTGCGCGTCGTCGCGGCATGGGTCCTCATGGGCGCACAGTCCATGATTCAGGCCGCGCGAATGGCCGCAGCGTGGGTTATCTCGATGGGTCCCGTTGGGCTCATCATCGCCGCCGTTGTCGCCCTGGTCGCGCTCATTGTGGCCAACTGGGACACCATCGTTTCCGCGACGAAAACCGCGTGGGAATGGGTTTGGAACAAGATCAAGGCCGTTGGTCAATTCCTGCTCGACCTGTTCATGAATTTCACGCTTGTTGGAATCATCATCAAGCATTGGGATTCGATCAAGTCCGGCACGGTGCGCGTATGGAACGGCATCGTGGATTGGGTCAAGGGACTCCCGCAGAAGCTCATCAATTTCTTTTTGAACTGGACCCTTCCGGGCCTGATCACCAAGCATTGGCAGAGCATCAAGGACGGGTCCATACGCAAGGCCACCGAGCTAGTCAACTGGGTAAAGGGACTGCCCGGCCGCATCGCATCGGGTATTGGCAGTCTCGGACGCCTGCTGTACGACAAGGGAACTGACGTCGTACGCGGCCTATGGAATGGCATCAAGTCCATGGGATCCTGGCTGAAAAGCCAGCTCATTTCCTTTGCCAAGAATATGATTCCGGGCGCGATCGCTAAGGCACTCGGAATTCATTCACCGTCCAAGGTGATGGCACGGGACATCGGCCGATGGATTCCCGCCGGCGTCGTCGCCGGTATCCGCTCCGGTCAGGGCGCGCTCGACCGCACCATGTCGAGCCTGGTTACGCCGCCGCCCGTGCCCGCCCTCGCAGGCGCAGGCCCGGGCATGGGTGGCGGAACCGCGTTCGCCGGTAACGCCGGCGCGGCCGTCCATATCGAGCATTGGCACGGCGGCGAGCAGACCCCCGAAGAGAACGCGCACGCCCTCGCGTGGCGCATGAAGGCGAGGGGGTGAGTCGTGGCCATTGGCGACCAGGTGAACGCGTCCGGGCACGCGCAGCTCGGCGAGCTGCTGCTCGGACGCGGCACCCCCTACCGGTGGCGCTCCCTGTCCGGGTGGGAGGACCTCCCCGCCCTCGACTCCGGGAGCGTCAACCGGGCCGACGCACACGGCGCGATCCTGGGCCGGCTGCTCGCACAGCCTCGCGTCGTCACTCTCGACGGGATCCTGATACGGGCCCGCCGGGGGGAAATCGGCGCCGTCGTGCAGCAGCTCGGCGCCGCAACCACCATCACCGAGGACGAGCAGCCGTTCGTCGTGCAGCTCGACGAGCGCGGCCCCCTGCTCGCATGGGTCCGGGTGACCGCCCGGGCCGTCCCCGTCGAGCGCGGGTACACCCTCGGCAGTATCAACGGCGCGGCCGTGCAGCTCACCGCGGACGACCCGCGCCGGTACGAGCTGCTCGAACGCACCGCGCGGGCCGGCCTGCCCACGGACGAGCCGGGCCTCGACTGGAACGCCGCCCCCTCGCAGCAGATGTTCCCCGACGACCAGGCCGCCGGCCGCGCGTCCGCCACGGATTCGTTCTGGGCCATGTCCGGAATGACGCTGGGGAGCAACGGGGGCGCGCTTACCGCCACGATCACCGCCGCGCAGGCCGGCCTCGCATGGACCGTCGGCCCGGGCGAACTTTCCGGTTTCCCCGTCGAGCCGGCGCAGTCCGTGACGTTCCTTGCCGACACGCCGCCGCGCGGGTCGGTCCTGCTCCTTCACTGGCTTGACGCCGCAGGCGCGTACCTCGCCGCAACGACCGGCACGTACGGGCGCGTCACCGGGACCGCCCCGGCCGGCGCCATACAGGTACGCCCCGTCATGCAGTGGGCGACCGTCCCCTCGCCCGCCACGGTCACCGTCGGCCCGTCGCGGCTGCTCATTCCGGGACTCGGCGCCGAGGGACTGCGCGACCCGTACGACTTCGGCCCGCCGGGCAGCACGGGCACGCTCACCGCCCGCAACGACGGGAACGCCCCCGCACACCCCGTCGTCGAGTTCCGGGGCCCCGTGTCCATGCCGAGCCTTACGAACCTCGCCACGGGCGACGTCCTCGAATACGACCTCGACCTCGCCGCCGGCGACGTACTGGTCGTGGACACCGGCGAGGGCACAGTGACGCTCAACGGCACCGCGAGCCGCCTTTACACGGCCACCGCGCAGAGCGCCCCCGAGCAGTCGTTCGCACTCTGGCCCGGTACCGCCGATCTTGCTTTCCGGGCCGCGCCCGAATCATCCGACCCCGCCGCATCCGTCGCCGTCCGGTGGCGTTCGGCTCACTGGTAAGGAGGGCGCCGCATGACCGTGCGCGCCGCGTGGCTGCTCGCCGGACCCCCGGACGGGCAGACCAGGACAGACACCCGCCTCGCCCCACTCGGCACGTTCGTGCCCGAGGGCGAACTGACCACCCGCGACGGAGTGATAGCCGGCGGCGCCCCGCTACTGGCGACCGGCGCCGGCGCCATGCAGGTACAGGTCGGCATCGGCCGCGCCCTGGTGCAGGGCACCACCGCGCAGGGCGCCTACCCCGTCGCCGTGACCGTCCCCGAGACGCTCACCGTGGGCGACGGGAACGCGCAGTACCCCCGTATCGACAGCGTGGTACTGCGAGTGCGCGACGGACTGTTCGACGCGACCGGGCAGACCTCTGTCGCCGTCGAACTGGTCGTCGGGGAGCCGCAGCCATCCCCCGTCGAACCGGGCCTGCCCCCGTCGTCCCTGCGGCTGTGGTCCATCACCGTCCCGGCCGGCGCGTCCGCCGGAACGGGCGGGATCAATTGGGCATCGGCCCTCGCCGACCGGCGCCGGTACACCGCCTCTTACGGCGGGATCATCCCGCGCGGGTGGGGAACGTCGTTCGTCGGTAGCTATGACGGGCAGTTCCGCGACGTGGGCGGAGTCCTCGAACGCTGGAACGCCACGGCGGCGACCTGGTCGACGTACCGGCCGCCGCGCGACGTCGAAACGATCAGCACCGGGGCAACCGCGGCAAGCGGGTTCGGCCTCAACTCATTCGCCGCCCGCCGCGTCGGGGGTGTCTGCTCCTTCACGGTCGAGGTGACCCGCACCGGTACAGCAATCCCGTCTCCGGCCGGCGGGAACATCGCCGACACGACCGTCGCCACCATCCCCACCGGGTGGCGCCCCGCATACGACGTCGAGGGCGCAGCGTCCGACGGATACGGCCACGGGGGCGTTCGCATCAACACGAACGGAACCGTGATCCTGCGGACGTGGGTACCGGGTGGCTCCATCCAGAGCACCCGGAACATCCGTATCAGTACGTGCTACGTCCTGTGAGGGGGTGCGTGTGATCTCCCCCGGGTACCGGCTGCTGCTGTGTGACCTGCGCTCCGACCAGGTGCTCGACGCCCTGCCGGTACAGGGGCTCAGCCTCGACGACTACATAGGCAAGGCCGGCGCCATGTCCGGCACCGTGCCGATACCCAACGCCGCCGTAGCCGCGCGGGCCCGGGCCGCCATCGTCCCGGGCCGTACCGCCGTATGGCTCGAACGGGGCCGCGACATTTGGTGGGGCGGAATCCTTTGGACGGCCGCCGTACAGTCGGACAGCCGCGGCTTTCTCGGCGTACAGGTACAGGCCGGAACCTGGGACACCTACCTGTCGCACCGGATGCTGTACGACACCCTGCAAACGACGACGCCGACCGATCAGTACGACATCGTCCGCGGCCTGCTCGACTACGTGCAGAACACCCCGGGCGGAGACATCGGCATCGAGTACCCGACCGACGTGTCGGGAGTCCTGCGCGAGCGTACGTACTCGCGGTACGACCTGCCCGTCGTCCGCGACCTGCTCGACCAACTCGGCGCCGTCGAGGGCGGGTTCGAATGGCGCATCGCATCGTTCCGGGACGCCGACGGCCGCAGGGTCAAGCGGCTGCAACTCGGTACGCCGACCATCCGTACCGGCTCCACCGACATCGTGCTCGACCACCCCGGACCGGTCACCGCCTACACATGGCCCGTCGACGCCACCAACCGCGCGAACGCGTGGCAGTCAAGGGGCGCGACCGACAACGAGAACCAGGCCGCCGACAGCGTGCCCCGTACGTCCGCGTTGCAGCTCGCCGACCAGGACGTCGCCGACGGGTGGCCGCGCCTCGACGGAAGCAGCGATTACACCACCGTCATCGAGCAGGCGACCCTCGACGGACACGCCGCCGCCGACCTCGCCGCCGCCCGCGCCGGGACCGTCGTCCCCGAGGTCACCCTCGACATGTCCCGCGCACCCGTGTCCCCCGCCCTGCTCGGCGCAACCGTGCGCCTGCGGATCCGGGACCTATGGCACCCCGAGACCCTCGACGCCCGGTACCGCGTCGTCGGACTCGGCATCACCCCGCCCGAGCGAGGCCGCCCCGAGTCGGCCCGCCTGTACCTGGAGGTCCCGTAAGTGGCAGCAGTTCCGCAGGACATCCTCGACCGGATCCGTTCCCTTGAACGGCAGGTGCGCGAACTGACCGGCCGTTCGCAGATGCGGCCGGCCCTCGACAAGATCCTGCACGGAGACATCACCATCGGCGAGGGCGGGCAGCTCATCGCCCAAACTCCCGGCGGAACGCGCACGTTCGTCGTCGGTCAGACCCCGCAAGGCGACTGGGGCGTCGGCATCGGCCGCGAGGACGGAACGGCCGCCCTCACCGTGGGTGACGACGTCAACGAAGACATACAGATGATCCGCGTATGGTCCCGCGACCGCGACGCGCCCGACCGAATCCTGATGATGGATGACTCCTACAGCGACCGTTTCCTCGGCCGCCCGTGGATCCCGTTCCCCATGTACCCGACCGCCAATTTCGCCATGCAGTCGACGACGTCATGGCAGTTCGCATGGATCGGCCGTATGCCCGCGCAGAACGCCGTCGCCGTCCTCGACTTCTCCAGCATCGCCAGCGCCGGCGGACAGGTGCGGATCAACTATGTCCCTCCCAGCGGCACCGCGCAGACCCTCGCAACGTGGACCCTGCCCGCCAACACATGGGTGAACAAGTCATTCACGCAGCCGCTCCACGGAGCCGAATGGGGCGACCACGTCCTGTTTCAGATCGAGCACCGCAACAGCGCATCTACCGGCGCCATTGAGACGCGCATGTTCAACGCGTACACCCGCAACACCTTTACGACGGGCGAGGCCCCCACCATGCCCACCCGTAAGGCCACCGTCGCCGCCGCACCGGCCGCGTTCGAGGACGACCTCGCCACCACCACCGAAAGCCCCGTCGAGCCCGGCCTGCGCCGCGTCGACGAGTAAGGAGACCCGCGCGTGCTGCCCGAGAACATCCCCACCGTCACCGTCACCGGGCGATACCTTGCGCCGAACGGCCGACCCCTCACGGGAAGCGTGACGTTCCGCGCCCCGGCCGTCCTCACCTTCCCCGACTCCGACGTGATCCTCGGCGGCCCCGTTGTCGCCACGCTCAACGCATCCGGACAGCTCGAAGTCGACGGGGGCCCCGTCGTCCTGCCCGCCACCGACGCCCCCGACATGGACCCGACCGGCTGGTCGTACACGGTTACCGAGCAGCTCGCCGGCGTCCCCTCGAACCGGTCGTACAACATCCTGCTACCGGCGGAGTTCCCCACCGTCGACCTCGCCGACATCGCGCCGACCGACCCGAGCAAGCCCAATTACATCCCCGTCGAGGGCCCCAAGGGCGACACAGGAGCGACCGGCGCCCCGGGCAGCCGGATTTACAGCGGCGCCGACGCCCCCGCCGCCGCCCTCGGCGTCGACGGAGACCTGTACGTGCGATACGAGACGTCGGTATTCCTCAGCGTCACGAGCACGACCGTGTCGACGTGGCAGAAGACCGCCGGCGCGTGGGCGCAGTTCGGCGGAGACGTCCGGGGCGCAGCCTGGTACGTGAACACGACGAGCACCCCGTCGTCGAGCACCAAGCCGGGCGACCTGCTGCTGCGCACCGACACGGGCGACATCTGGCAGCGAGGCGCGACCGGATGGGGAAACGTCGTCGGGAACATCAAGGGCCCGAAGGGCGACCAGGGCGTCGCCGGCGTCAAGGGCGACCAGGGCCCGGCCGGCGCGAAGGGCGACCAGGGTATCGCCGGCGCCAAGGGCGACCAGGGCCCGGCCGGCGTCAAGGGCGACCAGGGAGCGACCGGCGCCCCCGGGGCCCCGGGCGTCGTGCAGTCCGTCAACGGGCAGAGCGTCGCCGCCGTCGTCCTCGCCGCCGCAGACGTCGGAGCCATCCCCACGACCGCCGCCGGGGCCGCCGGGGGCGTCGCGCAGCTCGACGGAACCGGGAAGGTCCCGGCCGCACAGCTCCCAGCATCATCCGGCGGAGGCGCCGTTACGTCCGTCAACACGAAGACGGGCGACGTGGTCCTCGCCGCCGCAGACGTCGGGGCATCGGCGACCGGGCACACCCACACCGCCGCCGAGGTAGGCGCCGCGGCCTCGACCCACACGCACACCGCCGCGCAGGTGGGAGCCATCGCCACCACGGCCAAGGCCGCCGCGAACGGCGTTGCGAGTCTGGACGCGTCCACCCGGATCCCGGCCGCGCAGCTCCCGACCACCACGCCGCGCAACGTCTGGACCCCGCAGGCCCTCGGATTTGCCGCATGGTCGGTCGACCCCGCGCACGTCTCGAACCCGACCGGCGGGGCGAAAGCCGCGGTAATCCAGCGGCTCTACATGTCCGGCGTCAACATCACGGAGAGCACACAGGTAAACCGCGTCGTGATCTTCGCCCGCGGGTGGGCCGGCTCCACCGTCGTCCCAGCCGCACGGTTCTACGTCGGGATCTACAACGAAGCGGGATCCCGCGTTGCGACGTCCGGCCTGGTGTCGAGCGTCCCGGAAGCCGGGCAGCTTACCGGGACCGCGCCGGGAGCCCTCAACAACCACATCGGCGCCGTCCCAATCGCGTTGACCGCCACGGCGACGCTCGCCCCGGGCCGCTACTGGGCCGCGTTCCTCATGTCCGCCGGCGCCGCCACGGATTTCTACTACATGCACGTACAGAACGAGAGCCCCAGCGCCCCCGCCAACTTCTACATGGGGACGACGTTCCAGCGCGCATGGTGCCTGAACAGCCAAACGTCACTGCCCGCGACCGTGAATCAGGCCGTGGGCGAGGTCGGCCTAGACCCGGCCATCATGGCTCTCGCCATGGTCTGACCCTTCCAACTTCCCCCCGTACGCCCCGGCCGCCGCCGAGGGCGTTTTTTCATGTCTGGAGACACCCACCATGGCAACACCGCTCACCGCCGCCGCGTTCCTGTCCGCCCTGCGCGGCGAGGGCGTCGACGTCGTCGAGGTCGGATCGTGGCGCACCCACAACCGGGCCGGCCACGGCGCATGGGGCCCCATTCACGGCGTCATGATTCACCACACCGTGACGTCGGGCACCGACCACTCGGTCGCCATCTGCCGCGACGGGTACAGCACCCTTCCGGGCCCTCTGTGTCACGGCGTGATCGACAAGGCCGGCCGCGTGCACCTGGTCGGGTACGGCCGCGCGAATCACGCCGGATCGGGCGACAGTGACGTGCTCGCCGCCGTCATCGCCGAGCGCGCCCTGCCGACCGACAACGAGGCCAACACCGACGGGAACAGCAGGTTTTACGGGTTCGAGTGCATCAACATGGGCGACAACTCCGACCCCTGGCCCGAGGCGCAGGTCGAGGCCATCGCCCGGACCGCCGCCGGTATCTGCCGCGCGCACGGATGGGGCGCCGCGTCCGTCATCGGACACTCGGAGTGGCAGCCGGGCAAGGTTGACCCCCGCGGCCCGATCGGCAAGAAGGGCGGGCCCGCCCTCACCATGGCGCGCATCCGGGCCCGCGTCGCCGAGCTGCTCGACGAGAAGGCGCCGAGCAAGCCGTCGACGCCGAGCAAGCCGTCGACGCCGAAGCCGTACACCCCGCCGGCGTTCCCGGCCGGCCTCGCCCCGGGCAAGGCCAAGCCGTCCGCGAAGCCGTTGCAGCGCGTGCTCAAGACCTGCGGATTCATGCCGCAGAGCGTCAAGGAAGCCGACAACTACGGCCCGCAGACGCAGGCCGCGGTCGCCCGCTTCCACGACGCCCACCCGTCCTACCGCAGCGCCGGAAAGAGCTACGACCCGGCCATCGGTGCGAAGGGGTGGGCGTACCTGCACCGCACCGCCCACGCCAAGTGATCCCCCCAACCGAAGGAGAACCACCCGTGTCCCCTGCTGCTAAGCGGACCATCCGCACCGTCATTCAGGGCGCCGTCGGCCTCGCCGTCGTCCTGCCCGCCATCGTCGACGCGTCCGGCGTCCCGGCATCCCTCCCGTGGGTTGCCGGCGCCCTCGCCGTCGCGGGTGGCCTCGCCCGAGTGATGGCCCTGCCCGGCGTCGAGGCCCTGCTCGACCGCGTCGGCCTGGGCCTGGTTGACGAGGAGACCCCGAGAACGTGAGCACTGGATTTCCCGGCGTCGACCTCGCCGTCGTCTGGTGTGGCGTCGTCGCCGCCGTCGGGGGCGTCCTCGGCTTGCTCTACCGGGCGACCAGGGGCGCGCGGCGCCTCGCCGACCGACTCGGCGATCTCGCCGACGACTGGCAGGGCACCCCGCCCCGCCCCGGCGTCCCCGGGCGCGCGGGTGTCATGACCCGACTGGAGGCGATCGAGCAGCAGCTCGCCAGCGTCGAGCACGAACTGCACCCGAACTCAGGGGGGAGCCTGCGCGACGCCGTCGACCGCGTCGACGAACGTACCCGGCGCACCCTCGACGACTGACCGACCCCGAGCAGCACAGCGGCCCGCCCCCACATCCCGGGGGCGGGCCGCTTTCGTCATGTCCGGAGACAGGGGCTCACTGCAACTCGCCGCGCCGCAGGGCGCCGACCAGGCCGTCGAGAGCGGCGTACGAGAACAGCAGCGCCGGCCCCGTCGGTTCCTTGCTGTCCCGCACCGCGACAACCTGCTCGCCTGCGTCGACGATGCCGCACTCGACGCACTGCGCCCCCGTGTCGGAGCGGGACGACTTCCACCAGGACACGGCCAGGGTGGAGGCGTCGTCAATGTGGTTCATAGGGATTTCCTTATCTCTGCGATCAGTTGTGCGGACGCCTCGACCGACTCGGCGGCAGAGGTGAGTCTTTGGACGGCATCCCGGTAGATGGCCACCTGGTCGCGCTCCTCGACGTACACGGCCGAGGTCAGGTTCTCCGTATGGACGACGTCGAGGTCTGGGTGATCACCGAACGACAGGACGTTGAACGACCCGAGTTGTCCGACGTGCAACGGCGCATCCGACCGCAGGACTTGAATGTTCACGTTCGGTCGCTTCCCCATGGACAACAACCGTCCAAGCTGCTCATCCATCACAGCTTCCCCGACGCCCTTTGTCCGCAGGGCGCCCTCGGCGATGATCGCCCACAGCGTCAGGGGTTCCTCGCGGGTGAGCACGGCCTGCCGAGCGAGACGTACCTCGACCAGGGCGTCGACTTTGGCCTCGACCGCGTCCGACATGGCCGTCGCACGGATGATCGCCCGGGCGTACTCCGCTGTATGCAGCAGCCCCGGGACCGCGCCGAGTTGCCACGTAGATACTCCGGTCGCTTCCGCTTCAAGAGAGATCAGGTCCTCATACACGGGGGTGAGGACGCCCCGGTACGAGTGCCACCAACCCCGTTGCGCACCCTCTTTGGTCAGGGTCAGCAGAGCCGCGCGCAGTTCGTCGTCAACTTTGCGCCCGAGCTGTACGTACAGCTCCAGCAGCGCGCCGACATCTGCTTGCTTGGCTGCGCTCTTGGCAGTCTCCAGCCGGCTCAGCTTGGACAGGGTGAAGGCTCCGCCGGACTGCTCCGCGACCTCTTCGAGGTTCATTTCGCCACGCAACCCGCGCAGTTTTGCGCCGAGTCGGCGCCGCCGGACGGTTGGCGCGCTCACTGTCTCCCCTCCCTGGTCGGTGCCTTGCTTGACAGTCTGCCGTGCGGGTTCGGGCCCTGTCACCTGGGATCCCCCCTTTATCGCACTACCTTGCTGCGGCATATGCAAATTCTCATGAAGGTCTGAGTTCGCTTGCGTGGATGATAGTTGGGGGAGCAACCTAGGGGCACGAAACTCGATTTCGCCCCGCCCGGCGTAACGAAACTCTGCGCCGGACAGGCCCCGTCTCGATGGGATCTGCATGGTGACCATGCTTCCGAAGCAGTTCGAACGGCCCTGTTGTCAACCATCGGCGGGCCCCCCGCCGCAGCTCATGCTCGCCAAGGCGGACGAGTCGCCGAAGGCCGCCCGCGACTACGCACGTGAGTTCGTCGAGTACCACCTGCCGGACACCGACCCGGACCACACGGACGATGTCGCCCTCGTAGTCTCCGAGTTAGTGACCAACGCGGTTCGGTACGGCACCGAACCGGGCGACTCCCTGTTGCTGGTCCTCGACGCAACCGAGCGCCGTACCCGCGTCGAGGTTCACGACACCCGAAGGCGCACACCGGCGATGAAACCCGAGAGCGACGAACGCGGACGGGGGCGCGGCCTGTTCATCGTCGAGGCCCTCGCCGAATGGGGGACCGGTGAACGCCCGTTGGGGAAATTCGTATGGGCGGAGGTGAAGCCGTGACCGTTCCTCGCGTGGACATCACGCCGGGGCCCGGATTCATCTCCGACGTGACGGTGTCGAGCGGGTTACACCACACGGAGGCCGGCACCGTGGCGCAGCTCTTGCTCACGCACACCCCGCCACGGTTGGCGCACGAGACCGTCGAAACGGTCGAGGCCGGTATGCGCGCCCTCGCCGTCTGCCTGCACCTGGGGCCGGTCGACGAGCAGCCGCGGTTCATCGGACCCCGGTTGTCCCTGCATCGGGGCGTCGCGTCTCTCGACTACGGCGACGACCGGTGGGTGTACCGCATCCCTGGTGTGTCATGCGCGTGGCAGCAGGTCGTCGCGGAGGGCGCCGACGTGCGGCTGCTGCTGTCGTTCAGGCCGGCGCCGGCGGGCCGTACGCAAGCGGACATGGCCGCGTACCTCGACGAGTGCGTGCGCGACGGAATGGTGCGGTGGGGGACGACGAGAGCGCGCCGGCCGTACTGACCCCCAGACATGAGAACGGGCCCCGGAGTGGAGTAGACCCCGGGGCCCGTTTGTATTCGAGCCTATCGGCCGGCGCCGCCGATACCGCAGGCCCGTTCCGATCCTTGGCCCGAACCGAACGGCCCCGGCCCGCTTGAAGCGGGACCGGGGCCGCCGTGCACCTGCTGCCACCGCCTGACCTGCGCGTTTACCTACTTCGCCCCGCCGAGTGCATTAGGGATGTTGTTCCACATGAGGGTGCTTATGCGCTGGTCGCCGTCGACACCGAGTTCGTCGCGCAGCGCGTGCGCGAGCTGCGCGGCACGACGGCCGATCTCGGCGAAGCTGCGCCGCTGCGGCTCGGGCTCGCCTGTCCAGGTCGTGACCTGCGACTTCCCGTGGATGGTCATCCCGTGTTCGAGGATGCGGGTGACAGTCAGCGGTACGTCCTGCATGGTGCTCAGCACGGCGTCCTCCCGGTGGGCGCTACGCGGCAGTAGGGGTTCCGCTGATTCTGCGCACATACCAGGTGGTACGTCACTAGGTCTCGGGGTACGAATCGGTGTCGTTCGCCGGGGCCGGTCCCGCGCGGGCACCCCGCCGTCCGTCCGGGATCACCGCACCGGAGCCAGCTCCGGATCCTCCCTCAGCTTGCCGAGCGCCCGCGACACCGCGCTCTTCACGGTGCCGACCGACACCCCGAGCACCTCGGCCGTCTGGGCCTCGCTGAGGTCCTCGTAGTACCGCAGGACCACCATCGCCCGCTGCCGGTCCGGGAGCTTCAGCACGGCCCGCCACATCGCGTCGTGCAGCGTCTGGTGCTCGGCCGGGTCGGGTGCCGGCGCGGCCTCCTGCTCGGGCAGTTCGTCGCAGGCGAACTCGTCGACCTTGCGCTTGCGCCACTGCGAGGTCCGGGTGTTCAGCAGCGCCCGGCGGACATAGCCGTCGAGCGCGCGGTGGTCCTCGATCCGTTCCCAGGCGACGTACGTCTTGGTGAGCGCGGTCTGCAGCAGGTCCTCGGCATCGCTGGGGTTCGCGGTGAGCGAGCGGGCGGCACGCAGCAGTACGGGCCCTCGGGCCCGTACGTACGAGGAGAACGACGGATACCGGGCGTGCTGAGCCAACGAGGCGTACGGGCTGTGTGCGGCGTACGAGCCGTGCTGGACGTGTCCGATGGCGGCAGCTCCCCCGGAGGTGCCCGTGCAGACTGGCGTGGTCATGGCTTCCACGCTAGAAGCGGGCGCCGCCGCGTGGATCGGCCCCAGGTCCCGAAACTGCGTCCGCCTCAGGGTGTAGGGGTGGGGCCTGCTCCACCTCCTGTAGGTGGAGTCCTCGTCGTCAGGGCTCAGGGTCGGCCCCCCGATGCCGCGTCGGGCCGGCGTCGCCGCCCGCGCTCGGGCGGCGAACGCGCAGCCGGCCGCCCGCGCTCAGTCGTCCACGCCCAGTATCAGACCCGAGGTGGGTACGCCGGTGCCTGCCGTGACCAGCGTTCTGGCCGCCCCGGACAGCTGGTTCACCGACGTGCCCCGGATCTGCCGGACCCCCTCCGCGATGCCGTTCATCCCGTGCAGATACGCCTCCCCCAGCTGGCCGCCGTGCGTGTTCAGCGGCAGCGCGCCGGACGCCACGAAGTCGGCGGCCTCACCCGGCGCGCAGAAGCCGAACTCCTCCAGCTGCATCAGGACGAACGGCGTGAAGTGGTCGTAGAGGATGCCCACATCGATGTCGGCGGGGGAGAGGCCGGAGTTCCGCCAGAGCTGCCGGGCGACCACCCCCATCTCCGGCAGGCCGGTCAGATCGTCCCGGTAGAAGCTGGTCATCTGCTCCTGCGCCCGTCCGGCCCCCTGGGCGGCGGCCACGATCACGGCGGGCGGCTGCGGCAGATCCCGGGCCCTCTCCACGCCGGTGACGACGATCGCCTGCCCGCCATCGGTCTCCTGACAGCAGTCGAGCAGCCGCAGGGGTTCGACGATCCACCGCGACGCGGCGTGGTCGGCCAGGGTGATCGGCTTCCCGTGGAAGTACGCCGCGGGGTTACGGGCGGCATGGCGGCGGCCGGTGACCGCGACATGGCCGAAGGCGTCCGGCGTCAGCCCATGGGTGTGCAGATAGCGCTGGGCGGCCATGGCGACCCAGGAGGCCGGCGTGAGCAACCCGAAGGGGAGGTTCCAGCCGAGCGCCGCGCCCTCCGCCGTGGGCTCCCGCCGCTGCACCCCGGAGCCGAACCTGCGCCCGGAGCGCTCGTTGAACGCCCGGTAGCAGACCACGACGTCGGCCACCCCGGTCGCCACGGCCAGTGCCGCCTGCTGGACGGTGGCGCAGGCCGCGCCGCCTCCGTAATGGACGCGGGAGAAGAACGTCAGCTCGCCGATGCCGGCCGCCTGGGCGACGGTGATCTCGGGGCTGGTGTCCATGGTGAACGTGACCAGGCCGTCGACATCGGACGGGGTCAGCCCCGCGTCGTCCAGAGCGGCCCGTACCGCCTCGACGGCCAGTTCGAGTTCACTGCGCCCGGAGTCCTTGGAGAACTCGGTCGCCCCGATCCCCACGACCGCCGCCCTGCCGCCGAGCGAGTCGGCCCTGCGCAGGCTCATGCCGCCCCCTGAGGAACGCCGACGGTCACGGTGCCGGTGACATGCCTGCCGAGACCGTTGGTCCCGACGACCTTCACCTCGGCCGTCCCGTCGTCCCCGAGGGCGGTGACCGTTCCGCTCAGGACCATGGTGTCCCCGGGATGGTTGGGCGCGCCCAGCCTGATGGCGACCTTGCGGAGCACGGCCGACGGGCCGAGGCGGTCGGTCACGTACCTGCCGACCAGGCCGTTGGTCGTCAGGATGTTCATGAAGATGTCCGGGGACCCCTTCTCCCGGGCGAGCTCCGCGTCATGGTGCACGTCCTGGTAGTCGCGGGAGGCGATGGCGCCCGCCACGATCAGGGTGCGGGTCACCGCGATCTCCAGCGGCGCCAGCTCCTCACCGACCTTCACTCCGATCCCTCCTTCACCAGCGACCGGCCGAGTTCCTGAAGCACTTCGCTGCCGCATCCCAGATGGGCGTCGAGCTGACGGCCCCAGAGGAAGTGGCGGTGCACGGGGTGGTCGAGGTCCGCGCCCGTTCCGCCGTGCAGATGCTGTCCGGCGTGCACCACCCGCTTCCCCGCCTCCGACGCCCACCAGGCCGCGGTCAGCGCCTGCTGCCCGTACGGCAGTCCCGCGTCATGGCGCCAGGCGGCCTCGTACGCGGTGACCCGGATCGCCTCGGTGTCCATATGGGCGTCGGCGGCGCGCAGCAGAACCGCCTGCTTGGTGGAGAGCGGGCGCCCGAACTGCTCGCGGGTGTTCGTGTGGGCGACGGCGCGGGCCAGCGATCCGGCGCACACCCCGGCCTGCAGCCCGGCGAACGCGGTCCGGCCCGTCGCCAGCACCGCCTCGTACGCCCCGGCGCCGCCGAGCCGCTCCCCGGACGCCCGGTCCAGCACGAGCCGCGCCGCCGACCAGGGAGCCGTGGTCTCCACCGGTTCGGTCGCCACCCCCCGTGAGTCGGTCCGTACGATCCACAGCGCCCGGTCCGCGTCCGCGACGAGGACGAGGTCCGCGTCCCGCAGCCACGGCACGTACGGCACGCTGCCGCTCAGCCGCCCCTCGCCGTCCGTCCGGAGCCCGCCACGCGCCGGGAACGCCCCGGTGGCGACGGCCGTGCCGTCCCGCAGCGGAGGCAGCAGCCGCTCCCGCTGCTCGTCCGTGCCGTGCCCGGCGACGGCGAGCAGCCCATGGACACAGCTCGCCGCGAACGGCACCTGCGCCGTCGTCCGGCCCTGTTCCTCCAGCAGGAGTACCAGGCCCAGGAGCCCGATCTCCTCGACCGCGGCGGTCAGTCCGGCCGCGCAGAGCTCCTTCCACAGCTCGGCGTCCGTCCCCGTGCCTGCCCCGGCCAGGCGCTCGTGCGTCGACAGATCCCCGAAGATCCGTGCCGCCAGCCCCTGGGCCGCCGTCTGCTCCTCGGTGGGTGCGAAGTCCATGTCAGCCCTCGTCTCCCCGGAAGACCGGAAGTTCCAACTCCGGGTCCGTGCGGAGGAATTCCAGCCGCACCGGCATCCCCGTCCGCACCTTGTCGTACGGCACACCGATCACATTGCTGATCATCCGCACGCCCTCGGCCAGCTCTATCAGCGCCACCGCGTACGGCCCGCCCTCCTCATGGGCACCGAAGGCGGGGAAGGACGGGTGATGCATCACGACATGGCTGAAGACGGTTCCCTCGCCGCTCGCCTCGACCGTGTCCCATTCCTGGCAGCCGCACGCGTTGCAGCCGGGCAGCCAGGGAAAGCGCAGCGTCGCGCACGCGCCGCACCGCTGGATCAGCAGTCTGTGCTCGGCGACGCCCTGCCAGAACCCGGCGTTGTCCCGGTTGATCACCGGTCTCGGGCGCAGGCTCCGGCCGCCGCGTGGCACCGCGCGCTTCGCCCCGGCGGGGGCGTACTTGAGGATCCGGAAGCGGTGCGTCCCGGCGGGCGCCCCGGCCGCACGGACGTCCATGCGCGTCGTCACGAAGTAGCCCGTCCCCAGCTTGGTCGTCTTGCGCTGCGAGACCGACTCGATCACCGCGTCGAACGTGATCCGGTCGCCGGGCCGCAACGGCCGCAGGTACTCCTGCTCGCAGTCGGTCGCCACCACCGAGGTGTATCCGGCGCCGTCGAGCAGGCCGAACAGCTCCTCGTACGCCTGGGAGCGGTCGGTGTGGCCCGACAGTCCGCCCATCGTCCACGCCTGCAGCATCGTCGGCGGAGCGATCGCCTCCGGCCCTGTGTAGGCGGGGTCGGTGTCCCCCATCGCCTCGCACCAGTGCCTGATCATCGGCTCGTTGACCGGGTCCTTGCCGACGCCGGCGGTCGCGGCGGCCCGCCCCTCGAACTCCTTGAGCCGCTCGTACAACCGGTCCGGCTCGCCCGGTGGACCCGGTTCCTCCCGCCCGTCCCGCACGCCCGTCACCGTGCGCCCCTCTTCATGCCGAGCCGCATCGTCGCGACGATCTCCCGCTGCACCTCGCTCACTCCGCCCCCAAAGGTGTTGATCTGCGCCGCCCTGTTCATCCGTTCCAGCTCCCCGTCCCCGAAGCAACCGGGCGAACCGCCCCGGACCGTGCCGGCCTCCCCCACGACTTCCTGGCAGATCCGGTAGACCTCGACGGCGCTCTCGGTCCCCGCGAACTTCACTCCGCTCGCCTCGCCGGGTGCCAGCGAACCCGCGCCGACCTCCCCCACCAGGCGCCAGTTGAGCAGGCGCGTCGCCGCCAGCCGGGCGTACGCCTCGGCCAGCCGGGCCCGCACCCACGGCTCGTCGGCGGGACACCGGCCCGTCGCCGGGTCGGGGGTGCGGGCGAAGTCGAGTGCCGCCTCGTAGAAGTCCTCGGCCTGCATCCCGATCGCGGCGAGGGCCACCCGTTCATGGTTCAGCTGGTTGGTGATCAGCCCCCAGCCGCCGTTCTCCGCACCGACCAGATGGGTGAGAGGCACCCGTATCCCGTCGTAGTAGGTGGACGTCGTGGTCAGCCCGCCCACGGTCTCGATCGGCGTCCAGGCGAAACCCGGGGCATCCGTCGGGACCAGAATGATCGAGATGCCCCGGTGCTTCGGTGCGTCCGGGTCCGTACGGCAGGCGAGCCAGATCCAGTCCGCGTTCTGCGCGTTGCTGGTGAAGATCTTCTGTCCGTCGATCAGCCAGGAGTCGCCGTCCCGCACCGCCCGGGTACGCAGCGCCGCGAGGTCGGTGCCGGCCTCCGGTTCGCTGTAGCCGATGGCGAAGACGAGGTCGCCGCTGAGGATCCGGGGCAGGAAGTAGGCCTTCTGCTCATCGGTTCCGTACTTCATCAGAGTCGGCCCGACGGTATTGAGGGTGACCATCGAGACGGGTGCCCCCGCCCGGTATGCCTCGTCGAAGAAGACGAACTGTTCGTCGGGTCCGCGGCCCTGACCGCCGTACTCGACGGGCCAGCCGAGTCCGAGCATCCCGTCGGCGCCGATCCGGCGCAAAAGCCGGCGCTGCTCGGCCAGGTCCTCGGATCCGGGCCCCGGCCCGGCGTCCCTCCTGGGCATCACCTTGCCGAAGTACGTGCGGAGTTCGGCGCGCAGCTGTCGCTGACGCTCCGTCTGGGCGAGGTGCACGGCGGCTGCCTCCCGGACACGGGCGTACGGATCAGGATTTCTGACTGTCCGTCAGATGCGTGCGCGCTGTCAAGGTCGACGACACCCAGGACGCGATTTCCGGGGCGGCCACCGCCAGGCCCAGACCACGACTGTCGGGGCCATGCGAAGCGGCCTGCGTGAAGGCGCCGAAGCACCCTCGCGCAGGCCGCTGTTGCTCAGCCGTGGCCCGGCCCCCCGACCGACCCACGACCGGCCCGGATCACCAGAGCTTGGTGAAGTTCACGACGACGTTGTCGCTGTGCTGATCGATCGCGGTGAACGCCGATCCGTTCACCTGCGCGGAGATGCTCTTGTTCGACGCTCCGGAACCGACGGCCTGCTGCTGCGATGTGGACGAAATACCGGAGTTGTTGCCACCGACGCCGCTGCCGGCGGCCGTCGCGACGGCCGCGTTCGATCCGTCGTTCGCGAACGAGCCGTTGTCGGCCTGGGCCACGCCGCCGAAGAGCGCGGCGGCGAGCGGCAGGGCTGCAACTGCGGCGAGGGCACGAGCGGTACGGATGCTTGCCATGTCAATTCCTCCAGGAACCGAAAGTACGGCTTGTTCCGGGCCAGTTGGCCGACCGTCCCGGTTGGTCACGACGTCGCGACACCAGAGTTGCCCACCGAATCCCCGGCGAACCACGCGGGCGAACCGATTCCCCCGCAAGCATGAGGGACGGCCGATAAACCCCCCTCACGCCCCCAAAGTCCCGCTCAACGCCCTCCCGCACCCCTCCTGCCCCTCCCGCACGCCCTCCGGCCCCACCCGCACGACCTTCGGCCCGCCCGATCCGCACCACCCAGGAGGAGAAACGCTCCGGCACCTGACCCGCCCCCTGTCCGCCCCCCTTCCCATATTCGAACGTTCGTACGAAAATGAATTCATGGCCATCACCGACCGGCAGACCGCCACCCTGGCCCTCGCCCACGCGCTCTTTGCCGCCGAGCGCGGTCTCCCCGTCATCCCGCTCACCGCCGGCAAGCTCCCCGCCCTGCCCTCCCCGCACCGGAACGAGGACGGGCCGGTCGCCTGCCGGGGCACCTGCGGCCGCCCCGGACACGGGGTCCACGACGCCACCACCGACCCTGCCGCCGTACGCGCCCTCTTCGCCGCCGCCCCGTGGGCCACCGGCTACGGGATCGCCTGCGGCCGGCCCCCGCACCACCTCATCGGCATCGATCTGGACATCGACACCACCGGCCGCCACGACTCCGCCGCGTCCCTCCGGCAGATAGCCCTGCACCATCTGTTCACCATTCCGCCGACCGTCACGGTCCTCACGCCCAGCGGCGGCCGCCACATCTGGCTGACCGGCCCGCCCGGCGTCCCGGTACCGAACTCCGCGAGCCGTCTCGCCCCCGGCATCGACGTCCGCGGCGCCGGGGGCTACCTGGTGGGCCCCGGCTCGGTCACCGCCCGCGGCACCTACCGGCTCGCGCCGGGCACCGCCGGCCTCCCGCCGGCCCCCTGCCCCCGCGCACTCCTGCGCCTGCTCAGGCCCCCCGCACGCCCTCACCGCCCCACGCCCCTCCCCGACCGGGGCCGGGGGCTGGTCCGGTTCGTCCTCGCGGCACGCGAGGGCCAGCGCAACACGCGGCTCTTCTGGGCAGCCTGCCGCGCCTACGAACACGGCTTCGGTGAGGCCGGTGCGGACGCCCTCGCCCGCGCCGCCGTCCGCACCGGCCTCACCGAACACGAAGCCCGGGCCACCATCGCCTCGGCGGCCCGCCTCACGACCGGCCGACCGGCCGACGGGACCGCGTACTGAGTGGACGGGCTGCCTGAGTGGACGGGCTGCCGGAGCCGTGACCGAGACACGGAGCCCCGGCGGTCACGGGCCGCGGCGCGCGTCAGCGGGCCGCCCTGAAGCCGAACGCACGCACGCAAACTCCGGCTCGGAGGAGACCGCGCTAACGGACCGTGGCCCACGCCTGGTCCACACCCGGTGATCCATGGCGGCACATGGGCGGCTCAGGGTGAGGCAGGCCGCATGACGAAGGGGTGTCCCATTATGGGACACCCCTTGTGATCAGCACATTCTCCGACCTTGCGGTGGGTGTGGGATTTGAACCCACGGTGACATCGCTGCCACGACGGTTTTCAAGACCGTTCCCTTAGGCCGCTCGGGCAACCCACCCCGCTCCCTCGGCCCACGGACCGAGGTCGACGAGAGGACAGCCTAGCCGGTCAGCTGTCGCCCTTGCGCTCCCCCAGGGTGACTTCGGCGGTCGCTGTCCGGCCGTTGCGCTTGTAGGTCAGCGTCACCTGATCACCGGGCTGGTGGGTCCAGATCTCGCCGATCAGGGTCGGACCGCTGTCGATCACGGTGTCGTTGAACTTCGTGATGACGTCGCCCGCCCGGAGGCCGGCCCTGGCCGCGGGGCCGTCCTTCGCCACGGCTGCCGCACCGCCCGCGCCCTGGTCGGAGATGACCGCGCCGCCGGTCTTCTCGTCCATCGTGACCGTCGCGCCGATCACTGGATAGACCGGCTGACCGGTCTTGATCAACTGCTGGGCGACGTTCGTCGCCTGGTTGATCGGGATGGCGAAGCCGAGGCCGATGGAGCCCGCCTGGGTCTGGCCGACGCCGCTGCCGGTCGACTGGATGGCCGAGTTGATCCCGATGACCGCGCCGCGCGAATCGAGCAGCGGGCCACCGGAGTTGCCCGGGTTGATCGAGGCGTCGGTCTGCAGGGCGCTCATGTACGAGTTGCTGCCGCCGGAACCGTCGCCGGAGGCGACCGGTCGGTTCTTGGCGCTGATGATGCCCGTGGTCACCGTGTTGGAAAGACCGAACGGGGCACCGATCGCGATGGTCGAATCGCCGACCGCGACCTGTTCCGAGTTGCCGAGGGCCAGCGGGGTGAGCCCCGGGGGCGGGTTCTTCAGCTTCAGAACGGCGACGTCATAGCCCTGCGCCCGGCCGACCACCTCGGCGTCGTACTTCTTGCCGTTGGAGAACGTCGCCGTGAGCTGGCCGTTGTCCGCCGCGGAAGCCACCACGTGGTTGTTGGTGAGGATGTGGCCTTCCTTGTCGTACACGAAGCCGGTGCCCGTACCGCCCTCGCCGTCACCGGCCTGCGCGTCGATGGTGACCACGCTGGGCAGCGCCTTGGCAGCCACGCCCGCGACCGTGCCGGGATCGCGCTTGAGGTCATGCGGGTTGGCCGACGCCGCGACCGTGGTCGAGCCGCCGGAGGTGGTGCCGTTCCGGTCGGCCGCCCAGTACCCGAGGGAACCGCCGATACCGCCCGCGATCAGCGCCGCCGCCGCCACCGCGGCCACCAGTTGACCCATGCCGCGCTTGCGCGGGCCCACCGGGGAGTGGAGCTGGTCCGGTGCGCCCCAGACCGGGCCGCCGCCGTCCGCGCCGTGGTGCGCGTACGTGGGGACGGTGGGAGGAGGCGGGGGCCAGTTGGCCTCGGCGGCGGACCGGACCCCGGGGGGAGGTGTGCCCGGAGCGGAAGGCATGGAAGTGGTGGGGGCCGGTTCCCCCGTCGGAGGGAACGGCTGTGCGGCATCCGTGTCCGGCCCCGGCGAGTACGCCGGGGAGGGCGGGGGTGCGGGTGTGCTCCCAGATGGCCCCCGAGGAGCATCGGCCGGCACTGGAGGTGCGGACGGAACGGACGGAACGGCCTCGGCCGCAGTGCCCTCGTTGCCCTCGTTCTCTGTGCTCACAGCTCTTTACTCCTCGGTTCCACATCATCTTCGGCAAGAGATCCGCTGTGTACGTGTCATGGGACAGCTTTTCGCAAGACACGTCAGGCCACTGTAAGCAGGACCTGTGCATCCGCACGCCAAGCTTTACATCCGGCAAAACGGTCTCCCGGCGCCGTCGCCTTGCGCAAGGCGCACACAGCGCCGGCGCAAGGCGCGGCGCGCGCCGTGGTGCGAGCCGTGGTGCGAGCTGCCGCGCAAGCCGTGGTGCGGGGTGCACGCGGCCTCGGCGCACTGTACGGAGCGAGGGCGCGGTTCCCAGCGGCGCAAGCCCTACGCGGCTGTCGCCTCTCGGTGTCACCATGACGCAGTGACCCATGCACGGCAGCAATCCCTGCACCATCCCATCCAGGTCGTCGCCCACCGAGGCGCCTCCGACGACGCCCCCGAGCACACCCTGGCCGCATACCGGAAGGCGATCGAGGACGGCGCCGACGCCCTGGAGTGCGACGTACGGCTCACCGCCGACGGCCACCTCGTCTGCGTGCACGACCGCCGGGTGAATCGCACCTCCAACGGGCGGGGCGCCGTCTCCGCGCTGGAGCTCTCCGAACTCGCCGCCCTCGACTTCGGCTCCTGGAAGGACCGCGAGGAGTCGGAGTCCCCGGACTGGGATCCGGTGCCCGGGGAGCTCACCTCCGTACTCACCCTGGAACGGCTGCTCGAACTGGTCACCGAGACGCGGGCCGCCGGGCGCCCGCTCCAGTTGGCGATCGAGACCAAGCACCCCACCCGCTGGGCGGGCCAGGTCGAGGAACGGCTGCTCCATCTGCTGAAACGTTTCGAGCTCGACGCCCCGCCGGCCGACGGCCCCTCACCGGTACGGATCATGAGCTTCTCGGCGCGCTCCCTGCACCGTGTCCAGGCCGCGTCCCCCACCCTGCCCACCGTCTACCTGATGCAGTTCGTCTCGCCGCGCCTGCGTGACGGGCGGCTGCCGGCCGGGGCGCGCATCGCCGGTCCGGGGATGCGGATCGTACGCAGCCATCCCGGCTACATCGAGCGCCTGCACCGTGCGGGACACCGCGCGCACGTCTGGACGGTCGACGAACCGGAGGACGTCGCGCTCTGCATCGACCTCGGTGTCGAGGCAATCATCACGAACCGCCCGAAGCAGGTTCTGTCACAACTGGGACGCTCTTAACATCAGTGACACGGAGTACACCGGCGCATTCGAACCGTATTCGATCGTTACGAGTGCGTCACTGGCGGGCGATTGGCCGGTTTCCGGTCCAGTCCGGGAGGGCATCCACTCCGTGGCGTGGGGCAAAGGAGGTCTCGGGGGTGGCGTTGGTGGTGGCACAGGAAGTGCCCACGTCGTCGAGCATGGCCGTACCCCATGGCCCTGCGGGCGTGGGTCAGGCGCGGCACCGGATGCGCGAGCAGTTGCGCAGCTACGGGGTGCCGGATTCGGTCGTCGACGATGCTGTATTGATCCTTTCCGAACTGCTCAGCAACGCCTGTCGGCACGGCAGGCCGCTGGGACGACACACGAATGTGGGTGACGGCGACATCCGCGCCGCGTGGCGCGTGGACAGAACCGGCGGACTGACCGTGGAAGTGACGGACGGTGGCGGTCCGACCCGCCCCATTCCGGCCACACCCTCGGTGACGGCACGCGGCGGCCGCGGACTCAACATCATCAGCGCGCTCGCCGAGGAGTGGGGCGTGCGCGACAGTTCGTCCGGCGAGGTCACCGTCTGGGTCCTCGTCAACGAGGGACACGGCCGGGCCTCCGAGATGTCGGGCTCGCCAGGTGGGCCGGGCGTGTCGGGCGTGCCGAGCGCGTCGGGCATGCCGAGCAGCCCGGGGCTCGACGGTCTGGGTTTCGCGGACGCCTTCGACGACGTGGGCTGACGCCCCCGCGCGGGAACGGATCTCCGCCGTCACGGGCAGGTACGAGCACCCGGGCGGTACGAGATCCGGGCGGCACGGGCACCCGTACCGGCACACATGCCGACGCACGGATGCGCGCCGCCGGACGGATGCACCTGTGGCGGTGGTCGAGGCGTACGCGCCATGGGCGCGACGTACGCACCGGGGTTCCGCACCCCCGTTCCGCCAGGCGCGCGGGCGTGTGTGTCCCGGGCGCGACGGGGGCCGCTAGGCTCGCGGGCCAGACCGCACTGTCGCAATCGGGAGAAAGCCCACCATGGCCAAGAAGCGCCCTCAGACCAAGGCAGGGAAGCAGCAGCTCAAGGATGGCGAGATCCCGGTGGTCGGGGCTCGTGAGCCCTGCCCGTGCGGTTCGGGCCGCCGCTACAAGGCGTGTCACGGCCGCGCCGCCGCCCAGGCGGTGACCGAGCTCGTCCACCGCCCCTTCGAGGGACTGGCCGGCGAGTGCGACTGGGTCGCTCTGCGCGAACTGGTGCCCGCCGCCACGGTCGGGCTGACGCTCAAGGGCGGGCTGCCCGACGGCGTCCCCTCCGTGACCCTCGCGACCGTCCTGCCGATGGCCTGGCCGGCTCTGCGCCGGGACGACGGCTCGGTGCTGCTCGCCCTGCAGAACGACACCTCGTCCGGCGACCTCAGCCGTGACCTCGCGGACATCCTTCAGCGGGCGCTGGCCTCCGAGCCCGGCTCGCCCGTGGCCGCCCGGCGCGTACCGGCCGACGGTCCGCGGCTGCAGGATGTGCTCGACCCCGACGCCGCGTTCGAGCCCGTCGTCCACTCCGGGTTCGAGTTCTGGGTCCCGGACGCGGAGAACGCCACGCCCGAGGTGTCCGCCTCCCTGGAGCGCGCGAACGAGGCGGCGCTCCCGACGACGCGGCTCTCCGGTGTGGACGCCGCGTACTGGTGCGAGACCCCGGAGAAGAACCACCTGCGGTGGGTCATGCCGCACCCCGAGGAGCAGCTCCTGGACGCGCTCGCCCGGCTGCACGCCGCCGGCACCTCCTCGCTGGGCGAGGGAACACGGCTCGTCGGTTCCTTCCGGGCGCACGGGCTCATGGTCCCGGTCTGGGACCTGCCGAGGGCGATGGGGGCGGCGGAGTGCGAGAAGCCCGCGGCCGAGCTCGCGGAGCGGCTGGCCGCGGCGCTCGCCTCGGACGCGCCGCTCACCGCGGAGGAGCGGCGGGCCCGCGGCGGGCTCACCAACCGCCAAGTGACGCTCAGCTGACAGTGACGATCCCCGGGGCCATTTGGTGACTCGCGTCACAACTCGCCGTACCAACGGGTAAATCGCTGTCCGAATACGCGAGATCGAATTTGCGAACGGCAGATCTCTTGTTACCGTTCTAGAAGCCCGGTCGCTGGTGCATCCCCCGTCGCCAGCGATCGGGCATCCTCATTTCCGGGCGTGGCGCACAGCGCGCAACGCGGCGCACAAGCCGGCGTACGGACCCCTCGTCGGCACACACTTCCCGCCGCCGGTCCCCTCACACTCCGGCTGCCCCCGGCCCCTCAGAACCTCCGCGCCACTGCCAACACGGCACGACAGGGCCCGGATCGACGACGTGCCCTCATCGGCGACGACGCCCCTTCCGCCCGACGCTCCGCGGGCTCCGCGGGAACGACCCGTCTCGGACAGATCCCGGACAGCCCCCGGCCGGCGGAACTGCCGCACGAATATTGCCCTGCGAAGTCATTCGAATAAATCTTCGAAAAACTCTTCGCGAGACTTTGGAAGGCCCATCAGAAGTACCTTTACGGAAGGACTTTGCAGCGGCAGACTTTGCATCGACCGGCAGGAGCCGGGACCGGAAGAGGTACCGCGAGAGCGGGCGGGAGAAGAACGCGAACGGAAACCGGAGCCGGTGCGCGCCGACACGCCGTCACGCCGTGCACGCCCGCGACACCGATCACGCGAAGAATCGCGCGGCGACATCCGTCGGCACCTTCGGAACCTGACGACCTCGCCCGAATCCCTGACGCTCCGCCGAATGCCCCGCCGGATATATCGATGGAATACGAACGCTCCGGTGCCGCGCGTCTCCGCTCCGGGAACCCTGGTCGGCTCACGCCCGGACGGGTGAGCCGACCACCTGTCAGTAGGCCAGCCGACTGCCGCCGTCCGGCGCGCCGTTGCTCGCCTCTACCAGCGCGTCGAGCACCGCTCCCACATCCGGCAGCCACGGCGCAGCCGGTCCGGGGAAGGGGCCTCCTCTGTTCGAGCCCCGACCGGGGACCGGTGCGGGAGCCCGTTCCCAGCGCACCTGCCCCGCCCCCACCTCGGACGGCGGAAGGACGAGATAGCCGCCCTCGCCGTGAAACCGCAGCGAACTGGGCACCCGGTCCTGGGCGTGCAGCAGCTCACCGAGCCGTTCGAGGGTGTACGGGGCCACCAGCAGCGACCACCGGGTCGGCGTCGCCACCACGGGGCCGAGCCGCGTTCCCATCCGGTCCAGCTCGGCCAGCGCCCGGGCGCCCGCCACGGCCGGCAGGCTCAGCGCACACGGGGCGCACCCGCCCGTGGCCAGCACGATCGGCGCGGTGGGCCGATTGGTCCACCACCAGCGCACCATGCGCTCGTCGGTGGTCGCCGCGAGGAGACCGGGATCGAAGGGGTGTGCGCCGGGAACGACGCACTCGGGATCGGGGCAGGCACAGCCACGGCCACGGTCACCGCGACCACCGGCCGCCTCCAGTCCCACTCCGGGGAGCACGGGCCACTGCCATGCGGTGGCACAGGTCAGGACCGCGTCGAGCTGGACGGGCCTTGTCCTGCGTCGGAGCCGGAGCCTGCGTCGCCTTCCGAGGATCTCGCGCATGAGCGCTCGTTCCTTTCCGTTGAACGCCGAGGGACCACATCACACCACGCGTACGTCACACCGCGTGCATATCTCTTCACTGTGCGTACATGCTCTTCAGGGTCGCGGTACGGGTGGGTCATCGGTACCGAGCATGAGCTGAGCCGGGTCGAGCAAGGGCGAGGCGGGTCCGGACACAAGCAGGGCGAGGAGCCGCGCACGTATCGCGCCGGCCGTCTCAAGGTGCAAGCCCCGCCACTCGGGGGTGGGGGCGTAGCCGTCACATGAGAGGACGCCTGGGCCCACTGCCGGGTTCCGGGGCGATCAGAACTGCCCCTGGTCATCATCGGATTACGTACCCAGCATGCCCGAAATGACGCTCCCTCTGGGACTTCACCCCGAGAACACCCCCTGTCGAGCACACCCAGTCGACCGCAAATCACCGCCGCCAGGTGCATTTTTTAGCCAACTTTGCAGTTACTTGGACACCACAATTCCCGCAGGGACAATGCTGGACATCGCCTTACTTGTGCGTGTACATGTGGATGCTACGTGTACATGTGGATGCACTGATAGCGGCGCAGAATGACATGGGGGTTTGCGATGCTATTCGACGAATCGCACCGGTGGGGAAGCCGACTGTCATGAGCGCCCCGCACCTGCCGAAAGTGGCCGGAATCGATCCCATGGTTCCTGTTTCAGCTCACACTGCCGGATCTCTGTCCGAAGTACCGGCCGCGCCCGGAGCGTTCATCCAGGACCGGCTGGCCGGCTGGGTCTCCGACCTCACCACCCTGCACGAACTCACCGAGCGGCTCGCCAGGACCAGCGCGCTCGACGACGCGCTGCACGAACTGCTGAGCGCCGGAGCGGCTCTGGTCGGTGCCCGCCGCGGTCTGGTCGTCTTCGAACCGTCGGACCGCCGCGGCCCCGTCAGCACCATCGGCCTCGGACTCGCCCACGCCGAGCTCGGGCACATCGAAACGATTCCGCGCCGGGCCACCTCCTACGGCCGGATCCTGGAAGGTCTCCCGGACGCCGAAGGAGCGCAGACCACCCCCGATCTACTCGGCGACACCACTCTGGACCCCCGCCGCCGCGAGGTCGCCGCCCGGCTCGGATACGCCGCCAGCTACACCCTGCCGATCAGCGCCGAGGCGACCGGCAGGCTCGGTGCCGCCGTCTGGCTGTACGACGAACCCGCCGAACCGCTGGAACGCCGACGCCATCTCGTCGGCCTCTACGCCGGATTCGCCGGCGAGCACCTGGCCAGACTGCTGGAACTGGAGCGGGCCAGGGCGGATGTCGCCACGGTCACCGAGGAACTGCTGCCCAGCCGGCTTCCCAGGATCGCCGGCGTCCAGTTGGCCGCACGCCACCGCACGGCGCCCCAGGGCGGCGGCGACTGGTACGACGCGCTGGCCCTGCCGGAAGGCGCGCTCGGTCTTGCCGTGGGCTCGGTGAACGGCTCCGGACCGAGCGCGCTGGCCGCCATGGGCCGGCTCCGTGCCGGTCTGCGGGCGTACGCGGTGATGGAGGGCGAGGATCCGGTCGCCGTGCTCTCGGATCTGGAACTGCTGCTGCGGCTGACCGAACCCGCCCGTTCCGCGACCGCCCTCTTTGCCTACTGCGAACCCGCCCGCCACAAGATCCTGCTGGCCGGAGCCGGCCACACCCCGCCGCTCGTGATCGGCGACCGGCGCACCCAGTTCGTCGAGACCTCGGTCTCCGCGCCGCTGGGCATGCTCGCCTGCTGGGAGGCGCCCAGCGTGGAGATCTCCCCGGCGCCCGGCGAGACCGTGCTCCTCTACACCGACGGCCTGCTGCGCCGCACCGGCGACTCGACGGACCGGGCGTTCGCACGGCTCCACTCGGCGGCGGCGTGCGTACCGAAGGCGCTGCGCGACGACGCCGGGGCCGTCGCCGATCACGTACTGCGGACCGTGCTGCCGGACGGGCTCGACCAGGGCGGCGACACGGAGGACGTCGTCATCCTGGCCGCACGCTTCGACTGAGCCGCGCCGCCCGCCCCGGCCCGGTCGTACAGGTCACCCCGGCCCGGTCGTGTAACAGGTCTTCC
This sequence comes from Streptomyces sp. NPDC014727, assembly GCF_043083485.1. Lineage (NCBI taxonomy): Bacteria > Bacillati > Actinomycetota > Actinomycetes > Kitasatosporales > Streptomycetaceae > Streptomyces > Streptomyces sp. NPDC014727. The sequence continues at coordinate 297,938 of NZ_JBIBYR010000004.1, read as the reverse complement.
GGCCCTGTGCCCCCTTCCGTACGCCCGTACGATGGATGAGGTCCAGTGTCGTATCAAGGAGAGACAAATCGTGGCTGAGGAGCTCACCCCGGAGAACCCGGAGACCGAAGCAGAAGAAACGGTCAAGCAGCGGAAGAACGGCCTGTACCCGGGCGTCTCCGATGAACTCGCCGCGAACATGAAGTCCGGTTGGGCCGATACCGAGCTGCAGGGCCTCGCACCGATCGCCCAGGCCGCACACACCGCCGCCCGCCGCGCCGCGCTCTCCGCGCGCTTCCCCGGTGAGCGCCTGGTCATCCCCGCGGGCAACCTGAAGACCCGCTCCAATGACACCGAGTACGCCTTCCGCGCCTCCACCGAGTACGCGTACCTCACCGGCGACCAGACCCAGGACGGCGTCCTCGTCCTGGAGCCGACGCAGGACGGGCACGAGGCGACCATCCATCTGCTGCCCCGCTCCAACCGCGAGAACGGTGAGTTCTGGCTCGACGGCCAGGGCGAGCTCTGGGTCGGCCGCCGCCACTCCCTCGCCGAGGCCGAGCAGTTGCTGGGCATCCCGGCGAAGGACGTGCGCGAGCTCCCGGCCGCGCTGGCCGAGGCCACCGGCCCGGTGCGCAACGTCCGCGGCCACGACGCGGGCATCGAGGCCGCACTGACCGACAAGGTCACCGCGGAGCGCGACGAGGAGCTGCGCGTCCACCTCTCCGAGGCCCGGCTGGTCAAGGACGCCTTCGAGATCGCCGAGCTGGAGAAGGCCTGCGATGCCACCGCACGCGGCTTCGAGGACGTCGTGAAGGTCCTCGACAAGGCCGAGGCGACCAGCGAGCGCTACATCGAGGGCACCTTCTTCCTCCGCGCCCGCATCGAGGGCAACGACATCGGCTACGGCTCGATCTGCGCGGCCGGTCCGCACGCCACCACCCTGCACTGGGTGCGCAACGACGGGCCGGTGCGCTCCGGTGAGCTGCTGCTCCTCGACGCCGGTGTGGAGACCGATGACCTCTACACCGCCGACGTGACACGCACCCTTCCGATCAACGGCACGTTCACGCCGCTGCAGCGGAAGATCTACGACGCGGTGTACGAGGCCCAGGAAGCGGGCATCGCGGCCGTCAAGCCCGGCGCCGACTACCGCGACTTCCACGACGCGGCGCAGCGCGTGCTCGCCGAGAAGCTCGTCGAGTGGGGCCTGCTCGGCGACCTGTCCGTGGACAAGGTCCTGGAGTTGGGGCTCCAGCGCCGCTGGACGCTGCACGGCACCGGCCACATGCTCGGCATGGACGTCCACGACTGCGCCGCTGCGCGCACCGAGACGTACGTCAACGGGACGCTGGAACCCGGCGTCTGCCTCACGGTCGAGCCGGGTCTGTACTTCCAGACCGACGACCTGACCGTCCCCGAGGAGTACCGGGGCATCGGCGTCCGGATCGAGGACGACATCCTCGTCACCGAGGACGGCAACCGGAACCTCTCCGACAAGCTGCCGCGCCGGGCCGACGAGGTCGAGGCGTGGATGGCTCGGCTCAAGGGCTGATCCGGAAGGTCCGGTGACGGGCCTCCCGCACGCCGGAGGGCGCCCCGCTCAGGAAGCCATGAGCAGGGCGCCCTTCCGCCATTTCAGGATCTTGTCGAAGCTCACCACGGCGCCGCGGCCGGGACGGTTGCCGAAATGGACGTGATCGGCGAGCTGCTCGATGATGCAGAGCCCCCTGCCGTCCTCCGCGCCGAGCGGCGGGTACTGCTGGGGCTCGTGCTGGGGCGCCGACGCGCGCAGCGTGCGCCGGGCGGGGAAACCGGGCCCCGAATCGGCGACTTCGATACGGCACTTCTCGCCGTCCAGATAGGCGGTGACCCGGTACTCCCCGGAGGCCGTCCCGGGCGACTCTTCCCATACGTCCCACGGATCACGGCCGACGCTCTGTTCGTCCCGGCTCCTGTGGTCGCCGCCGTGTTCAACGGCGTTCGCGCAGGCCTCGCTGAGCGCGACCGACAGGTCGAAGGAGATGTCCGGGTCCACGCCCGCGGTCTCCATGGCGCCCAGCAGGAAACGCCGGGCGAGCGGAACGCTCGCAGCCTCGCGCCGCAAATGGAGGGACCACCACATGCTCATGCTCCAGCCTCCTGGCTGCGGCTCGACATACCGATACCTATTGCCGCGCTGGACCAGTCGTAAGCACGGACCGGATGTGAGACCGCTCATTCGGCGGATACCCGCACGCCGTACATGCCGTGTATGCCGGACCGGGCCTACGGATCCGCCCGTGGCCCGGTGATCTCCCCGCCGGTTCTCCACACGCGGTTCCCCGGCCCCGGTCGCACCGGTGACGGCCCGCGTCCAATCGGACGGAAGCCGACCTTACGGACCTGCCGTACCCAAGCCGGGGGTGCGGTGCGATGATGGCCCCGCCATGTCTATGCCTGTCGCACGCGCCGGAGCCGGTCTGCGGCTCCTGAGGGCCGCGGTGTTCACCGCGGTCTGTGTCGCGCTGTCCGCGGCAGGCCACTCCCTGGCGTCCTGCGCGGCCGTCCCCTGGTGGACCCTGCTCGCCGGATTCCTGGGGGTCTTCGCGGTGGCGGCACCGCTCGCCGGACGCGAGCGCTCGCTGCCGTCCATCGCAGTCGCGCTGGCCGGTGGACAGATCGCCCTGCACACCCTCTTCGGCGTGGGTGCGCATGCCACGCCGACCGGAACGGCGACGGGCGACGACCCGCTGATCCGGTTCGCGGCGAGCCTTGTGTGCGGCATGGGGCCCGCCCGGTTGAACGCCGCCGAAGCTCGCCGCATCGTCACCACGGCGGGCATCGACCCGGCGTCGGTGACGGCCGCCGGCCATCAGCACATGGCGTCCGCGACCGGCGCGGATCCCGTCGGCCTCGCCGGTCTGCTGCCCGGCCTGCCCATGCTGCTCGGCCACCTGCTGGCCGCCGTGGCCACCGGCTGGCTGCTGCGGCGCGGCGAGATCGCGCTGTTCCGGCTCGCCCGGCTCTCCGCGCACGGCGTCCAGCAGCTCGCGGCCGGAGCCCGGCTGCGCGCGCTGCGCGCCGCACTCTCACTGGTGAACGCCTTGCGCGCCGGCCTGCCCGGGGGTCCGACGACCGGGCCGCGCGTCCCGCGTACCGGGGCCGACACCCCGGCCCCCGCCACCGGGGACTCGTTGCAGCACATTGTGATCAGGCGCGGGCCGCCCCCGGCGTACGCGCTCGCAGCCTGACGCGACACCCACCACACGACGCACGCCCGACTCGACGCCCGGAACCGACCGGTGCCCTGCGAGTCGGCGTACGCACGCCACATGTGAGGCAGAGGTGTCGCGATGCCGCCGCGCACCCGCGCGCCGGACCACCTTTCCTTCGTGTTTCCGTGGAGTGATCCCTGTCATGAACGTTTCCCGCATCGCCCTCGCCGGCGGCATCGCCGCGTCCACCGTGCTGATCGTCGCCGGTACCGCCTCCGCGCACGTCAGCGTCCAGCCCCAGGGCGAGGCCGCAAAGGGCGGTTACGCCACCGTCAACTTCAAGGTCCCCAACGAGCGCGCCGACGCCTCGACGACCAAGGTCGAGGTCAACTTCCCGACCGACCACCCGCTGGCATCCGTCATGCCGCAGGCCGTGCCCGGCTGGGACGTCGAGGTCACCAAGAGCAAGCTGGCCAAGCCGCTCGAAATGCATGGCGAGAAGATCAAGGAGGCGGTCTCCAAGGTCACCTGGACCGCCAAGGGTGACAAGAACGACCTCGGTATCCGTCCGGGCAACTTCCAGCAGTTCCCGCTCTCCGTCGGCCAGCTCCCCGAGGACGCCGATCAGCTGGTGTTCAAGGCCATCCAGACGTACGACAACAAGGAGGTCGTCCGCTGGATCGAGGAGCCGAAGGACGGCGCCGCCGAGCCCGAGAACCCGGCACCGGTCCTCAAGCTGACCGCGGCGTCCGCCGACGAGCACGGAGCGGGTACCACCGACAAGGCCGGTGCCGACGCCACGGCACAGGCAGCGGACAAGCAGACGACGGCCGCTTCGGACACGTCCGACAGTGACACCACGGCCCGGGTTCTCGGCATCGTCGGCATCGTCGTCGGCATCGCGGGAGTGGCCTTCGGCATCCTCGCCGGCCGCCGTCGCACTGCCTGAACCACAGCCCCACCCGCCCACCGACCCACCAGGAATCAGTGCTCCATGCGTAAGAAGACTGTGCTGGCCGCGGCGCTCGTCGCCGCGGCCGCGCTCTCGCTGTCCGCCTGCGGCAGCAGCGACGACGGTGCGAAGAAGCCGATCGCCGATGTGTCCGTCGAGGCCAAGACCAAGGCCGCGACGGTGCTCGACCAGCCGTTCACCAAGCCCGATCTCGTCCTGACCGACACCCACGGCAAGAAGTACGACCTCCGTGAGCAGACCAAGGGCAAGCCGACGCTGATCTACTTCGGCTACACCAACTGCCCCGATGTCTGCCCGCTCATCATGAGCAACATCGCCATTGCCAGGAAGTCCCTCCCCAAGGCCGACCAGGACAAGCTCCAGGTCGTCTTCGTGACCACCGATCCCGAGCGGGACACCCCGTCCTCGCTGGGCGCCTGGCTCAAGTCCCAGGACCCCTCTTTCATCGGCCTCACCGGCGACTTCCCCACCATCCAGGCGGGCGCGCGCCAGATCGGCATCGGCATCGACGCGCCGAAGAAGGAGAAGGACGGCACGGTCGTCTCGATGCACGGATCCCAGGTCATCGCGTTCTCCCCGAAGACCGACAAGGGATACCTCGTGTACAGCGAGGACACCTCGCCCGACGACTACACCAAGGACCTCCCCAAAATCATCAAGGGGGAGACTCCGTGAGCCGCCGCACCGCACTCGCCGGCGTGGTCGCCCTGACCGCCGGGCTGACGCTGGCGGGGTGCTCCTCCTCGGGCAGCGAGCCCGTGCTGAAGGTGACCGGCGCGTTCATGCCGCAGCCCGTCAGTGACATGGCGGCCGGCTTCCTCGTCGTACGGAACAGCGGCGGCACGTCCGACCGGCTCACCTCGGTCACCAGCCCCCTCTCCGACAACGTCACGATCCACGAGACGAAGAACCAGACGATGCGCATGGTGTCGTCCTTCGAGGTGCCCGCGGGCGGTGAACTGGATCTGGAACGCGGGGGGAACCACATCATGTTCATGAAGCTCAAGCAGCAGCCCAAGCAGGGCGAGAAGGTGTCCGTGGAACTGCACTTCGAGAAGGCCGACCCGATAAAGGTCGACCTTCCCGTGAAGGAGACCACCCACAACCCGAAGCAGCACTGAGGGACTGACTCGCCATGACAGCCACCGCCCCGCACTTCGGACCGTCCCCGTACACTCCGGCGCCACGACGGCCGCTCGCCGCGGCCGCGCTCCTCGCCGCCCTGGTCGGCATGGTGCTCGGCCTGCTGCTGGGCGGCGCGGGCCCCGCGTCGGCACATGCCGCACTCACCGGGAGCGATCCGCAGGACGGGGCGGTGGTCGACACCGCTCCCAAGGAGGTCACGCTCACCTTCTCCGAACAGGTCGCCATGGGCAGCGACTCCGTCAGGGTCCTCGACCCCCGCGGCAAACGCGCCGACACCGCCGTCGCCCCGCGTGATCTGAGCAGCGGCTCCACCGTGAAGTACGGCGTCTCGCTGCACTCCGGGCTGCCCGACGGTACGTACACCGTCGCCTGGCAGGCCGTCTCCGCGGACAGCCACCCCGTCTCGGGCGCCTTCACCTTCTCCGTCGGAGCCCCCTCCAAGACCACGGTCGCCCTTCCGGCGGAACAGGCCGGAGGCGGCCTCGTCGGGACCCTCTACGACATCGCACGCTATGCCGCCTACGCGGGTTTCATCCTGCTGGCAGGCGGCGCCGCCTTCGTGCTGGCCTGCTGGCAGCGCGGGGCCGGTGCACGCCCCTTGCAACGCCTGGTCGTACGCGGCTGGATGACCCTCACCGCGGCCACCCTGGCCATGCTGCTCCTGCGCAATCCGTACACCGGCTCCGGGAAGCTCGCGGACGCCTTCGACCTCGACGGCCTGAAGGCCGTCCTCGACACCAAGCCCGGGGCGGCGCTCGTATCCAGGCTGCTGCTGCTCGGCGCTTCCGCGCTCTTCATCGCCGTGCTGTTCGGTGCGTACGCCAAGCGTGAGGACGAGCGCGAGAAGAAGGACCTCACCTTCGGACTGGCCACCGGCGGCACGGTGATCGCCGCCGGGATCGCCGGGACCTGGGCACTCGCCGAGCACGCTTCGACAGGGATCCAGCCGGGCATCGCCATGCCGGTCGACATACTCCACCTGCTGGCCGTCGCGACCTGGCTGGGCGGGCTGGCGGCCCTGCTGGTCGCCCTCTACCGGACCCCGGACATCGGAGCCACGGCCGTACGGCGCTTCTCCCGTATCGCGTTCGGCAGCGTGCTCGTGCTCACCGCCACCGGGATCTATCAGTCCTGGCGCCAGGTCGGCACCTGGTCCGCGCTCACCGGCACCGGATACGGGCGACTCCTGCTCGTGAAGGTGGGACTCGTCGCCGTCCTGGTCGGGATCGCCTGGTTCTCGCGCCGCTGGACCGCACGCCTGGTCTCCAACGGAGCCGAACGACTGGTCTCGAACAGAGCCGAACGACTGGTCTCGAACGGAGCCGCCGCGGAGAAGAGCGCGGAGGGGGCCGGGGTCGGCGCGGAGACCGATGCGGCCAGGACCGAGGTCGAGGCCGGAGCCGCGATCGAGAGGCCCGGGGCCGGGACGGAAGACGGGGCCGGGGCCGGAAAACCCCAGGCCGAAGGCGCACCGGCGTCCCTGGCCGAGGACCCCGAGCGCGCGGCGCAGCTCGCGCGGCAGCGGGCCGCCGTGGCCACCGCCGAGAAGAAGCGGATCCGCGATGCCGACCCCGAGCGGTCCGGGCTGCGCCGCTCGGTGCTGGCGGAAGTCACGGTCGCCGTGGCGCTGTTGGCCGTGACGACCGTGCTGACCTCGACCGAGCCGGGACGTACCGAGGAAGAAGCGGCCCGTGGCTCCACGACGGCCACCGCTCCCGCGGCCGAAGGCCCGGTCAATCTGACGCTGCCCTTCGACACGGGCGGCCAGAACGGCAAGGGAACGGTACGGATGGACATCGACCCCGCCCGTACCGGCACCAACGAGCTCCACATCTGGATCGACAGCCCCGACGGCAAGGCCATGGACGTCCCCGAGCTGAAGCTCGCCTTCACCCTGGAGTCCAAGGACATCGGCCCGCTTCCCGTACTCCCCGTCCGGCTCACCGAGGGCCACTGGACCGCGAGCGGCGTCCAGATCCCGATGGCGGGCCAATGGAAGGTCGCCGTGACCGTGCGTACGTCGGACATCGATCAGACCACCATCGACAAGAACGTGAAGATCGGCTGAGCAGGATCGTGAGCGGAAACAGCAGCAAGAAGAGCTCCCCCCGCAGTGAAAGGACCACTGCGGGGAACGGCAGGACCTCCGTCGGAGACGGGAACAGCAAGGGCGGAGCCGGTGGCAGCAAGGGCAACGCCTCCAGCAAGGGCGACGGGACTCCCGGCAGCGGTTCCATCTCCCGACGGCGGTTGCTCGGCACCGCGGGCGCGGCCGGTGCGACCGGGCTCGTGCTGGGTGCGGCGGGCGGTGCGACCGGCTATGCCACGACCCGGCCCGATGAGCGCACCGCTCTGACCACGGTCGGCGCGACCCAGGTGACGTTTCACGGGAAACATCAACCGGGGATCACCACTCCGCTTCAGGCACGCGGTCACCTGGTCGCCTTCGACCTGGCGCCCGGCGCTGGACGGAAGGAGGTGGCCGCCCTGATGCGCCGGTGGTCGGACGTGGCCCGGCGCCTGATGGCCGGCGAACCGGCCGACAGCGGTTCGCCGGACGGCACGGCCCATGACACCGGAATCTCGCTGGATGCCGGGCCTTCTTCGCTGACCATCACCTTCGGCTTCGGCAGCACCTTCTTCGAACGCACCGGCCTGGTCGACCACCGGCCACCAGGGCTCGACCCGCTGCCGCCATTCTCCGCCGACCGCATCGACGCCAAGCGCTCCAACGGCGATCTCTGGGTACAGATCGGCGCCGACGACGCACTCGTCGCCTTTCACGCACTGCGTGCCGTACAGAAGGAGGCGGCCCCGGCCGCCCGGGTCCGCTGGCAGATGAACGGCTTCAATCGCTCCCCCGGCGCCACCGCGCAGCCGATGACCGCTCGCAATCTGATGGGGCAGGTGGACGGCACGAACAACCCGAAGCCCGCCGACAGCGACTTCGGCCGGCGTGTCTTCGTCCCGGCCGGGACGGACACGAAGTACGACTGGCTGGCCGGCGGCTCGTATGCGGTCGTCCGCCGGATCAGGATGTTGCTCGACGACTGGGAGAAGCTCCCGGTGCAGCGACAGGAGCAGGTCATAGGGCGCCACAAGAAGGACGGCGCTCCGCTGAGCGGTGGGACCGAGACCACCGCGATGGACCTCGACCGGGCGGGCCCCGACGGCAAGCTCCTGATCCCGGACAATGCCCACGCCCGGATCTCCTCCCCGGAGAAGAACAGCGGTGCGGCCATGCTGCGGCGCCCCTTCTCGTACCACGACGGCATCGCGGCGGACGGGTCTTTGGACGCCGGGCTGCTGTTCATCTGCTGGCAGGCCGATCCACTGCGTGGATTCGTACCGGTGCAGCGAAAACTGGACCGGGGAGATGCCCTGTCCCCGTTCATCCGGCACGAGGCCAGTGGCCTGTTCGCGGTGCCGGGCGGTGCGGCGGACGGCGAGTACGTGGGTCAGCGGCTATTGGAGTCCTGAGCGTCCGGGGCAGATTAGGGTGACGGTATGTCCGCCACGCGCTACGCATATCTCGGCCCTGAAGGCACCTTCACCGAGGTCGCCCTCCGTACGCTCCCGGAAGCCGCCACCCGCGAACTCGTGCCGATGGTCTCCGTACCGGTGGCTCTGGACGCGGTGCGCAACGGGAGCGCCGCGGCGGCGCTCGTACCGATCGAGAACTCCGTCGAGGGCGGCATCACCGCGACGCTCGACGAGCTGACCGCCGGCGAACCGCTGATGATCTATCGCGAGGTGCTGCTCTCCATCACCTTCGCGCTGCTGGTGCGGCCGGGCACCAAGCTGTCCGACATCAAGTCGGTCACCGCGCATCCGGCCGCGCAGCCGCAGGTGCGCAACTGGATGGCCACCCACCTCCCGGACGCCGTATGGGAGTCAGCGGCCTCCAACGCCGACGGTGCCCGGCTGGTGCAGGAGGGACGGTACGACGCCGCCTTCGCGGGTGAGTTCGCGGCGGCGACCTACGGTCTCGAACCGCTGGTGACCGAGATCCATGACGCGGTGAACGCGCAGACGCGCTTCGTCCTGGTCGGCCGCCCGGCCCGGCCGGCCGCGCCGACGGGTGCGGACAAGACCTCGGTGGTCATCTGGCTGGGCGAGGACCACCCCGGAGCGCTGCTCGAACTGCTCCAGGAGTTCGCGGTCCGCGGAGTGAACCTGATGCTGATCCAGTCGCGACCGACGGGGGCGGGCATCGGGAACTACTGCTTCGCGGTGGACGCCGAGGGGCACATCTCGGACCGCCGGGTCGGCGAGGCGTTGATGGGGCTGAAGCGGATCTGCCCGAAGGTGCGTTTCCTCGGTTCGTATCCGCGGGCCGGAGTGGCACCGCAGGACGTACGGCCGCTGCGGGCGGGGACGTCCGACGCGGAGTTCACGGAGGCCTCCGACTGGCTGGCCCGCAACCTGGACGGCCGGGGCTGACGGCGGTACGGAGCCGATGGCCCCGGGTTTCCCCGGCTTGCGGCCGGGCCGCTCGGCAGGGTCCCGTCGTGCCCGCACCGCTGCTGCTATCGGCCGATTTTCGTCATCCACAGAGTTATCCACAGGCGCGGTTCGCGACCTGGGGACAAGTCGACACTCTGATGGGACATCGTCGACATATCACCCCAGGCATCCCAGATGCATCCACAGGGTGGCAGGTCACCCAAGTCGCGGCGCGGCGCCTCAATTCCATTGATCAACTCTTCAGTAGGGCGAATTCCCACCCGAACGAGCGTCTGAAGCGGGTTTGAGACGAGAATCCAGGAGCTCTCGCATGCTTTTCGGAATGATCACTTCCGGCATCCACAGATCTTCTTCACAGCCTGTGGATAACTTTGCGAAGCAGCAACACCTGTGGACAAGTGACGACCAACTCCCCTTCCAGGCAAGGCTGATACGTCAAGAGAGTCGACACCTTCTGCCCCATTTAGGGGAGTAAACTCTTTTTATTGACGGTCGAGATCGACCCAGGCCCGTAATGCTCTTCAGCATTATCAATTCAGGCAATTCGGGCAAAATGACACGCTTGGCGATATCGGTTCGAGCTGGAGAAGCGCTCACCGGTAGCCTGGAGAGGTGATTGACCTTCGCCTGCTCCGTGAGGACCCCGACCGTGTTCGCGCCTCCCAGCGCGCCCGTGGAGAGGACGTCGCGCTCGTCGACGCCCTTCTCTCCGCCGACGAGCGGCGCAGGACGTCCGGCGTCCGCTTCGACGAACTCCGCTCCGAGCAGAAATCGCTCGGCAAGCTCATCCCCAAGGCTTCGCCCGAGGAGCGCGCCGAGCTCCTCAAGAAGGCAGAGCAGCTGAAGGCCGACGTCAAGGCTGCCGACACGGCGCAGGACGAGGCCGACGCCGAGGCCAAGAGGCTGATGCTCCAGCTCGGCAACATCGTCCACGAGGACGTGCCGGTCGGCGGCGAGGAGGACTTCGTCGTCCTCGAGACGCACGGCACGATCCGTGACTTCGGCGCGGAGGGCTTCGAGCCCAGGGACCACCTGGAGCTCGGCGAGAAGCTCGGTGCCATCGACATGGAGCGCGGCGCCAAGGTTTCCGGTTCGCGCTTCTACTACCTGACGGGGGTCGGCGCACTGCTGGAGCTCGCCCTCGTCAACGCGGCGATCACGCAGGCCACCGAGGCGGGCTTCGTCCCGATGCTGACGCCGGCGCTGGTCCGCCCGCGCGCCATGGAGGGCACCGGCTTCCTCGGCCAGGCCGCGGAGAACGTGTACCACCTGGATAAGGACGACTATTACCTGGTCGGCACCTCCGAGGTCCCGCTCGCCGCGTACCACATGGACGAGATCATCGACGCCGACAAGCTGCCGCTGCGGTACGCGGGCTTCTCGCCGTGCTTCCGCCGCGAGGCCGGTACGTACGGCAAGGACACCCGGGGCATCTTCCGCGTCCATCAGTTCGACAAGGTCGAGATGTTCTCGTACGTCGACCCGGCGGACGCCGAGACGGAGCACCGCAGGCTGCTGGACTGGGAGAAGCAGTGGCTCACCGCTCTTGAGCTGCCGTTCCAGGTGATCGATGTCGCCACCGGTGACCTGGGTGCCTCGGCCTCCCGGAAGTTCGACTGCGAGGCGTGGATCCCGACTCAGGGCAAGTACCGCGAGCTGACGTCCGCGTCGAACTGCGACGGCTTCCAGGCGCGCCGCCTGTCCGTCCGGATGCGTGACGGTAAGAAGGTCCAGCCGCTGGCCACGCTGAACGGCACGCTCTGCGCCGTACCGCGCACGATCGTGGCGATCCTGGAGAACCACCAGCTGGCCGACGGTTCGGTACGAGTGCCCGAGGTGCTCCGTCCGTACCTGGGCGGGCGCGAGGTGCTGGAGCCGGTCGCCAAGTGACCTTTCCGTACAAGCTCGTCGCGACCGATCTCGACGGCACGCTGCTGCGTAACGACGACACGGTCTCCGAGCGCACCCGTGCGGCGCTGGCCGCGGTCACCGAGGCCGGCGCCGCACACATCATCGTCACCGGCCGTGCGGTCCCGTGGACCCGGCACATCCTGGACGACCTGGGCTACGAGGGCCTCGCGGTCTGCGGTCAGGGCGCACAGGTCTACCACGCGGGCGAGCGCAAACTGCTGACCTCGCTGACGCTGGACAGGCAGCTCGCCGGTCTCGCGCTGTCCAAGATCGAAGCCGAGGTCGGTCCCCTGGCGCTGGCGGCGAGCCGCGACGGGCTCGACGGCGAAGTGCTGGTCGGCCCCGGCTACCGCGTGCAGGAAGGGCCGCTTCCAGCCCTCTTCGTCGAGGACTCGGCCGAATTGTGGTCCGCCCCCCTGAACAAGGTCTACATCCAGCATCCCGATCTCGACGACGACGCACTGGCCAAGGCCGCGCGAGCGGCGGTCGGCAATCTGGTGGACGTGGTCATGGCCGGTCCCGGCGTGGTGGAGATCCTGCCGCTGGGGCTGAGCAAGGCGACCGGACTCTCGCTGGCCGCGCGCCGGCTGGGGGTGAAGGCCGCGGACACGCTGGCCTTCGGTGACATGCCGAACGACATCCCGATGTTCGCCTGGGCGCAGCGGGGTGTGGCGATGGACAATGCGCACGCGGATCTGAAGGCCGTGGCCCAGGAGATCACCGCGTCCAACGAGGACGACGGCATCGCTGTGGTGCTGGAGCGGTTGCTCAGCCGTACCCCCGCGGCTTGACGGACACGTCTCTGCAGGGCGCCCTCGCAGGCGCGTCTCCACGGAACATCCGTGCGGGTACGAGTACGGGCCGGCTGCGGTGCAGCTACGAGTACGGGCCGGCTGCGGAAGGAGCGGCCGGCCGGTACTCGTACCGGCACTTTCGCTGCGGAGGATGCGCGGATCGAACGCGCGCGGGGTCTACGGCCCCGACGACGGCTTAGCAAGCCGCTGCCTTACCACTCGGCCAATTCTCCGGGAGGGCGGCCGCGCGATGCGCGAGAAAGCCGCCCCGGGCGTCCTGCGCCGATCGGCACGGCGGAGTCGTCGGTGACTACTCCGGTGCCGGCTCGGGCCCGCCCTGCTGGGAACTCGACGGACTCGGACTCTCGGTCATCGTCGCGCTCCTCTCCCGGTTCGCGGCCTGCGGTTGTTGTCGTCGGTGCGCACTGCGTCAACCACTGTGCCCGGGACGGCCTTTCGGTGCCACCCATTTTCCGGGCAGCACCGAATGGCCGCGATCAGCCCTGGATCAGCGCTGCTTGTTGCGACGGTTCAGCTCCTTGAGGTGGCGGGCGAGATCATCCATCCTGCCGTCGATTCGGACGATGTCCTCGGACAGATGACCCAGCCGCACGCTCATGGCGCCGACGACCTGATGTGTGACGTCCAGCCTCCGGTCGAGGCTGTCGAGGCGGTGCGACATCCGGTTGAGCACGGGACCGAGCTCCTGAAGGGCACTGCCCACTCCGGCGAGGCAGGTCTCGACCCGGGTGACACGGTGTTCGAGCGACGCGTAGCCCGCACGCAGGTCCTGCTCGGCGTCGAGCAGATACGTACGGACACATCGCGCGATGTCGCTGTCGCGAAGAAGCATCGCGACGTTGAGGACGGTTCTGCGGGTGTAGAGGGTGAGCTGAGTGGCGGCCTGTGGATAACTTTCGACTCCCTCACCATCCCATAGGGACACCATGTCCCTATGGAACTCCCGCAGCTCAGAGCCACGCAGAAGCACGAGCCCGTTCTCTGTGACCTCGGCTCGATGCCGCTGGGTCACCTTCTTGATGACGTCTGTGGATACTTCGAAGTACCGAGCCACATCCTCTGTGCGAAGGTGAATTCCGTCCGGGAGCATGACAAGTCTCTTGACCTTGTCGAGGGCATCGACGCGCCTCATCTGCTCGACGCGCAGCGCGCGCGATTCGAGCAGGGCGACTTCCGTGGGCATGAACATGCCTTCCGATCGTGAAACCGACGTGGGACAGCCCTGTCCCGGGCTTGAGGGGCGGAGGACGCTCACGGTTGCCACTCACTCAATGACCGACCCGGCGGGCACTGCCTCGCCGGCATCGGCAATCCCTGTTTCACGAAAGCCACGACGCCACAGATCCCAGTTGCCTCCACGCACCCCGCCCAACGAACCGATAACCGTACAGTTACGTGTACTACTGTCCGAAATGCGTCAACCCCCGTCCACGGGACGAGGGTTGAGGCAGTTCTGAGCGGTCAGGGACGAAGCGCGGAAGAGGTGTCCGGCGGAAACCTCCCGGTCACTCCTCCCCGGCCAGCTTCAGCGTGCGCAGCTTCTGCCCCGCGTACCAGGTCGCCACCACCGTGACCGCCGCCAGAAGGACCGTCGCGACCGGCAGTCCGACATCGGAGGTGATCGCTCCGGACCCGCCGACCTTCTCGGCGACCGCGAGGGACCACTGCTGAACGCTGAGCGTGCGCGCCCCCGGCACCAGGCTGCCGAACAGGGCCTCCCACACCAGCGCGTAGACGAGTCCGAAGACGACCGCGTGCCGGCTGACGGTGCCCAGCAGCAGGAACAGCGAGCTGTACGCGATCGACGCGACCAGTGCCGCGACGGTGTAGGCCACCGCGATCTGCTGGCCGTTGCCGTTGAGGATCAGCCCCGCGATCAGTGTGGGCAACGCCGAGAAGACCATCGTGACGGCGATGGCCACGATCAGCTTGGTGAAGATGATCGTCGGCCGCTTCACCGGCTTGGCCAGCAGATAGACGATCGAACCGTCGTCGATCTCGGGGCCGATGGCTCCGGTTCCGGCGATCACGCCGATCAGCGGCACCATCGTGGCGATGGCGAAGCCGCCCAGCACGTCCGAGGCGACCTGGTCATCGGCTCCGGCGAACATCCGTACCGCCGCGGCGATGACCACCAGCAGTGCCGGCAGGACGAAGAGGATGGCGGCCCGGCGTCGGCCGAGCAGGGCCCGGTAGGTGAGCCGGGCGACTGTGGGGTCGTACATGACGCTTCACAGCTCCTTTCAGGCCACTACTCAGGCCGCTACGAGATAGGAAAAGACCGATTCGAGGGACTCGTCGGACGGCGAAACGGTCAGAAGACGAATTCCGTGGTCGCGTGCGACCTTCGGCAGCAGTTCGGTGAAGCGTCCGAAGTCGACCGCCTGGATGCGCAGGGCCTGTTCGCCCAGGTCCACTTCGATGCCGGCCGTCGACGGGTCGGCGATGAGCGCGGCGGCCAGGGCGCGGTCGTCGCTGGAGCGCACGAGATAGCGGTGCGGGCGGTCCGTCATCAGTCGGCGGATCTTCCGGAAGTCACCGGACGCCGCGTGCCGTCCCGCCACGATCACCTCGATGTGCGAGGCGAGTTGTTCAACCTCTTCGAGGATGTGGGAGGAGAAGAGCACGGTGCGGCCCTCCGCCCCCATCCGTCGCAGCAGTCCCATCAGTTGCATCCGCTGGCGCGGGTCCATTCCGTTGAACGGCTCGTCGAGCAGCAGCACGGACGGTTCGTGGACCAGCGCGGACGCCATCTTCACGCGCTGGCGCATGCCCTTGCTGTAGGTCGAGATCTTGCGGTCCTGCGCGTACTCCATCTCGACCGTCGCCAGCGCCTTCCGCGCCGCCGCGTCATCGAGTCCCTGCAATTCCGCGTTGGCGACGACGAATTCGCGGCCGGTCAGGAAGTCGTACATCGCTTCCCGCTCCGGCACGATCCCGATCTCCTTGTACACCGCTTCATTGCGCCAGATCGGCCGGCCGTCGAGCGTGACGGTGCCCGTCGACGGGGCCAGGAACCCGGCCATCATGTTGATCAGCGTGGACTTTCCCGCGCCGTTGGGGCCGAGCAGCCCGGTGACGCCCGGTCCCACCGTCATGCTCACGTCGTTCACAGCGACCACATTGCCGAACCAGCGCGAGGTGTGATCGATCTCGATGGTGGTCACAGCCCGACCTTCCGGTAGCGGCGCATCAGTACGGCGTACGAGCCGGCGACGAGCGCGAGAACAACGATCAGATAGACCACACCGGCCCCTGCCCCCGGGCCTTCCCCGCCGGGGAAGGCCGAGTCGGCTCCGAGGAACGCGGTCTGCACACCGCCGATCAGCGTGATGGGGGAGAAGAGCCCCAGCCACTCGACGGCCCCCTCGGAACCCGTCTGCCAGGCGATGGCCTGGACCGTGGAGACCGCACCGTAGGAGATGGTCAGTACGGCGATCACCGCGGCCACGCCGAAACCGCGGCGCGGTGTCAGTGCGGCCATCACCAGTCCCAGTCCGGCGAAGAGCACGGAAAGCAGCGCCACCGACACCAGTCCCTGTCCGAACCCCTTGGTCTGCTCGACGAAGTCGAACTTCCCGAGCAGCGCGCCCACATAGAGGATGACGAGTGGCGCCCCGGTGAGAATGAAGAGCGCGGACGCCATGGCCGCCAGCTTCGCGACGACGTAGTCGACCCGTTCGATCGGCCGGGAGAAATACAGCGGCACACTCTTGAACCGCAGGTCCCGGGAGACCGACTGCGGTGCCTGCGAGGCGAGGAAGAGACCGATGAGGGCCTGCATATAGATCGCGAACGCCGTGTACTTGATCAGGAGAGCCGTGGTCCCCGGGGTGGCGATGGCGACGGCGACGATGATCGCCGAGATCATGCACATCACGCCGGAGAGCAGCATCGGCAGCACCTTGGACTTGGCGGAACGCCCCAGTCCGAAGGATCCCCGCAGCGACTGCGAGTAGAGCGAGCGCCGGGCGTACCCGCGGCCCAGCCGCTTGCCGTCGTAGGAGCGGTACCCGATGTTGTGGATCCGGGAGGTGTCGCTTCCGCTCACGGTCTCGGTGCTCATCACGACCGCTCCCTTTCTGCTGCAAGGCCCTTTTGCTCTACGGCCCCGACGGCCGCGGGCACGGTCTGCGCGGCGGCGGCCTCCGGTTCCCCCTCGGTGCGGAAGACCTCGGCGATGTGGTGGCGCCGCTGCTCCATCCGTACGAGACCGAGTCCGAGTCCGGCGACGCTGTCGCGCACGATGTCGTACGTCTCCTCACCGGCCGCCTCGACCAGCAGGATGTGACCCGCACCGGGCAGCCCCTGCCCGTCGAGACCGTCGTGACCCACGAGTCCGACGCCGGCCCGGGTGAGGACCTGCCGCAGCGCGTCGGTGCCGTCCGGATGGGCGTCGCTGTCGGTGACCTCGACCGCCAGGGTCGTGGTGGTCTGGGTGAAGTCGCTGGTGGAACTGGAGCGCAGAAGTGTGCCGCCGTCGATGATGACGACGTGGTCGCAGGTGCGTTCCAGCTCGCCCAGGAGATGCGAGGTGACCAGGACCGAGATGCCGAAGTCCGTGTATACGCGGCGGATCAGCCCGAGCATCTCGTCACGGCCGACCGGGTCCAGCCCGTTGGTCGGCTCGTCGAGCAGGACCAGCTGCGGGTCGTGGACCAGGGCCTGGGCGAGCTTCACGCGCTGCTTCATGCCGGTCGAGTAGCCGCCGATGGGGCGGTAGCGCTCCTCGTACAGACCGACGTGGCGCAGCGTGTCGGCGGTGCGCTCGCGCGCCGCCGTCGGCGGGAGTCCGGACATCCGCGCCATGTGGACGACGAACTCGGTGGCCGAGACGTCCGGCGGCAGACAGTCGTGCTCGGGCATGTAGCCGACCCGCTCCCGGATGGCGGCGCCATCGGTGGCGACATCGAGCCCGAGTACCGCGGCCCGGCCTTCGGTGGCGGGGGACAGACCCAGCAGGATCTTGATCAAGGTGGACTTGCCGGCTCCGTTGGAACCCACCAGGCCGGTCACACCGGGCCCGATGTCCAAGGAGAGCCGGTCAAGCGCGGTCACCCGGGGGAACCGCTTGCTCAGGCTTTCGGTCGCGATCACAGTCACGTCTTCGAAGATAGTGGCGCGCGCCACAGCGGACGTCAGCCCTGGCGGCTGGATACGCATCAGACTCCAGATGTACGGACCCGTAGGGGGACCACCACAAGGGAGGAGCTTCCCCGTCGGGGGAGGACGTCCCCCGAGTTGTCCACAGGTCTCCCCGCCGCTCTTGACGTGACCGCCGGACATTGTCACATTCATCAGTGTCACGTTACGGGCACGTACCGCACACGGCAGGGAACGGACGGTGGCATGACCTCGGCAGTGAAGGACGAACGGGCCCCGGAACTGCGGGGGTTCAGGGAAGTACAGCGTCTCGCCTACGACTGTGCCCAGGCGGTCGCCGGCCGGCTCGCTCCGGGGGTGACCGAGCGCGAGGCGGCCCGGATGCAGCGCGACTGGCTGCGCGAGCGCGGCGTGCGGGACTGGTTCCACCTCCCCTTCGCGTGGTTCGGTGACCGCACCGCCTTCGCCGGGTTCAAGGTGCCCCTGCAGTTCTTCCCGACCAACCGCGAGCTGGAGCCGGGGATGCCGTTCATCCTCGACATGGCACCTGTGTACAAGGGCTTCACGGCGGACATCGGCTACTCCGGCTGTCTCGGGCTCAATCCCCTGCACGACAGGCTCCTGGCCGACCTGGAGGTCCACCGCGAGCTCATTCTGCGTGAGGTGCGCGAGCGGCGTTCGCTGCGCGAGATCTACGAGGACGTCGAACGCCTGATGATCAGGCAGGGGTACGCCAACAGGCATCGCGCCTATCCCTTCGGGGTGATCGCCCACAAGATCGACCGTGTCACCGAGCGTCGGTGGTCCCCGCATGTGTTCGGCTTCGGCACCCAGTCGCTCAAGGGGCTGCTGAGCGACGCGCTGCACGGGCACCGGGACGGCTGGTCGCCGCTGTGGAGTCCGTACCGCTTCTCCGACCATCCCCCGCAGCCCGGACTGTGGGCGGTCGAACCGCACCTCGGATTCCGGGGTACCGGCGCCAAGTTCGAGGAGATTCTGGTGGTCACGGACTCCAAGGACCCCGAGCAGAGCGCCTTCTGGCTGGACGACGATCTGCCGCATGTGCGGCGCTGGGCCGAGGAGAGGGTGGCGGCATGAGTCCGCAGAATCTGCCGGGGGCGCGTGAGCGCCGGGTGCGTACGGGCGGAATCGAGCTGTGCGTCGTCGAGTTGGGTGACGTGTCACAGCCCACGGTCGTTCTCGTGCACGGCTACCCGGACAGCAAGGAGGTCTGGACGGACGTGGCGAGGCAGCTCGCCGACCAGTGGCACGTCGTGCTCTACGACGTCCGCGGCCACGGCCGGTCCACTGCTCCTAAACCACTGCGCGGCGGCTTCACCCTGGAGAAGCTCACCGATGACTTCCTGGCCGTCGCCGACACGGTGAGCCCGGACCGTCCGGTGCATCTGGTCGGGCACGACTGGGGGTCGGTCCAGTCCTGGGAGTTCGTGACGGTCAAGCGGACCGAGGGCCGGATCGCCTCGTTCACCTCGATGTCCGGGCCCTCCCTGGATCACTTCGGGCACTGGATCAAGCAGCGGATGACCCGGCCCACCCCGCGCCGGGTCGGCCAGCTGCTCGGCCAGGGTGCCAAGTCCTGGTACGTCTACATGCTGCATACGCCGGTCCTGCCCGAGCTCGCCTGGCGCGGCCCGCTCGGCAGGCAGTGGCCGCGGATTCTCGAACGGATGGAGAAGGTGCCCGCGGGCGACTATCCGACGTCCTCGCTGCCCAGCGACGCGGCACACGGCGCCTGGCTCTACCGGGACAATGTCCGGGCCCGGCTGCGCCGGCCGCGTACCGATGCCTATGCGCATGTTCCGGTCCAGCTCATCACACCGACCGGCGACATCTTCCTTTCGAAGAAGCTGTACGACCAACTGGAGCTGTGGACTCCGCAGTTGGTACGCCGCTCACTGCCGGGCAAGCACTGGGTTCCCCGCACCAGGCCGGACCGGCTCGCTGCCTGGATCAGTGAGTTCGTCGCCGCCAACGAGGCGGCGCGGGCGGGTGGTCGGCCGGTACAGGACACCACGCCGTCGGGGGCGTACGCGGACCGGTTCGGCGGACAGCTGGTCCTGGTGACGGGCGCGGCCGGCGGCATCGGCCGGGCCACGGCCTTCGCGTTCGCCGAGGCGGGTGCCCGGGTGGTGGCCGTGGACCGCGACGCGGAGGGGGCGGCCAGGACGGCGGAGATGGCCCGGCTCATCGGCTCCCCGGCCGCCTGGGGCGAAGCGGTCGACGTCAGCGACGAACAGGCGATGGAGAAGCTCGCCGAGAAGGTCGCCGCCGAGTACGGCATCGTCGACGTCCTGGTCAACAACGCCGGGATCGGGCTGTCCGGCTCCTTCCTGGAGACCACCAGCGAGGACTGGAGGAACGTCCTCGACGTCAATCTGTGGGGTGTCATCCACGGCTGTCGGATCTTCGGCCGACAGATGGCCGAACGCGGCCAGGGCGGCCACATCGTCAACACGGCTTCCGCCGCCGCCTACCAGCCGTCCCGGGCGCTGTCCGCGTACAGCACATCCAAGGCGGCCGTGCTGATGCTCAGCGAGTGCCTGCGGGCCGAGCTCGCCGACCGGTCGATCGGGGTCAGCGCCATCTGTCCCGGCATCGTCAACACGAACATCACCGCGACGGCGCACTTCGCCGGTGCCGACGCGGCGGAGGAGAAGCGTCTGCGCAAGCGGACCAGCCGCTTGTACGGGCTCCGCAACTATCCGCCGGAGAAGGTCGCCGACGCGATCCTCAAGGCGGTGGTGCGCGACCAGGCCGTCGTACCGGTGACACCGGAGGCCCGCGGGGCCCGGTTCCTGTCCCGGTTCAGCCCCGGCGCACTGCGCGCCATCGCCCGGCTGAAGCCGCCGCTGTGAGCGGCCCCGGGCAGTCGTCGGCGGAGGAGCACCGGGCCACCGCCGAGTACCGGATCGAGGATCTGGCGCATGCGAGCGGCACCACGGTCCGTACGATCCGCGCCTACCAGGACCGCGGTCTGCTGCCGACGCCGGAACGGCGCGGCCGGGCCAATGTGTACCGGGACACCCACCTTGCCCGGCTCCGGCAGATCGCCGATCTGCTGGACCGCGGTTACACCCTGACCAGCATCAAGGAGCTCCTGGACGCCTGGGACGCGGGCCGCGGTCTGGGCGGCGTGCTGGGGCTCGTCGCGGAGGTGCACGGCCCCTGGACGGACGAGCAGGCCGACCGGATCACCCGGGCCGAGCTGAACGCCAGGTTCGGCGGAAGCCCCGACGACGACGCGATCGCCGAGGCGGTGGACCTCGGCGTACTCGAACCCGTGCCGGGGAGGGACGACGAGTTCCTGGTTCCCAGCCCGCAAGAGCTGGCGGTGGCGGTCGAGTTGTACGCGGCCGGGGTACCGCTCAGCGCAATCTCGGGGCATCTGAGGGAACTTCGCGGTCGGGTCGAGCAGATCGCCTCGCGTTTCCTGGAGTTCACCACCGAGCATGTTTTCGCGCGTTATCTCGGTCATCGCCCGCCCACCGACACGAACGCGGCGGAAGCGGCCGCCATGGTGCGCAGACTGCGTCCGCTCGCCCAGCAGACCGTGGACGCAGAACTGGCCCGCGCCATGCGAATGTTCGCCACCCGCCATCTGCGACACCACCTCGACGCGGACACCCCGTTCACCTTCCGGTCCGCAACACCGATGACCCGACAGATCGCTTTGCCGACGCAGACAATTCATGCCGTGCAGGAGCTGGTTGGTCCGGACAACGTGCTGGCCTTCGTCACCGCCGCCGCGGAACGCGAGGTGCAGTCCCGGACATTGGACGCACTCGCCTCATATACTCCTGAAACTAGGCATATTGGTCAAACTCACTGATATCAAATCGACTTGTCCACAGAATCGCCAATTACCCTGTGGATAAGTCGAGTTGGCTGTGGATCAATCTGGATCAAACCTATGGACGAAAATTGCTTCAGCGAATAGAATTGCTAAAGTGAATCGGTAGGTGAAATCCGGATGCGCACGAAAGACCCTTGCGGGCACTCTGACGGGATGGACGAAAGACGCACCGTCAAGGTGTCCAAGTACCTCTCGAAACATCTGCGACACCAGCCGGAACGAATCGGGATCACTCTCGACGCCAACGGCTGGGTGCCGATCGATGAACTGCTGCGCGCCATGGCCCGCAACAACTTCCCCATCAGCCGGACCGAGCTCGACCACGTGGTCGCCGTCAACGACAAGCGGCGTTTCGCCGTCGAGAACGGCCGTATCCGTGCCAGCCAGGGACACACCGTCCTGGTGGACCTCGCCCTCCCGCCGGCCGAGCCGCCCGCATACCTCTACCACGGCACGGTGGGGCACTCACTGGACGCGATCCGCAGTGAGGGCCTGCGTCCCATGAACCGAACGCATGTCCATCTCTCGCCCGACCGCGAGACGGCGACCAGGGTCGGTGCCCGGCGCGGCCGCCCCGTCGTCCTGTCCGTGGACGCGAGCGCGATGCACCACGCGGGCCACACCTTCTACGTCAGCGCCAACGGGGTCTGGCTCACCGCTGCCGTGCCGCCCGCGTTCCTGCGTCTGCGCGGCTGACCCCACGGCCGGTCCCGCCGAGGCCCCCGCGCCGCCACCCAGCGGATGCGCCCGGGCACTCTCGTCACCTCGGTCGAGCCTCGTTCTCCCATCGCAGCCTGACCAGCGGTTGGCTTCTCCGCACAGGCGCTCAGCGCCGTCCCGCACCGAGCAGCTCACTCAGGCGGTCGCCGATGACGGACACCCCGGGGCGCGGCTCGCTCTCGTAGTACCAGGGCTTGCGCCGGCGCAGCAGCGCATCACCGTGCTCGCTCCAGGTGAATCCGGGTTTCCGCAGGAGCTTCCGAAACACCATGTCGGCTGCCTCCGGGTGGGCGGTGGCCAGTCGGCGGATCGGCAGTGGCGCGATCGACTCCTCCCGCAGGTACGTGCGCAGCAGGTCCTGGTGCTCTCTGCGTCCCGCGAGGGCGGGGTTCTCGAAGAGGTCCCGCAGCATCCCGTAGTCCGCGTAGAAGTTGAGCCCGTCGACGTGATCGTAGATGACACCGATGGTGTCCGAGTCCGCGAGTTCCGACGGCAGTTCGAAGTAGGGCAGGCCGGGTCCGGGGAGCCGCCTGCCCCGGGGACGGCCGGACTGACCGTCGACAGTTGCCTCCTGGCGCCGGCGGTAGTAGGCGTTGAGTCGTTCCTCGGCTTCGGCAGGCAAAAGGACCAGTTCGTCGCTGCCGCAGAACTCGATGAATGCGGCTCGATCCTCCCGCATCCGCTGCCATCCCTGCTCGATCTTCGCGGGGTTACGGAAGACCAGCTCGGGCCGGCTGGTGGCAAGGCTGAGGGCGGCTTGGGCGATCTCGACGGCACTGGACCTGGGGTAGTACGACATCGCCCCGGACACCAGCCACGCCCCGCCTGTCGAGTGCACGGGTACCAGGCAGGTGTGGAGGAACCCGCCCTTGGACACTCCACGGAACGCGGTCCGCCCGACATTCGAGTACGTGCGAAACTCCAGGTCGTTGACCAGGTTGAGCAGGACGACGGCATCCCCTTCCCTGCGCCGGATCTCGAAGACGCCCTCGACCGGGTCACGCCAGCCGAGCAGCATCTCCCGGTCGGAGGTGGTCAAGTCCTTCCGTGCGGCGACGAACCGGTCCACCACTGTCGAGCCGCCCGGCAGGCGGTATCGCAGGATGAAGTGGTCGGTGATCCGGATCGCCTCGTCCTCGTCCAACTGCCGTTCAGGCCCTGCGGCCTCCAGCAGGAGGGGCGTCAACCAGCGGTCGAAGCGGGCGCTCTGCGCGAAGTCGACCAGTCGCGCCTTCAACGTGGCACTGCGCTCGATGAGATCCGTCAACGACGGTCCGCCGACGCCCTGATTCGCGCCCTCTACGAGGTCAGCCATGTCCAGCCCCTCGCTTCGTCGATCACGGCTTCGAGTTCGGCTTCGCCCAGCATGCCCATGAAGCCACGGTAGCGGCCTCCAGTGCGACGCCGGCGCGGCTTCCTGGTTCTGACTCCGGGTTCTGGCTCCGGCGGCACATCCGTGGCAGCACAAAGCCCCGCGTATCGTCTGAGGCATGCGTCTGAGCACTGTGATTCTTCCGATCCACCGCTGGAACGAGGGCCAGAAGTTCTGGCAGCGCGCCGAGGACATGGGGTTCCACGCCGCCTACACCTACGACCACCTGTCCTGGCGGACGTTCCGCGACGGACCCTGGTTCGGCGCGGTGCCGACTCTCACCGCCGCGGCCGCCGTCACTCAGCGGATGCGCCTGGGCACCCTCGTCACCTCCCCCAACTTCCGGCACCCCGTCACGCTGGCCAAGGACCTCATCACGCTGGACGACGTCTCCGACGGACGGGTCACCCTCGGTATCGGCGCAGGCGGCAACGGCTTCGACGCCATGACGCTGCGCCGGAGCGACGAGGAGCCGTGGACGCCGCGCGAGCGGGCAGACCACTTCGACGAGTTCGTGCCGCTGCTCGACCAGCTGCTCCGCGAGCCCTCGGTGACGTACGAGGGCCGGTTCTACGCGGCGAACGAGGCCCGGAACATCCCCGGCTGTGTCCAGCGTCCCCGGCTGCCGTTCGCGGTGGCCGCCACCGGGCCGCGCGGGATGAAGCTGGCCGCGCGGTACGGCCAGGCCTGGGTCACCACGGGGGACCCCAAGCTGTACGAGACGGGGACCCCGGAACAGTCCGTGGAGGCCATCCGGGGGCAGATCACCAAGCTGGGCGCGGCCTGCGAGTCCGTCGGCCGGGACGTCGACGGGATGGACAAGATCCTGCTCACCGGCTTCACCCCGGACCGACCGCTGCAGTCCGTCGACGCCTTCGTGGATTTCGCGGGCACCCACTTCGCCCTCGGCTTCACGGAGATCGTCGTCCACTGGCCGATCCAGGACTCCGACTTCGCGGCGGACGAGAAGATCTTCGAGCGCATCGCCACCGAGGGCCTGGCCCAGCTCGCCCCCTGACGGACCCGACGCGACCGCCGACCTGTCCGGCCCGGATCTCCCCCTGGCGGACCGGCACAACCGCCCACCGGACCGTCGCCGCGGCCGATCGGCCCACCGTCACAGCCGATCGGCTCGGCACCACGGATCCAAAACCAGTGGCATATACACAAGGCATGTTCCCCGGTCAGGGGTGCACATCCTCATATGTGCGCCCCTCCGCACGCCCGTGCGGCTTCGTACGCGAGAATGAGCGTGTGACCTCAGCTACCGACTCGCCTTCGCCTGCCGCTCCCCGGCTGATCGCCACCGACCTGGACGGCACCCTTCTGCGTGACGACAAGACCGTCTCGGCCCGTACGATCGCCGCGCTCGCCGCCGCCGAGGAGGCCGGCATCGAGGTCTTCTTCGTCACCGGACGCCCGGCCCGCTGGATGGATGTCGTCAGCGACCACGTCCACGGCCACGGCCTGGCGATCTGCGCGAACGGCGCCGCGGTCGCCGATCTGCACGCGGACGGCAAGCTGGTCAAGGTCCGACCGCTGCTGCGCGACATCGCCCTGGACGTCGTGCACACCCTGCGCGCCGCCGCACCCGGTACCTCCTTCGCTGTCGAACTGACCACGGGCATCCACTACGAACCGGCCTACCCGCCCTTCCACCTGGATCCCGGCGCCACCGTCGCCGTCGCCGAGAAACTGCTTCGCGAGGAGACGCCCGGCAGCGGCGCTCCCGTGCTGAAGCTCCTCGCCCACCACGACGAACTGTCCCCGGACGACTTCCTCTCCCTGGCCCGCGCAGCGGCCGGCGACCGCGCCTCCTTCACCCGGTCCAGTCCCACCGCTCTGCTGGAAGTCAGCGGCCCCGGAGTCTCCAAGGCCAGCACCCTGGCGCTCTGCTGCGCCGAGCGCGGCATCTCGCCCGCCGAGGTCGTCGCCTTCGGTGACATGCCCAACGACGTGGAGATGCTCAGCTGGGCGGGCACCTCGTACGCGATGGGCAACGCCCACCCGGCCGCACTCGCCGCCGCCTCGGGCCGGACTTCCACCAACGGCGACGACGGCGTCGCGGTCGTCATCGAACGGATCCTCGCCGAACGCCGGATGCCCGACACGGCAGGCTGAAAGGCCTGCGCCCGACACCGGATGCCCGACACGGCAGCTGAGGCCTGCGCCTGCCCGCGACGCGGCAGGCGGGGTCCGCGTCCGGCGCCGCCCACCGCCTTCACGCCGCACAACGTGCTCGGCCGGACGGTGCCGTGCGGCAGCGCCCCGCGAAGCCGGGCCCCGAGCACCCCACCACCGACTCAGATCGGCGCCTCCCACACCACCGTCGTGCCGCCCCCGTCCTCCCCGATGCCGGGCCCGAACCAGCTCGCACCTCCCAGCGACTCCGCCCGCCGTGCCAGGTTCCGCAGCCCACTGCGCCGGCCGCTCTCCGGGATGCCCACCCCGTCATCGGCGACCGACAGCCGCACCGCGTCCCTCCCGTCGGGCAGCGCGAGGCTCGCGTCGACGACCACGTCGATCGACGAGGCCTCGGCATGCCGGAAGGCATTGGACAGCGCCTCCCGCAGCGCGGCAATCAGGTTCTTCCCGGTCAGTTCGCCCACCAGCGAGTCGACCGGGCCGAGGAAGCGGTGCGAGGGCTTGAAGCCCAGCGGGACCGCCGCCATGTTGATCTCGCGCAGGACACGGGTGCGCAGCCCGGACGGTGCCTCCGCGGGCTCCTGCTGCAGCGCGAAGATCGCGGTACGGATCTCCTGGATGGTCACGTCCAGTTCGTCGACCGCCCGGCCGACACCGGTCTGCACCTCGGGCACGTCCGACCTGCGCTGGGCGCTCTCCAGCATCATTCCGGTGGCGAACAGCCGCTGGATGACCAGGTCGTGCAGATCGCGGGCGATCCGGTCACGGTCCTCGTAGACGGCGAGCCGTTCCCGGTCCCGCTGGGCCTCGGCCATCATCAGCGCGAGTGCGGCCTGCGAGGCGAACTGGGTGGCGAGGGTCCGTTCCGTCTCGGTGAACGGCCTGTCGCCCCGGGCGCGAGGGGTGGCGAGCGCGCCCAGCACCCGTCCACCGCTGTGCAACGGCAGCAGCATGCTGGGGCCGAAGTGGTGGGCCAGCTTGGTGACCATGCGGGAATCGGTGGCCGAGTCGTCCACGAAGACCGCCTCGCCACCCAGCAGCTTCGCCACCACCGGGCTCTCCGGCCCGATGATCACCCCCAGCGGGGCGGATGCGTTGTCGTCCGCGGAGACCGCGACGATCTCCAGACCGCCTCCCTCCGCCGGCAGCAGCACGATCCCGGCGGCGGACGCGGCGAGATGACGGGCCTGTTCGGCGACGACGGAGAGCGCGTCATCGGCGTCACCGCCGGAGAGCAGGGCGGTGGTCACGGCCACCGAACCGTCGATCCAGCGCTCGCGCTGACGCGCTGCCTCGTACAGCCGGGCGTTGCCGATGGCGATCCCGGCCTCCGTGGCGAGTACCCGCACCATGTGCAGGTCGTAGTCGTTGAACTCGCCTCCGTCGTCCTTCTCGGCCAGATAGAGATTTCCGAAGATCTCTCCCTGTACGCGGATCGGAACGCCGAGGAACGTCCGCATCGGCGGGTGGCCGGGCGGGAATCCGGCGAACCTCGGATCGGCCGTGAGATCGGCGAGCCTCACCGGACCCGGATCGTGGATCAGTGCTCCGAGCAGCCCCCGGTGTCCGTCGGGGCGGTGCCCGATCTCGCGCGCCACTGCGTCCGGCACTCCGTACGTGACGAAATCGGAGAGCCCCTCACCCTCCTCGTCGACGACGCCGATGGCGGCATAGCGGCAATGGGCGAGTTCGGCCGCGGTCTCGCAGATCCGGTCGAGGGTGGAGTGCAGTTCGAGGCCCGTACCGACGGAGCGCATGGCCTCCAGCAGCTGCGGCACCCGAGCGGTGAGTTCGGTCGACAGGCCCTGCAGGCTGCGGGTCGCCCGCGTCGCGGCTTCGAGTGAGTCCTTCGGGTCCTGCTCTGGCATACCCCGAGACTAGTTAGTCCCTATTGGTGAGGAAAGTTGACTATTGTGCCGTCCGGCTCACGCCGGTACGCCCACAGCTGTTCCGGCCCCCCGTACGGTCTCCCGCTCACGGTCCAACATCCGGCGCAACGGGCCCTCCCCGGCGGCAAGATCGGCGTACGGACCGCGCTGCACGATCCGGCCGGCATCCAGCACCACCACCTCGTCGACGGCTTCGAGCCCTTGCAGGCGGTGAGTGATCAGCACCGTCGTACGTCCCTGGGTGGCGGCCAGCAGGTCCGCCGTCAGGGCGTCCGCCGTCGCCAGGTCGAGATGCTCCGCGGGCTCGTCCAGAACCAGTACGGGAAAGTCGGCGAGGATCGCCCGTGCCAGCGCGAGGCGCTGTCGCTGGCCACCGGAGAGGCGTGCTCCGTGTTCACCGACGAGGGTGTCGAGCCCGTCCGGCAGCGCCTCGGCCCAGTCGAGCAGCCGTGCCCGGTCGAGAGCGGCCCGCAGTTCCTCGTCCGTCGCATCGGTACGGGCCAGCCGCAGGTTCTCCCGGATGGAACTGTCGAAGATGTGGGCGTCCTGGGCGCACAGCCCGACGAACCGCCGGACCGTATCTCCCTCCAGCGAGGCGGCCTCGATCCCGCCGATCCGGTACGTGCCCACTCGCGCGTCCAGGAACCGGAGAAGGACCTGCGCGAGGGTCGTCTTCCCGGAGCCGGACGGGCCGACGACGGCGATCCGGCGGCCGGCGGTCAGCCTCAGGTCGACGGAGTCCAGGGCATCCCGCTCCGCGCCCGCGTACCGGGCCGACAGCCCCCGCACCTCCAGCGGGAAGGGCGATCCCGGTGCCGCTGCCGGGCTGTTTGGTTCGCTCACCGGCAGCGGGGTGTCCAGCACCTCGTACACCCGCTCCGCACTGCGCTTGACCCGCTGCCGGTACTGGACGGCGAGGGGCAGACCGGTCACGGCCTCGAAGGCGGCCAGCGGCGTGAGCACCACCACCGCGAGCTCCACGCCGGCGAGCCGCCCGTCGTGCACGGCCGGGAGGGCGACGAGTGCGGTGACGGCGACGGTGAGGCCGCCGATCAGAACGATGAGACCACCACCGAGCGCGGTGGAGGTCGCAGCGCGGGCGGCGATACGGGTCAGGACTCCGTCGGCCTCCCGGGCACGCGCCCGGCGGTCGGACAGGGCCCCCGCCACGGTCAGTTCGGCGGTCCCGCCGAGCAGATCGGTGATCCGGACAGCCAGGTCGGCGCGTGCGGGGGCCAGCCGGCGTTCAGCACGGCGGGAGCAGGCCCCGCTGACCAACGGCACTCCCACTCCGGCCAGCAGCAGTCCGGCGGCCAGCACCACGCCTGCCGCGGGCAGCAGCCAGCCGATGAATCCGGCGGTCGCCGCTCCCACCACGACGGCGGTCCCGGCGGGCAGCAACCAGCGCAACCAGTAGTCCTGGAGGGCGTCGACATCGGCGACGAGCCGGGAGAGCAGATCGCCGCGCCGGGTCCGGCGCAGACCGGCCGGGGCGACGCGCTCCAGGCCCCGGTAGACCGCGACGCGCAGCTCGGCGAGCATCGTGAGCACCGCGTCGTGCGACACCAGACGCTCGGCGTAGCGGAAGACGGCCCGTCCGAGGCCGAAGGCACGGGTCGCGGTCACGGCGACCATCAGATAGAGCACCGGGGGCTGTTCGGAGGCGCGGGAGATCAGCCAGCCGGAGACGGCCATGAGCCCGACGGCCGAACCCAGGGCGAGGCTTCCCAGCAGCAGCGCGAGTGCCAGCCGTCCGCGCTGAGCCCCGGCGGCCTCCCTGACCCGGGCGAGGACCTGCCCGGAGCGGGCTGCGGTGTCCCGCAGCACCTCGCGGTCCGACGGCGCGTCGCTTGCGTCGGTGGCTGCGCCCGTGGGCCGTGGCATCGCGGCGGATGGCTCGGACTTCTCCGGGCGAAGGGTCACACCCGGTTCCAGCGTCACCACCCGGTCGGCCACCGAGAGCAGCGCCGGGCGGTGCACGACCAGCAGCACGGTCCGCCCCGCCGCCAGTCTCCGTACCGCCTCGACGATTCCCGCTTCCGTCTCGCCGTCCAGGCTCGCGGTCGGCTCGTCGAGCAGCAGCAGCGGCCGGTCGGCGAGGAAGGCCCGCGCGAGCGCGAGCCGCTGACGCTGACCGGCGGAGAGACCCGCACCGTCCTCACCGAGGAGTGTCCGGGCACCGTCCGGCAGTTCCGCGACGAAGTCGTACGCGCCCGCGTCGCGCAGCGCCGCGGTCACCGCGTCGTCGTCCGCGTCCGGCCGCGCCAGCCGTACGTTCTCCGCGATCGTGCCCGCGAAGAGATAGGGACGCTGCGGCACCCAGGCGATCCGCTCCCGCCAGCGCTCGGGCGCCAGCGTCGCCAGGTCGATGCCACCGACCCGCACCCGCCCCTCGTCGGGCGCCGTGAATCCCAGGACGACATCGAGCAGGGTGGACTTCCCGACGCCGCTCGGGCCGACCAGGGCGACGGTCTCCCCCTCGTCCACCACCAATGAGGCCCCGTCCAGAGAAGGGTCGGTACGGCCCTCGTGCCGTACGGTCACCCCCTCCAGTTCGAGCCGCAGCGACGTCGGGATGCCCGCGGTGCCGCCGGGCCGGGGTTCGGTCTCCAGGACCGAGAAGATCTCCTCCGCGGCCGAGAGACCCTCGGCGGCCGCGTGGTACTGCGCTCCGACCTGTCGGAGCGGCAGATAGGCCTCGGGCGCCAGGATCAGCACCACCAAGCCGGTGTAGAGGTCGAGTTCACCGTGCACGAGCCGCATGCCGATGGTGACGGCGACGAGAGCCACCGACAGGGTCGCCAACAGCTCCAGGGCGAAGGACGACAGGAACGCGATCCGCAGGGTCCGCAGGGTGGCCCGGCGGTACTGAGAGGTGATGGTGCGGATGGATTCGGCCTGCGCCTTGGCACGGCCGAATACCTTCAGCGTCGGCAGTCCTGCGACCACGTCGAGGAAGTGTCCGGAGAGCCGGGACAGCAGCCGCCACTGGCGGTCCATCCGTGACTGGGTGGCCCAGCCGATCAGGATCATGAAGAGCGGGATGAGTGGCAGCGTGACCACGATGATCGCCGCCGAGACCCAGTCCTCGGTGACGATCCTGGCCAGGACCGCCACCGGCACGACCACCGCGAGACCGAGCTGGGGCAGATAGCGGGCGAAGTAGTCGTCGAGCGCGTCGACCCCCTTGGTGGCGAGCGCCACCAGGGAGCCCGTGCGCTGCCCGCTCAGCCAGCCCGGGCCGAGCGCGGCCGCCCGCTCCAGCAGTCGGCCGCGGAGTTCGGACTTGACCGCCGCGCCGGCCCGGTACGCGGCCAGTTCGGTCAGCCACGAGACCAGCCCCCGGCCGAGTGCCACCGCGGCGAGCAGAATCAACGGCGTCCGTAGCCCCGCGACGGTCAGTCCGTCCTCGAACCCGCCCACCACCACTTCGGCGACGAGCATGGCCTGGGCGATGACCAGCGCCGCACCGACAACTCCGAGTGCCACCAGGGCTGCCAGAAAGAGGCGGGTCGCTCGGGCGTGGCGGAGCAGGCGCGGGTCGATCGGTTTCACGTGAAACAGCTCCCAGTGGGCTCGGTCGGCGGACCAGGTGTGCTCAGTGCGCTTCGGCGATGTGCTGCGTACCGATGCGCTTGCGGAACACCCAGTACGTCCAGCCCTGGTAGAGCAGGACGACCGGGGTGGCGATCCCCGCGCACCAGGTCATGATCTTCAGCGTGTACGGGGTGGACGAGGCGTTGGTGACCGTGAGGTTCCAGGCGTCGTTCAGCGAGGACGGCATGACGTTCGGGAAGAGCGTCAGGAAGAGCATGGCGACCGCGGCAGCGACGGTCACGCCGGAGAACGCGAACGCCCAGCCCTCGCGTCCCGCAGCGATCGCACCGATCGCGGCGACCAGTGCCACCGCGGCGATGCCCATCGCCAGCAGGCTCCAGCCGTCGCCGTTGTCGCGCTGGGTCCAGATCATGAAGCCGAGGGCGAGCACCGCGGTGACGGGTCCCAGCTTCAGCGCCAGCTTGCGCGACCGCTCCCGGATGTCCCCGACCGTCTTGAGTCCCGCGAACACGGCACCGTGGAAGGTGAAGAGGGTGAGCGTGACCAGTCCGCCGAGGATGGCGTACGGGTTGAGCAGGTCCCAGAAGTTGCCCACGTACTCCATGTCGGCGTTGATCTTCACGCCGCGCACGATGTTCCCGAAGGCCACGCCCCAGAGGAGCGCCGGGATCAGCGAGGTCCAGAAGATCGCGTGTTCCCAATTGGTCTGCCACTTGTCCTCGGGCCGCTTCGCCCGGTACTCGAAGGCGACGCCCCGCACGATCAGACAGACCAGGATGATCAGCAGCGGCAGGTAGAAGCCGGAGAACAGGGTGGCGTACCACTCGGGGAAGGCGGCGAAGGTCGCACCGCCCGCACTGAGCAGCCACACTTCATTGCCGTCCCAGACGGGGCCGATCGTATTGATCAGAACCCGCCGCTCCTTGCGGTCGCGGGCCAGCAGCTTGGTGAGGACACCGATTCCGAAGTCGAATCCCTCCAGGAAGAAGTAGCCGGTCCAGAGGACGGCGATGAGTACGAACCAGACGTCGTGGAGTTCCATCTCTCAGCTCCTCTGCTCTCAGTAGGAGAAGGCCATCGGCCGGTCGGCGTCGCCATGGTCGTCGCCGCCGATCTTGGTGGGCGGGTTGAGGTCGGCCTCCGTGAGTTCCGGCGGTCCGGCCTTGATGTACTTCACGAGCAGCTTGACCTCGATCACCGCGAGCGCGGCGTAGAGCAGGGTGAAGCCGATCATCGAGGTGAGCACCTCGCCCTGCGAGACACCGGGGGAGACCGCGTCGCGGGTCTGGAACACTCCGTAGACGACCCAGGGCTGGCGGCCCATCTCGGTGAAGATCCAGCCCCAGGAGTTGGCGATCAGCGGGAAGAGCAGCGTCCAGAGCGCGACGATCCAGTAGCACTTGGCGAGCTTGGGGCTGAGGGCCTTGTTCTTGAAGAGGACCAGGTGGGGCACTTCGTCCTCGCCGGTCCGCATCCCCGGCGGCAGCATGAACTTCTTCCGCGTCAGCCACAGTCCGAGGAGGCCGAGGGCGAAGGACGCCATCCCGAAGCCGATCATCCAGCGGAAGCTCCAGAAAGCGACCGGGATGTTGGGCCGGTAGTCGCCGGGACCGAACTTGTCCTGCTCGGCCTTGTTGATGTCGTTGATGCCGGGGACGTGCGAGGTGAAGCTGTCGTCCGCCAGGAAGGACAGTATCCCCGGGATGGAGATCTCCACGGTGTTGTGGCCCTTGGCCACGTCGCCGACCGCGAAGATCGAGAAGGGCGCCGCGTCCTGACCCTCCCAGAGCGCCTCGGCGGCGGCCATCTTCATCGGCTGCTGCTTGAACATGACCTTGCCCAGCTGGTCACCGCTGATGGCGGTGAGGAGCCCGGCGATCACCACGGTGACCAGACCGAGCCGCAGCGAGGTCCGCATCACCGGGATGTGCTTCTTGCGTGCCAGGTGGAAGGCGGCGATACCGACCATGAACGCGCCTCCGACCAGGAAGGCGGCGGTGATGGTGTGGAAGAACTGGGCGAGCGCGGTGTTCTGTGTGAGCACATGCCAGAAGTCGGTCAGCTCGGCCCGGCCGCGTTCCTTGTTGATCCGGTAGCCCACCGGGTGCTGCATCCAGGAGTTGGCCGCCAGGATGAAGTACGCGGACAGGATGGTCCCGATGGAGACCATCCAGATGCAGGCGAGATGGATCTTCTTCGGGAGCTTGTCCCAGCCGAAGATCCACAGCCCGATGAAGGTGGACTCGAAGAAGAAGGCGATCAGTGCCTCGAACGCGAGCGGGGCACCGAAGATGTCACCGACGAACCGCGAGTAGTCGGACCAGTTCATGCCGAACTGGAACTCCTGGACGATGCCGGTGACGACGCCCATGGCGATGTTGATCAGGAAAAGCTTGCCCCAGAACTTCGTCGCTCTGAGGTACTTCTCCTTGTTCGTACGCACCCAGGCGGTCTGCAGGCCGGCGGTGAGCGCGGCGAGAGAGATCGTCAGGGGGACGAACAGGAAGTGGTAGACGGTGGTGATACCGAACTGCCATCGCGCCAGGGTTTCCGGCGCCAGAGCTAGCTCCACGTCGTCTTCTCCTTACGTCACCGTAGTCGCACCGGCAGTTTGCCCTTTAAATCCGACTAATCACGGGATGAAACAGGACAGGCTTGTGAACGCGTTCACATTCACAAGCAATTATGGCGCACGGACTTTCGGGACGTTCGGGCGGGGTACCCCTCTTGGGATGTTCCGATCAATCCCCCCGAAGCAGACACCCCCGGAGCGCGGCGGTCCGGACTCCGCCCACGGCCTGGAACGCGAAGGCCCCGTACCTCGGCGACGAGGTACGGGGCCCGGGGCCTCAGATGCGCGCAGGTGGCCGCGCGCCGCTCTACAGGTCCTTGCGGTACGACTCCGTCACCTTCAGGAACAGATCGTTCGCCTCGTCCTCCCCGATCGAGACCCGCACGCCCTCGCCCGCGAACGGCCTGACCACCACACCGGCCCGCTCGCACACCGCGGCGAAGTCGGCGGTACGGTCCCCGAGCCGCAGCCAGACGAAGTTCGCCTGGGACTCCGGCACCGTCCAGCCCTGCTCCGCCAGCGTCCGCTGCACCCGGTCGCGCTCACACACCAGGGAGCCGACCCGCCCCAGGAGTTCGTCCTCGGCACGCAGCGAGGCCACCGCCGCGTCCTGCGCGAGCTGGCTGACCCCGAAGGGCACCGCCGTCTTGCGCAGCGCCGCCGCCACCGGCTCATGGGCCACGGCGAAGCCGACCCGCAGCCCCGCCAGGCCGTAGGCCTTGGAGAACGTCCTCAGCACCGCCACATTGGGCCGGTCCCGGTAGATCTCGATGCCGTCCGGCACCTCGACGTCGCGGATGAACTCCTTGTACGCCTCGTCGAGCACCACCAGGACATCGCTCGGCACCCGGTCCAGGAACCGCTCCAGCTCGGCCCGGCGCACCACCGTGCCGGTCGGGTTGTTCGGATTGCAGACGAAGATCATCCGGGTGCGGTCCGTGATCGCGTCCGCCATCGCGTCGAGGTCGTGCACCTCACCGTCGGTCAGCGGAACCTTCACCGAGGTCGCTCCGCTGACCTGCGTGATGATCGGGTACGCCTCGAAGGAGCGCCAGGCGTAGATGACCTCGTCGCCCGGCCCCGAAGTGGCCTGGAGCAGCTGCTGCGCCACACCGACCGAGCCGGTTCCGGTGGCGAGATGGGAGACGGGCACACCGAAACGGTCGGCCAGCTCGTTCATCAGACCGGTGCAGGCCATGTCCGGGTAACGGTTGAAGTTCGCAGCCGCGGCGAGGGCCGACTCCATCACACCGGGCAGCGGCGGATACGGGTTCTCGTTGGAGGACAGCTTGAACGCAACCGGTCCGTCGGCAGCAGCCGGCTTGCCCGGCACATAGGCGGGGACGCCGTCCAGCTCGGCGCGCAG
The DNA here is from genome assembly GCF_043083485.1 of Streptomyces sp. NPDC014727. Lineage (NCBI taxonomy): Bacteria > Bacillati > Actinomycetota > Actinomycetes > Kitasatosporales > Streptomycetaceae > Streptomyces > Streptomyces sp. NPDC014727. The sequence continues at coordinate 262,851 of NZ_JBIBYR010000004.1, read as the reverse complement.
CTTGGGGCTCGTCTCGCTCACCGCAGGTCCTCCTCGACCGTCTGTACACATCAATACTGCTCACCTTATGAGGATTGGGCGCTGCTGCGAATGGTCGAAGCATCCAATCGTCCGGTGCGACCGGGAATCGAGGGGGAGCGCTTCTCTCTTTGACGTGCGCCGGTGGCTCACGCCGTGGCGCGCGTCCCCCGAAGAGGTGAGATGAGACCTCTTCGAGACATCGGCCGTTTAGCAGGCCCAGCGGGTTCGATGCATGAAACATAACGGTGGATCCAGCCAACACTCTTGCTTTACAAGGCGTTTGACGTCTAATGATCATGCAAAAACGTGCCTGCCAGTAAGTGAATATGCAGCCGGGCCAACCGCCTGTCCGAGCCCTACTATCGGCTCGCCATGACAGCAGCAGGGAAGCACCAGGTGAGCCGGACGGAGACACCCCGGCGCGGCGGCCGGCAGGGACGAGCGGGAATCCGGGATGTGGCCGCCGCCGCCGGCGTCTCCATCACGACCGTCTCCGACGCGCTCAACGGCAAGGGCAGGCTCCCGGACGCCACCCGCCGCCATGTCCGTGAGGTCGCTGAGCGCCTGGGCTACCGCCCTTCCGCCGCGGCCCGAACCCTCCGTACCGGCAAGTCCGGCCTCATCGGCCTGACCGTGACGACGTACGGGGACGAACCCTTCACCTTCACGGAGTTCGCCTACTTCGCCGAGATGGCCAGAGCGGCCACCTCCGCCGCGCTCGCCCGCGGCTACGCCCTCGTCATCCTGCCCGCCACCTCACGCCACGACGTCTGGTCGAACGTCGCTCTCGACGGCACCGTCGTGATCGACCCCTCCGACCAGGACCCGGTCGTCACGGAGCTCGTACGCCAGGGTCTGCCCGTCGTCTCGGACGGCCGGCCGGCCGGAACGCTCCCGGTCACCGCATGGGTCGACAACGACCACCGGGCCGCCGTGCTCGACCTCCTCGACCATCTCGCCGCCGCCGGGGCCCGCCGCATCGGCCTGCTCACCGGCACCACCACCGACACATACACCCGGCTCTCCACCACCGCCTACCTCCACTGGTGCGAGCGCGTGGGCCAGGATCCGGTGTACGAGTCCTATCCCGCCCACGACCCGTGCGCGGGCGCGGTCGCCGCCGACCGGCTGCTGGCCCGCCCCGACCGACCCGACGCCGTATACGGGCTTTTCGACCCCAACGGCACCGATCTCCTGGCTGCCGCCCGCAGATACGGCCTGCGCGTCCCCGAGGACCTCCTGCTGGTCTGCTGCAGCGAGTCCACGGTGTACGCGACGACCGAACCCCCCATCACCACCCTGTCGCTCAAGCCGCGCAGAATCGGCACGGCGGTCGTCCAGCTCCTGATCGACGCCATCGAAGGCGTCGATCACGACGGACCGGTGGAGCAGGTGATACCGACGGAGCTCATCGTCCGGACGTCCTCGCAACGCCGTCCACCCCGCACCACGGTCAGCGCGCCCCGCTCCCCCGCGGGGGACTGATCAGGCGATTTCGGACCAATCGGCCGGTGAACCTGACGTGCGCCCGGATTCACCACCCCTGGTGCGTCACAGAGCACGATTCGCATTCCTATGATGGGCGCACGACACCGCGGACCACCCCGACCAGCAGGGCCCGTCAGGTGTACGGCGGCGCGACGGTGGTGGAGGGGTCGATGACACAGGGGGCCGGTCAGGAACCCGTGGTGCGGACTGCGACGTTGCGTGACTTCCGCGTACCGCCCTATGCGCAGACCCCGGTGCCGCCTTCATCGCCGCACCCGGGCCACGCGGTCCCGGAAGACGAACTGCCTGAGGGGTACACCCCCACCGAGCGCGATCTCCCCGTGATCAACCGCGGTGACACCGTCCAGGTGCGGGCCGTCCCCGACCCCCGGCCCGTCCCGGAGCCGGGGCTCGGACCGCTGTACGTCGTCGGCGATGTCCACGGCTATCTGGACGAGCTCCACGCCGCCCTCGCCGAACAGGGCCTCATCGACACAGAGGGCAACTGGTCCGCGGGCAATGCCCGGCTCTGGTTCCTCGGTGACTTCACCGACCGCGGCCCCGACGGCATCGGCGTCATCGACCTGGTGATGCGTCTCTCCGCCGAGGCAGCGGCCGCCGGCGGCTACTGCAAGGCCCTGATGGGCAATCACGAACTGCTGCTCATCGGCGCCAAGCGGTTCGGCGACACCCCGGTGAACTCCGGTGCGGGCACCGCCACCTTCCAGGCCGCCTGGCTGCTCAACGGCGGCCAGAAGAACGACATGGAGCGGCTTCAGGATGTCCACCTCCAGTGGATGTCCCGGCTCGACGCGGTCGTCGAGGAGGACGGGCATCTGCTGATGCACTCCGACACGACGGCGTACCTCGACTACGGCACCAACATCGAGGACGTCAACGACACCGTGCACGCCATTCTCACGCGTAACGACGCCGACGAGTGCTGGGACCTGTTCCGGAAGCTCACCAAGCGGTTCGCCTTCCGCGACGAGGCGGGTCCGCAGGCCGTCCGGGAGCTGATGTCGGCCTATGGCGGACAGCGCATCGTCCATGGTCACAGTCCCATTCCGTACCTTCTCGGCGAGGTCGGCTCGGAGGACGGGGAGGACGGTTCCGGCCCCGTGGTCGAAGGGCCGCACGTCTACGCGGACGGCCTCGCCATCGCCATGGACGGCGGAGTGACCATGGCCGGAAAGCTACTGGTCGTCCAACTGCCCCTGCATGACTGACGTTCTTCCGGGAAGACGCTTCCACGACCTGACCACGCCGATCACTGGGCCTATTTCCGGAAACCCCCTGTCACCCCGTGCCGTGGGCGCTCTACCATCGGCGTATCAGTAGCAGGCTCTCCTCCGTTTCCGCCCAACTGCCCGGTCCGAGCGGGCACTCAGGCCCAACGGAGCATCGGGGGATGCACATGAAAAGCGCTCCGCACCTGCTGACCGAGGACCGCCCCGAGTACGAGCGGATCCTCGACGACGCACTGCGTCACGCACACGAACGACCGGATCTGGCCGCGGTCGGCGAGCGACTCAATGCCGTCCAGTTGCGCACCATGGCGCTGGACGCCACGGCGCTGATCACCGCCACGGCCGCCACCGAGTACGAGCACTATGTGAAGGCCCGGCAGGAGCTGCGTGGACCGGTCGAAGGAGCGGGCGAGGATTCGGGCGCCGGTCCCGGCACAGGCCGTCAGAACCGGTCGGGCGCCGGCGTAGGGGCTGTCATAACGGTCCTGGCGCCCGTGCTCGCCGGCACCGCCGCATTCATATTCCTGCTGGCCGGCTATCTGCTGAAACTGCTCAGCCCGCCGCCGTCCTTCGCCTCCACCATGGTCACCGCAGGCTGGTTCTTCGCGGCGGTGATGGCCGCCGCGATCCTCGCCGCCGCCGTCGGACTGCTCATCACCGCGCTGCGCAACGGCTCGACGTCGCAGCCCTCCGAGGACGCCGAGGACGAGCTGCCGGAGGATGTGGCACGCGCCCGGGAGGCATGGCGCCACGCGCTGCTGGAACGCGGCATCCTGCCGTTCCTCAGGGACGCGCTCGCCGACCCCGAGGCCGGCCGGGCATCGCGCACACCGCATCGCTCGGCGAACCGCATCCCGAAGATCGGCTACAGCAGACCGGACTTCACGAGCCCGGACGAGGGCCCGGCGGCAGGCCCACGCCCGACGTTCACCAGCCCGGACTTCACCAGCCCCGACTTCGGCGGGCCCGAGCACGAACCGGACTGACCGGGTCCGGTCGTATCGACGAACGCTGGTACGTCCCCTGCCACAGCGCGAGCCTGATGATCAGTCGGCTCCCGCGCCGCCTCGTTCGCCGGCTCTCCGACGCCACCGCGCCCCGGTCCCGCCGCGCACCCGGAGAGCGGCGGACGGGTGGCGAAAGTCCGTGAGAAGACCTTCGCCACCCCGGCGCCGTGCGACGGGCTCAGTCCGCGATCGGCAGATAGACGCGGTTGCCCGCCGCCGCGAATTCCCTGGACTTCTCCGCCATACCCTCGTCGATCTCCGCCTGGGAACCACCGCCGTGTTGACGACGGATGTCCTGGGAGATCTTCATCGAACAGAACTTCGGGCCGCACATCGAGCAGAAGTGCGCCGTCTTCGCAGGCTCGGCCGGCAGCGTCTCGTCATGGAACTCCCTTGCCGTGACCGGGTCGAGAGCCAGGTTGAACTGGTCCTCCCAGCGGAATTCGAAGCGTGCGTCGGAGAGCGCGTCGTCCCAGTCTTGCGCCCCCGGGTGCCCCTTGGCGAGGTCCGCCGCATGAGCCGCGATCTTGTACGTGATGACGCCGGTCTTCACATCGTCCCGATTGGGCAGGCCCAGGTGCTCCTTGGGCGTGACATAACAGAGCATCGCCGTGCCCCACCAGGCGATCATCGCCGCACCGATGCCCGAGGTGATGTGGTCGTACGCCGGAGCGACATCGGTGGTCAGCGGGCCGAGCGTGTAGAACGGCGCCTCCTCGCAGATCTCCTGCTGCAGGTCGATGTTCTCCTTGATCTTGTGCATCGGGACATGACCCGGCCCCTCGATCATGGTCTGCACGCCGAACCGCTTGGCGATCGTGTTCAGTTCACCGAGCGTGCGCAGTTCGGCGAACTGGGCCTCGTCGTTCGCATCGGCGATCGACCCGGGGCGCAGCCCGTCGCCCAGCGAGTACGTCACGTCGTACGTGGCGAGAATCTCGCAGAGCTCCTCGAAGTGCTCGTACAGGAACGACTCCTTGTGGTGCGCGAGGCACCACGCCGCCATGATCGAGCCGCCGCGGGAGACGATGCCGGTCTTGCGGCGGGCGGTCAGCGGAACGTACGGCAGGCGCACGCCGGCGTGAACCGTCATGTAGTCGACGCCCTGCTCGGCCTGCTCGATGACGGTGTCCTTGTAGATCTCCCAGGTCAGCTCCTCGGCCTTGCCGTCGACCTTTTCGAGGGCCTGGTAGAGGGGAACGGTGCCGATCGGCACAGGGGAGTTGCGCAGAACCCACTCACGGGTGGTGTGAATGTTGCGTCCGGTGGAAAGGTCCATGACCGTGTCGGCGCCCCAGCGCGTCGCCCATGTCATCTTCTCCACCTCCTCCTCGATGGAGGACGTCACCGCGGAGTTGCCGATGTTTGCATTGACCTTCACCAGGAACCGCTTGCCGATGATCATCGGCTCGGTCTCGGGATGGTTGACATTGGCCGGCAGCACGGCCCGGCACGCGGCGATCTCCTCGCGCACCACCTCGGGTTCGACGTCCTCCCGGATCGCCACGTACTCCATCTCCGGAGTGATCTCGCCCCGGCGGGCGTATGCGAGCTGGGTGACCGGCCGGCCGTCCCGGCTGCGGCGGGGCAGCCGCGGGCGGCCGGGGAAGACGGCGTCGAGGTTGCGCAGCCCTTCCCCGAGCTCTCGGCTTCGCTCGAGCAGGGGAGACCCCATTCGCGGCGAGGTGTGCTTGAGCCCGTCGTCCTCGGGGCGGGCCGGGCGACCCGGGTACTCCTCGGTGTCGCCGCGCGCGGTGATCCAGTTCTCCCGCAGCGGTGCGAGACCGCGACGGACATCGGTCTCGGTGGTGGGATCGGTGTACGGCCCCGACGTGTCGTACAGCGTCACGTCCTTGCCGTTGGTGAGGTGCACCTGACGGACCGGCACCCGGAGGTCCGGGCGTGAGCCCTGGACGTACCCCTTGTGCCAGCCGATGGACTTCCCGGCCTCGTCGCTCTGGTTCGAGGCAGGCGTGCGTGCGTCCGATGTGGTCATGAGACCTACTCCCTACGCCGGCATTACCCGGTAACAGGTTCGGCGGTCGGCGCAGCAGCCTGTCCCGTACAGATGTACGGATATCAGCGCCCTCTCAGCCCGGTGCTCCGAGCTCCCGCGTGTGCAAAGGTCCCCCCACGCTAGCGCCCCGTCCGGCGGAATGAACAGAGGGCCCTTTTCTTCTTGCGATGATCGGCCGGTGACGTCCCCCCAGAACGACCCCGACCCGCAGGGCCCTCAGCATGGCCATTCACACGGCCACGGCCCCGCAGCGCCCGTCTCCAAGCATCTGCGCAAGGTCATCGCCGCCGTACTGATCCCGTTCGCCACCGCGGTCGTCGTCGGCTTGGTGGCGCTCTGGCCGGGAGGTGCGCCCCCGCACGAGCGGACCGGTGTCGGTTTCGACCAGCAGACCCAGCAGGCCAAGGTGGTGAAGATCGACAAGGTGGACTGCAAGGAAGTGAACGCTGCCCAGATGCCCACCAGTGGCGACACCACGACGCCGCTGGGGAACGGGGCGGGGCTGTGCGAGAAAGCCACCGTCGAAGTGACGACCGGCCATGACGAGGGCCGGACCTTCCTCGAGATCGTCCAGCCCGACGCACCACGTCAGTTGCGCGAGGGACAGGGCGTGGTCGTGGCGTACGCCCCCGACGCCCCCCATGATCTGCAGTACTCGGTGACGGATGTGAACCGGAAGTTCCCGATGACGCTGCTGGCCGGGGTCTTCGCCCTGGTGGTGGTCGCGGTGGGCAGGATGCGTGGCGTGATGGCGCTGGTCGCGCTCGCGGTGTCGTTCGCCGTGCTGACGCTGTTCATCCTCCCGGCCGTCCTACAGGGCTCGAATCCACTGCTCGTCGCAGTGATCGGGGCCAGTGCGATCATGCTGATCGCGCTCTACATGTGCCACGGCCTGACCGCCCGCACCTCGGTCGCCGTCATCGGCACCCTGATCTCCCTGCTGCTGATCGGGCTGCTCGGATCACTCTTCATCGGCTGGGCCGGCCTGACCGGCAACACCGATGACAGCACCGGCCTCATCCACGGCCTGTACCCGCACATCGACATGAGCGGTCTACTGCTGGCCGGTGTGATCATCGGCTCGCTCGGGGTGCTCGACGATGTGACGGTCACCCAGACATCTGCGGTCTGGGAGCTGCACCAGGCGAACCCGACGATGGGTGCGCGGGGTCTCTACCGGGCAGGGATCAGGATCGGGCGCGATCACATCGCCTCGGTCGTCAATACGCTGGTGCTGGCCTACGCGGGCGCGGCGCTGCCGCTGCTGCTGCTGTTCTCGATCGCCCGGAGCAGCGTAGGGACGGTGGCCAACAGCGAACTGGTGGCGGAGGAGATCGTGCGAACGCTGGTCGGCTCGATCGGACTGGTCGCCTCGGTACCGGTGACGACCGTGCTCGCCGCGCTGGTCGTCTCCGCGGACCGCACGGGGCTCGGCGCGGAAGCCGTAGCTCCAGCACCCGTACGGACCGGGAAGGGCCGCCGTCGAAGGGCGAGGGCTTGAACGCCTCCACACGGAGAGCGATTCACCCATTCGGCGGATATCGTGTTCGACCGGCGGGCCGACCTGCGGCGCCGCGCTCGTCAGCCGGCGTTCTGTTCCTCCGTGAGGATCCGGCCCAGGGCCTCTTCCAGATTGCCCTCGAAGTCACCCAACGTGCACTCCTGCCCGAGCGGCACGAGTTTGTCGGTGCGGTCGAGAAAGGCCACGAGCGGTGCCGTACCGGCCCTGAAGAGGGCGCGATCCGTGCCCACCTGGAGACGGATGTGTACATCGGACAACCCCTCGGGCTCCGTGGGCCCGATGTGCACATCGCCGTCCCCACTGGGGCTGTTGAGGCCGTCGAGCAGCAGCTCACGGCCGAATGCCCAGGTGACGGGGGCGTCGCCGGGCAGATGGAAGGTCATCCGGATCGCATATGGATCGCAGACTTCGTATCGGAGCTCCACCGGGATCCGAAAAGAGAGCTCCTCGGAAACGAGGAAGCTCATCATGACCTCAGCTTGAACCGACTCGCGCATCGTTCAACCCCGCAGTAGATGAATCTGGCCAGGAATGATCCCCCGTGGCCCTATTGACGCCATCGTGGTGCACGCGATAGCAGATCACAAGGAGTGATTTTTCAGATACTGATAGAGAACACGAACGAGCGCAAGAGGCTGGCCACTTCGCAACGTAGTTGTTCGACTGCGGGGAGCAATCGGTCTTCCTGCTCCAGGGGTACGGAAATAGCCATCGCTGCAGCAGTGAAACCGGCGGCGATCGGGATGGCCGCACAGACCGTCCCCAGGGCGTACTCCTGTCGTTCGATGACAGGTTCCATGCGTTCCAACGACCGCAATCTCTCCAGAAGCGCCGCGCGGTCCCGCACCGAATAGCGGGTCAGCGGACGTACGGGGTGCCGGTCCAGATGATCCTCGCGGGCCCTCTCGTCGAGCCGGCTCAGCAGACACTGGCCGATCGCATGGGCGTGGCCGGTCTCCCGGAAGGATGCCCACTCGTCCACCGCGGGTGTGACGGGGTCGTCGGCGACCGCGACGAGTTCGATCTCGCCCTCGCGGTAGACGGCGCAGTACACCGGTGCGCCGATGGTGTCGCGCCAGCGGCTCAGCGACTCCGTCATCCGGCTGCGACGATTCCGCAGCGTTCCTCCGCCGACCAGGCGCTCCGCGGCGGCGCCGAAGAGAAAGACGCCGCTCTCCCGGCGCAGATAGCCCTCATGGGTCAGAGTGCGCAGCAGGTGGTAGGCGGTGGGAAGGGGAAGACCCGCCTCCCTGGCCAGCTGCTTCGCGGGCGCCCCGTCTCGATGGGCGCCCACAGCTTCCAGCAGCCTCAGCGCTCGCTGTACCGAACCGATCAGCGTCGGGACAGCAGTGCTCGATGCCGTGGTCAACGGTCACCCCCAGGCATGGTGACGGGCAGTCAGCCCGCCTGTGGGGGCCGCCCCCACGAACCGCCGCATGTCTGGGCTCCGGAGTCCGAACGCCGTACAAACCACTGGCCAGAGTGGTGACAGACAGTCAATTCCCAGGTGGCGGCAGCAGATTTCCACCATATCGGCCGTATCCGCCAGGAGTGTCGTTTCGTCTTGTACTTAGCTCAGCTGGGCTAATCCTCCGCCCCGTTTCCGATCTTCCTACCAGTCGCTGCGCGAGGAGGAGGATGACATGAACTTGCGTACGACGAAGACGAGTCCTCCGACCAGGATCACGAAGACCAGAACCTTGAAGAGCAGACCGATCACGAACCCGACCACGCTGGCGATCAGACCGCCGAACACGACGATCGCGATGACCGGCACCGCGATCCACTTCACCCACCAGGGCATCCCCGCGAATATCTCCCGCACCGCCATCGTCCTTACCTCGTCTCTGTGAGTTCCTGCTTTCGATGCTAGAGGCGCAGAGGGGGCCGGCGGGGGTTCCGCAGCCCTTGAAGTCCCCTGATCGACCCCCTAGGGATCCCTGGGACCGGAGTCCGGCCCTCCGTAGGAGCGGGCTCAGCTCTCCGGCGGGGAGAAGACCACCATGACCCGCAGGTCCTCGGTGATGTGGTGGAACTTGTGGGCCACACCGGCGGGCACGTACACCACGCTTCCTCTGCCCACCTGCGTGGTTTCCATGCCGACCGTGATCGAGGCGCGGCCGCTGACGACGAAGTAGACCTCGTCCTCCTTGTGCGGCTGCTGCGTGTCCAGTTCACCGGCGTCCAGCGCGTACAGGCCGACGGACATGTTCCGTTCCTTCACGAACTGCAGGTACGCGCCGTTGTTGGCGGCCCGCTCCGCTTCCAGTTCGTCCAGTCTGAATGCCTTCATGGCCCGTCCGCCCCTTGCCTCTGATCTGCCGGTGTCAGCCACCGATCGTGTCTGCCACGATCAGACACATGAAGAATTTCGTAGTCAAGACGATCGCCAACGCAGGTGCGCTGGCCGTGGCCATCTGGTTGCTCCAGGACATCACGCTGAACGGCGGCGGCACCGGGCGCAAGGCGCTCACACTGATCCTGGTCGCCCTGCTCTTCGGCCTGGTGAACTTCGTGGTCAAGCCGATAGTGAAACTGCTCACCTTCCCGCTCTTCATCCTCACGCTGGGTCTGATCACCCTGGTGGTCAACGCGCTCATGCTGCTGCTGACCTCCTGGCTGGCCGGTCTGTTCAATCTCAGCTTCCATGTCCATGGCTTCTGGACCGCCGTGCTCGGCGGCCTGATCATCTCGATCGTGTCGTGGGCGCTGAACGTGGTCCTGCCCGACGAGGACTGACCCGACACCTCCTGAGAAAGTGCAGGTCGGACCGGTGGCGCACCGGGAGAAGCGAGGAGCGGTATGAGCACCATGGGTGACGGGACCCGGGCGGTACGGGCCGGGCTGCCCGAGCCGGAGCAGTTCGAGCCCACCCTGCCCGGCCCGGTCTTCGCCGCACATTTCCACCTCTCCGGTGAACCGGCCGGCCCGTACACCTACGGTCGGGACACCAATCCGACCTGGACCCATCTGGAACGCGCCGTCGGCGAGCTGGAGGCGCCGGGGGAGCAGGTCGAGACCACCGTCTTCGCCTCCGGAATGGCGGCGATCTCGGCGGTTCTGCTGTCCCAGGCGCGCACGGGCGATGTGATCGTGCTCCCCGACGACGGATACCAGGCGCTGCCGCTGGTGCGTGAGCAGCTGGAGGCGTACGGCGTCGAGGTGCGGACCGCGCCGACCGGCGGCGATGCCCAGCTGGCGGTCCTGGAGGGTGCCAGGCTGCTGTGGATCGAGACCCCGTCCAACCCGGGGCTCGATGTCTGCGACGTGCGTCGGCTCGTCGGGGCCGCTCACGCGGCCGGCACCCTGGTGGCCGTCGACAACACTCTCGCCACGCCTCTCGGCCAGCGCCCGCTGGAACTGGGGGCCGACTTCTCGGTGGCCAGTGACACGAAGGGCATGACCGGACACGGCGACATCCTGCTCGGCCATGTGACCTGCCGCGATCCCGAGCTGGCAGCGGGCGTGCGGCGCTGGCGCAAGGTCGTCGGCGCGATTCCCGGGCCGATGGAGGCCTGGCTCGCACACCGTTCGCTGGCCACTCTGGAGCTGCGGCTCGACCGGCAGTGCGCCACCGCCCTGACCCTGGCCGAGGCGCTGGGCAGGCGCGAGGAGGTGACCGGGGTTCGGTACCCCGGCCTGCCCACCGATCCTTCGTATCCGAACGCCGTACGGCAGATGCGGCGCTTCGGCTCCGTGGTGTCGTTCGTGCTGCCCGACCGCGAGCGGGCCGAGCGCTTCCTCACCGAGCTGCGGCTGGTCGACGACGCGACGAGCTTCGGCGGCGTGCGCTCCACCGCCGAGCGGCGGGCACGCTGGGGCGGTGACGCCGTACCGGAGGGCTTCATCCGTTTCTCGGTCGGCGCCGAGAGCCCGGACGACCTGGTGGCCGACGTCGAACGGGCACTGGACGCCGCGCTGGGCAAGAGCTGAGCCGACCAACGGTACGGACGGTCCGAGCCTCCCCCCTCGTGGCTCGGACCGCCCCGGTTCCGGGTGTGAAGAACCGTCCTAACAAGGCTAATTGACTCTCTGTCAGAGTCCAATCACGCTAGCGACAGCGACCTATCGACATATTTATAGTTGTACGGGTCGAAGCATCGCGAGCGTGGGAGGCGGCAGGACATGGACCTGGCCCTGCTGCGTACATTCGTCACGGTGCACCGGGCCGGCTCCTTCACCCGGGCTGCTGCCCTGCTCGGCCTCTCCCAGCCCGCGGTGACCTCGCAGATCCGCACCCTGGAACGGCAGCTGGGCCGTCCGCTCTTCCTGCGCAGAGCCCGTGGTGTGACCCCGACGACCATCGGCGACGAACTCGCGCACCGGGCGGCACCCCATCTGGACGCACTGGTCGAGATCGCCGAGACCGAGCTCGACGAGGAGTCGGGCGTCCGGACCTTGCATCTGGCCGGGCCGCCTGAATTCACGTCGATGCGGGCCCTGCCCGCGCTCACCCCTCTCGTCGCCCAGGGCCTGGCTGTGCGCAGTTCGTTCTTCGCAGGCGCCGAGAAGACGCTGGAGGGGCTGGCCGCCGGACATCACGATCTGGCCCTTGCGACGGCCCGTCCGCGCGGCGGGCTGCTCACCGCGACCCCGCTCTGCGACGAAGAGCACGTCCTGATCGCCGCGCCCCGCTGGGCCGGGCGCCTGGGACCCGGGGCCTTGCGGCACAAAGGGCCCGTGGTGCTGGACGAACTTCCGGTCGTGGAGGTCCACGAGAGCCTGCCACTCGTCTCGCGCTACTGGGCCGCCGTCTTCGACCGCCGGCCCGCCGTTGCGGGAACGGTCATCGCACCGGATCTCCGGGCGGTCCTGGAGTGCGCGGTGGCGGGTGCCGGGCTCGCCGTGCTGCCGCGCTATCTGTGCGAGGCCGCACTGGAAAGGGGTGAGGTGGTAGCACTTCTCGACCCTCCCGTACCTCCCCTGCGCACCTATTTCCTGGCCGTACGGACCGGCACCCTCGCGCTGCCGCACATCGCGCGGGCGCACGAGTGGCTGCTGCGCGCCGCCGCCGACTGGTGAGCGCAGGACGGCCCGGCACCGCTCCGGTGTTTCAGAACCGGTTCGGTGGGCCACGCTCTTGCCATGACCGAACGTCCTGTGGTCAAGCGCACCGCACGCGCCATCCTGCTCGACGGCGACGACCTCGTCCTCATCAAGCGCACCAAGCCCGGAGTGGATCCGTACTGGCTCACACCGGGCGGCGGGGTCGAGCCCGAGGACGCGACCGTCGTCGACGCCCTGCACCGCGAGCTGGACGAGGAGCTGGGTGCCAAGATCACCGATGTGGTCCCCTGCTTCGTCGACACCGTGGAGCACATCGAGGGCGGCGGGGTGAAAGGCGTCAAAGTCCAGCACTTCTTCGTCTGCCGGCTGGAGTCGATGGACCTGTCCCGGCGCCACGGGCCCGAGATCGACGACCCGTGTGGGGACTACGACGTCGTTCGGGTGCCGTTCAGCCGGATGGGGATCGCTGCGGTCCATCTCGTACCGCTGTCGCTGCGGCACTACCTGGACGGCAACATCGAGGGCGTACGGGCGATGCACGCACCCGACCTGGGCTGACCCCGCCGCTTCCGGGGGCAGGGCTCAGCCGTCGCCGCTCCTGCGAGGCAGGGCCTGCCGACATCACCCCCGCGATCAGGCGGGACCGGTGGCCGCCAGTTCCTCGACGGCATCGTGTCGGATGTTCTCGGCGGGCATGCCGATGCCCCTGAGTACGTCCACGCCGCTGCGGATCATGCCGGGCGGGCCCGAGAGACAGGCGTCGTATTCGTGCCGCGGACCGCACTCGCGCACAACTTCGGGCAGCAGTCCCTTCAGACCGCCCTCCGCTCCCGGGCCGGTGGAGACCACCGGCCGCACCGCGAGCCAGGGACAGGTCCGATGGAGCCGCATCATCGTGTCGATGTCGTACCGGTCGTGACCGCTGCGTGCACCGTAGAAGACCTCCACCGGACGCCGGTCGCCGTGCTCGGCGACGTCCTCGACGAGCGCCTTGATGGGCGCGATGCCCGTGCCGCCGCCCAGACAGCAGACCGTCCGGACGGGGCGCCGAGGCGAAGGAGTAGTGGCGCCAGTTCCGGGGCCACCACGGGGTCTCCATCGCCGCGTACTGGCCTGCGCGGAAGGGGCAGACCTGGTCGGGACGCGTGACTGATGAAGAGCAGGGCGTAGAAGTACGAGGTCGCTTGGTCTGCGACCGGCGAGATCTCGGTCAGAGTGCGGTGGATCAGAAATCTTCCCGCTCCGTCTTCGGTCCACCCGCTGGCCGGAGCATCCATACTGTGCCTCGCCCAGAACGTCTTCTGGTCGCCTTGTGCACCGCACGGCTGCGGCCCCCGCCCACGGACGCAGTCGGGCCCGGTTGCGGTCGCCGGCCGGTTCCCGCTCGCAGTCCCCTGCCCCAGCATGCCCTGCTGTGAACGCAGGCCGGACAGACAGCGGGAACCCCGAGCATCCGAACCGGCTTTCCCATGACGCTCCATTGCCCCATGGCCGAGCCGTGAATCCACGACGGTCGTCCGCCTTCCGCGTCCGCGCAGGACCGCGTACCGGCCGGCCACCGAAAAAGCCGCCGCGAGATGCTTCCCAACGGGTCCGGCCCACAAAGCCGCTGGGGCGCGCCGTCGTACGCCGAGGCTAGTACGTGCGATTACTCCCGCTGTCAGACGCTCGACTTCCTCGTTCCCGGCACCGTGTTTCACGTGAAACCACTCAACCGCTCCGCCCGCCGCGGCCTCCTCGTCGCGCATGTTTCGATATCCGTGAGCTGGCTGGGACTGACCGTCGGCCTGCTGGCGCTCGGAATCACAGCCTTCCTCACCGACGACCCCGCCACCGCACAGGCCACCACCCGCGCCATGAAGGTTTTCGGAGACTGGCTGCTCGTACCCGTCGCCCTTCTCTCCCTGTCCAGCGGACTCGTGCTGGCGCTCGGCACGCCCTGGGGGCTGGCCAGACACCGGTGGGTCTGGACGAAGTTCTGGCTCACCCTGATCACCACGGCGCTGTCGATCTTCTCGTTGCGCCCCGGCATCAACGAGGCGGCGCTGCGCGGCTCCCTCGACATCGACTTGGTGGTCGCTCCGTCGGTGGCGACGGCAACGTATCTGTTCATCACCGCGATATCGGTACTGAAGCCCTGGGGATCGACCCGGCGCGGCCGACGGTTGCGGGTCTCGGTCGGTAAAGGGGTGGACGAGCGATCGCCACGTCGGACAGCCTGACCCTCATGTCCTCCCCACTGCCCCGTCCGCTCAACGATCTGCCTGTCCGGCGCCTCACCCTGGGCGACCTGGTCTCCTGCGCCGACCTCTGCGAGGACCGCGGCTGGCCACGCGATGAGCACAGATGGGGGCTGCTCCTTGCCGCGGGAACGGGCTACGGCGTGGACGACCCCGGAGGCAAGGGTCTGATGGCGGCCTGTGTGGTGACCTCCTACGGTCCGCGCCTGGCTGCCATCGGCATGCTGCTCGTCGCCGAACGGCATGCGCGACAGGGAGTCGCCCGGCGTCTGATGCGTCATGTCATGGCCGAGGCCGACGGGACGCCCCTCAGTCTGTACGCGACCTCCGCGGGACGACCACTTTATGAGCAGCTCGGTTTCGCGGTCGTGGGCCGCGTCGAGCGGGTCACCGGGTTCTTCCGGCCGACCGGTGAGAGAGCGTCCGCCGTGACCGTTCGTCCGGCCGCGGCAGAGGACCTGCGATCCATCGTCCGGCTGGACTCGGACGTCTTCGGCTCCGACCGGACACACGTCCTTGCCCGGCTGCCCGCGTACGCCGACCACATCCGGGTCGCGGAGGACGAAGGAAGACTCACCGGTTACGCGGCGGCCTGGCCGAGCGACCGTACGCATGTGGTCGGCCCGCTGATCGCTCCCGACACCGCCACGGCTCAGGCACTCATCACCTCGCTCGCGGAAGCGACCGATCTGCCCTTGCGCGCGGATATCGACGCGCGCCATGCGCAGCTGCTCGATTGGTTCCGGCGATGCGGTCTACGGACCGGTTCCGAAACCACGGTGATGACGTACGGAACCCCGGACCTGCCGGGCGACTGGACCCGTCGCTACGCTCCGCTGACCGTGGCGACGGGCTGACTCACTCAAACCTCGCCCCGCAGGCGGTGAAGGCGTCAGTCGAGAGCCTTCACGGCAGCCGTCGCGAAGCCGCGGCCGGGATGGTAATTGCATACGCGGGTTAATTAAATACGCTGGCTATTGCGGTAGTCGCCTATCCTGGACGCAAGCGGCTCCACAACGGAGGAGAGACCATGACAGCGACGGACCCCGCACTGACCGCCCTCTCCCAGGGCTGGTGCGCCCTCTCCCTGCTCCACGGGAAGATCGAGGCCCGTATCGAGCGGGCCTTGCAGAGCGGGCACGGACTCAGCGTGCGGGAGTACTCCCTGCTCGATGTCCTCAGCAGGCAGCACAGCGGTCCGGGTGGCCATCTCCAGATGAAGCAGGTCGCGGACGCCGTCGTGCTCAGCCAGAGCGCCACCACTCGCCTGGTCACCCGCCTCGAGGACCGCGGACTGCTGACCCGGTATCTCTGTGACACCGATCGCCGCGGCATCTACACCGATGTCACCGAGGCCGGACTCACGCTGCTCTCCGAGGCCAGGCCGACCAACGACACAGCGCTGCGCGCCGCTCTCGACGAAGCCGCCAAGAACCCCGAACTGGCCCCGCTCATCAGAGCGGTCGAAGAGCTGAAAGCCCCTGTCAAGGCCGCGTGAATCGCCGCGCAGCCGCGACCGGTCACCGCACGGTCTCGACGATCTCCCGCGCCACCGTCATGAACTGCGTAGCCTGCCGATCATGAGCGATCTGGAAATACGCCCTGCGACACTCACCGACATCGTCGCGATCGTGGCCATGCTCGCCGACGATCCGCTGGGTGCACAGCGTGAGTCGCCGGACGACCTCACCCCGTACCGCGTCGCGTTCCAGCGCCTGGCGGATGACCCGAACCAGCACCTGGTCGTGGCCGTACGCGAGGGCCGCGTCGTCGGAACCCTGCAGCTGACAGTGATTCCCGGGCTCTCGCGGCGCGGCGCGACCCGCTCGCTCATCGAGGGTGTCCGCGTCCACGCCGACGAGCGCGGCAGCGGGCTCGGTACCCTGCTGATCGAATGGGCCGTGGACGAATCCCGGCGCCAGGACTGCCAGTTGGTCCAGTTGACGTCCGATGCGACCCGGGTCGATGCCCATCGTTTCTACGAGCGGCTGGGGTTCACCGCCAGCCATGTGGGCTTCAAGCTCGCGCTCTGACCGAGGCCCGGAACCGGAGAGGATGTCTGTGCACCACATCAGTGACGAACAGCGCAGGATCAGGCTCGGGCGGCGACACCTCCTGGCCCCGTCGGTACGGGCCGTGTCCCCGGTGTCCGTGGCCGACGCGATCGTCGCTCTGCACGCAACGGATGCCGCCACGGTCTTCCTCTCCGCGTGTGCCCGGATGGCCGAGGCAAGCGTCGCCTCGGTCGAACGGGCTCTCTACGAGGACGTCTCCCTGGTCCGGCAACTCTCCATGCGCAACACCCTCTTCGTCGTACCGCAGGGACTCGCGCCCTGCGTCGACGCGTCGAACGCCCGGGCCGTGGCCGCCAAGGAACGCCGTACCTTTCTCAAGCACCTGGCAGATGACTGCAATGGACTGGACGAGCGCTGGCTCGCCGACACCGAACTCAAGGTGCTTACCGCCCTGATGGCCAACGGCCCCACCACCGGAAGCGAACTCTCCGCCTCCGTGGCCGCTCTGCAAACCAAGATCACGGTCTTTCCGGGCAAGAAGCAGGAGACGGTACAGGGCGTCGCCTCCCGTGTCCTCCGGATCCTGGCAGCCGAGGGCCGCATCCGGCGGGACCGGCCACGCGGTTCCTGGACGTCCAGCCAGTTCCGCTGGACCACGTCCGAGCCCTGGCGCTTCGAGGACCCGGCACAGGCGCAGACCGAGTTGGCCCGGCGCTGGCTCCGGTCGTACGGGCCGGCGACCGAGGCTGATCTCAAGTGGTGGATGGGCTGGGGGCTGGGCCCGGCCCGCAAGGCCCTGGCAGCCATCGAAGCAGAGGAGGTCCGGCTCGACAACGGTTCCGTGGGACGGGTCCTGCCGGAGGACCTGGAACCTGAACCGGCCCCTGAGCCCTGGGCCGCGCTGCTTCCGGCTCTGGACCCCAGCGCGATGGGCTGGGCCGATCGTGACTTCCATCTCCCGGCCGAACACCGGAAAGCACTTTTCGACCGGTCCGGCAATATCGGCCCGACCGTGTGGTGGAACGGCGAGATCGTGGGCGGCTGGGCACAGCGCGCCGATGGCGAGCCGGTCTGGCGGCTGCTGTCCGACGTCGGCCGGGATGCCACCACCGCGATCGAGGCGGAAGCGTCCCGGCTGTCGCAGTGGGTGGGTCGAGCGCGGATCACCCCGCGCTTCCGCACCCCACTGGAACGGGAGCTGACGGCCTGAGCCGGGCCGCCCTCTGCCGTTTCACGTGAAACGCGGCGCTCAGGCCCGAAGGCCCCGCCAACCGCCCTCGTCCACACCACCGGGAACGGCCGCAGCCGGGTCGTACGGCTCCCGCGTGAAGACGAACGAACCCAGATCGAGATGGTTCACGCTGCCGTCGCCGTTTCTGACGATGCGCAATGTCTCCCCCGCGTAATACCCATCGAGACCGGTCCAGGTACCGTCGGGCTGTGCCGTGAACCGGGCGCCGCGGCCACTGCCCCGCAGGGGCTGAAGCTCCAGCCCGCCGTCCGCAGTCAGCCTCAGGATGCTTGCGCGCGTGCCCCAGTACCAAGGACCGGTCAACGCGAGCAGCTCGGTGTCCACCTCGGGCAGCGGTCGCCAGGGCTCCGGAATACAGGGCTCGGCCTCGGCGACGATCTTCACGAGGTCGGCGGCCACGTCACCGATCATCAGCCCCGACGTGGTGTTGGTGAGGACAACAGCCGTCACATCGTCCTCGACGCTGATCCACAGGGCGGCCAGGAAGCCGGGCAGCGAACCCGTGTGCCCGAAGAGGCTGCGGCCATCGTTCCGTGCACACTGCAGGCCTAGGCCGTACGCGGAATCCCAGGCACCGGGCTCGGTCGGCGCGGACGGTTCACGCATCTGCTCCACGGAGGCCTCGCAGAGCACTCGGTCATCCCCCTCCGCCAGAAAGGCCGCGAAGCGGAGGAGGTCGCCCGTGGTGGACCAGAGCTGGCCGGCCGGAGCCATCAGCCCGAGATCCTCGGCCGGTTCGGGCAGCATGGCATCGGCCCAGGGGTGCACGGCCCAGCCGCCTGCGTGCGGCGCTTGCGGCTGGGGGCTCGTACGGTGCATGCCCAGCGGTTCGAGGATCTCGCGCCGCAATACCTCCGCCCAACTCTCCCCGCGCACCTTCTCGATCAGCGCGCCCAGCAGTGTGTAGCCAGGGTTCGAGTAGTGATGGAGGCGGCCCGGAACGTGCATCCTCGGCTGCTCACCGAGTACGTCGGCAAGCTCGGGCCGCAAGGTGCCCGGAGTCCTCTCCCACCAGGGCGCAGGTGACTCGGCAGCCAGTCCCGCGCTGTGACCGAGGAGTTGGTGGACAGTGACTCCGCCGACGCCCGTACCGGGCAGATGCTTCTCCAGCGGGTCGTCCAGGTCCAGAAGCCCCTCGTCCCGCAGTCGCAGGACCAGCACTGCCGTGAACGTCTTGGTGATCGAGCCGATCCTGAACTGCGTGTCGGCGTCGGGTGTGTGGCCGTCCACGCAGCTGCGGGAGCCGCTCCAGACGGTCTGCCCCTGCCTCTGTACCGCGGCGACGAGTGAAGGCGCCCGGCCTTCCGACTGTGCGGTGGCAATGCGGTGCAGAAGGGCGCGCCGCGTACCGGGGAGCAATTGTTCAGATGGGGAGGTCATCCTCAACAACTACCCGGAGAGCCCGAGCCGTGGCGAACACATTTCACATCCCCGGGCCGCTCGGCGCCTGCGATCAGGACGCGAACACAAGGCCCAGCAGCGGCCGAGCCCGTATGGTTTCTCAGGTCCTCTGTCTTGTGGCGGCGCTGTGACCTGCGGCGATGGCCGACGGCCTGGTTCGCATCGGTATCGATGTGCTCTGTCGGAACCAGAGCCATTCACAGTGCCCGCCCACGGGCCCACACCTGCGATGTTCTGCCGACGGTGAAGACCGGCCCGATCGGGCGCGACGATCACTACAGTCCGGTCTCATGACGACGGTCACAACGCGCACGGTCGAGTACCCGGCCGACGGCCTGACGATGATCGGGCACCTGGCGCTGCCCGCCGGTTTCGACCGTCGGCCCGCAGTCCTGGTCGGGCCCGAGGGGCCGGGGCTGAACGACTTCCAGCGCCGCCGGGCCGACGCCCTCGCCGAACTGGGTTACGTGGCGCTGGCCTTCGACCTCCACGGCGGGCGCTGGTTCACCGACCCACAGGAGATGTTGGCGCGCTTGCCCCCCTGCTCGCCCACCCCGACCGGATCGCCGGTATCGGCTACGGCACCGGGGGCGCGATCGTGCTGGAACTCGGGCGCGCCGGCCACGCGAGGTCGTATCCCCGGCCCAGACACGCAGCGCTCTCGCCGCCTTCCAACAGGCCGTCGAAACAGGCGATTTGCAGCGCCTGCTCGACATGATCGCCCCGGACGTCGTGCTGCTGACCGACGGCGGCGGAGTCGTACGGGCCGCACTGGAGCCCGTCGTGGGCGCCGAAGCGGTGGCCGACGTGCTCAGCAGGCCCACGTCCGCAACCTTGCAGCCGGCACAGGTCAACGGCCGGCCGGCCCTGCTCCTGCGCACGGGTGACCAGATCGACACCGTCCTGGCGGTACGCCTCGAAGGCGGCCTCATCAGCGGGCTCTACGCCGTCCGCAACCCCGAGAAGCTGTCACGCATCGACCGGGAAACCGCGGTGGGCCGGTGATCCGGGCACGACCCGTACAGCCAAGGTGTCGGCGCTGCATCCCTCGAAGCGCCGGACCAGAATCACCGCAGACGAGTCTCACAACGACGACATGGGTGCCATCGTTGTGCCATCGCGGCTGAGTTTGTGCCGCGAAATTTGAGACCCCACAACACGACCGCTCAGGTCTGTGCCATGTCCACGAAGCGCGAGTAGTGGCCCTGGAAGGCCACGGTGATCGTCGCCGTCGGGCCGTTACGGTGCTTGGCCACGATCAGGTCCGCCTCGCCGGCTCGGGGGGACTCCTTCTCGTATGCGTCCTCTCGGTGCAGCAGGATCACCATGTCGGCGTCCTGTTCGATGGATCCGGATTCACGCAGGTCGGAGACCATGGGCTTCTTGTCCGTGCGCTGCTCGGGACCACGGTTCAGCTGGGAGAGCGCGATCACCGGGAGCTGCAGCTCCTTCGCGAGCAGCTTGAGGTTTCGGGACATGTCCGAGACCTCCTGCTGGCGGCTCTCGGCGCGCTTCGACCCACCGGACTGCATCAGCTGGAGATAGTCGATCACCACGAGCTTGAGGTCGTTGCGCTGTTTGAGACGACGGCACTTCGCCCGGATCTCCATCATGGAGAGGTTCGGGGAGTCGTCGATGTACAGGGGAGCGGCCGAGACGTCCGGCATTCGGCGGGCCAGCCGTGTCCAGTCCTCGTCTGTCATGGTGCCGGAGCGCATGTGGTGGAGCGCCACCCGTGCCTCGGCCGAGAGCAGTCGCATAGCGATCTCGTTGCGCCCCATTTCAAGGGAGAAGATCACGCTGGGCAGGTTGCTCTTGATCGAACAGGCCCGAGCGAAGTCGAGCGCCAGCGTGGACTTACCCATGGCCGGACGAGCCGCGATGACGACCATCTGGCCCGGGTGCAGTCCGTTCGTCAGGGCATCGAGGTCGGTGAAGCCGGTCGGAACCCCGGTCATCTCGCCGCTGCGCGAACCGATCGCCTCGATCTCGTCGAGAGCGCCTTCCATGATGTCGCCGAGCGGCAGGTAGTCCTCGCTGGTGCGCTGCTCGGTGACGGCGTAGATCTCGGCCTGCGCGGAGTTCACGATGTCGTCGACATCGCCGTCGGCCGCGTATCCCATCTGCGTGATCTTCGTCCCGGCCTCGACGAGCCGCCTCAGGACCGCCCGTTCGTGAACGATCTCCGCGTAGTACGAAGCGTTGGCCGCGGTCGGCACCGACTGGACGAGGGTGTGCAGATACGGGGCCCCGCCCACCTTGGTGATCTCACCGCGCTTGACCAGCTCGGCCGCCACCGTGATCGGGTCGGCCGGCTCGCCCTTGGCATAGAGATCGAGGATCGCCTGGTAGACGGTCTCGTGCGCGGGACGGTAGAAGTCGTGCCCCTTGATGATCTCCACGACGTCGGCGATGGCGTCCTTGGACAGGAGCATGCCGCCGAGGACCGACTGCTCGGCATCGAGGTCCTGGGGCGGGACCCGCTCAAAACCGGGGGGACCGTCCTCCCACCCGCCGCGTTCCCTGCCGCGTTCGTGCTGCTCGCCGCGGTCCCGGCCTTCACCTCGGCGCTGGCGGGTGACGGGCAGACGGTCACCGGGACCGGTGTCGGCCCAGGGGTCGTCCAAAGGCTCGGGAATGCTCACCGGGCCACCTCCTCCCGTCCGCTCCGCGGACCTCGCCGTGCCACTCTTTCTTACGGCACAGCACCGACAAACAAGACGCCCGACTCCGGTTCCGGCGCATCGAGTTCTACGGGGTTCCAGGGCCGGAACGGGCTGCGGGCGCCGGACCACGGTAGGCCGCCATGCACCGTCAGCCAATCTGGTTATCCACAGGGCATGTGGACGGCAGACCAGATGCTGTGGAGAACTCCGCAGAACCTGTGCACGGAGCGGGGGACAGCACTGTGGACAAACTCATAGCACCCTCCCCACCATCCCCCTGACCTGGACTTTCTCCATCCACGGGCTGTGGGGGAGAAAAACTTTTCAACTCAGCTCAAGATCACGACAAACAGCGCGCAGGAGAACCCCGCCCGCCAGCAAATGTAAGGAGTGCTAGCGCATTGCATCTATTACCTGTGGAAGATTAGATTGGCCCCTATGACCCAGGCCCCGGCAACCTCGCCGCCCAGTCGTCGACGGCACGACCGCGAGATCATCTCGCTCGCCGTCCCTGCCTTCGGTGCACTCGTCGCCGAGCCTCTCTTCGTGATGGTCGACAGCGCCATCGTCGGTCATCTGGGCACACCGCAGCTGGCCGGTCTGGCCGTCGCCGCGGCGCTGCTGACGACCGCCGTCAGCGTCTTTGTCTTTCTCGCGTATGCCACCACCGCGGCAGTGGCGCGTCGGGTCGGAGCGGGCGATCCGGCCTCCGCGATCCGACAGGGCATGGACGGAATCTGGCTGGCCCTTCTGCTCGGCACAGGTGTCATCGCCGTCGCGCTCCCCACGGCCCCGTGGCTCGTGCACGTCTTCGGCGCGTCCGACACTGCCGCCCCTTACGCGATCACCTATCTGAGGATCTCCAGTCTCGGTATCCCGGCCATGCTCGTGGTGATGGCCGCAACCGGTGTACTCCGTGGCCTACAGGACACCAGAACCCCGCTCTATGTCGCCATCGGGGGCTTCGCGGCCAACGGGGCCCTCAACGCGGGACTCGTCTACGGTGCCGGGCTCGGCATCGCGGGATCGGCCTGGGGAACAGTGATCGCCCAGATCTCCATGGCCGCCGCCTATCTGGTCGTGGTGGTCCGGGGGGCACGTCGACATGGGGCGTCGCTGCGTCCCGATGCCGCCGGCATCAGGGCCAGCGCCCAGGCCGGCGTTCCCCTGCTCGTCCGCACGCTGTCGCTCCGTGCCGTCCTGATGATCGCCACAACAGTGGCCGCCCGCCTCGGCGACACCGAGATCGCCGCGCACCAGATCATTCTCTCGCTCTGGAGCCTGATGGCCTTCGCGCTCGACGCCATCGCCATCGCAGGGCAAGCCATCATCGGTCGCTATCTGGGAGCAGACGACGCCCGGGGCGCACGAGAGGCATGCCACCGCATGGTGCAGTGGGGCATCGTCTCCGGAGTGGTGTTCGGGGCGCTCATCGTCCTTGCCCGACCGCTGTTCGTGCCCCTGTTCACGGATGACCAGTCGGTTCAGGGCACCCTGCTTCCGGCGCTGCTGGTGGTGGCGCTGTCTCAGCCGATCGCCGGCGTGGTCTTCGTCCTGGACGGGGTGCTGATGGGCGCCGGAGACGGTCGGTATCTGGCATGGGCCATGCTCGTGACCCTGGCCGTCTTCGCCCCGGTCGCCCTGCTGGTGCCGAGCTTCGGCGGCCTGACTGCCTTGTGGTGGGCGATGGCGCTGATGATGGCCGTCCGCATGATGACGCTCTGGCTGCGCACTCGATCGGGCAAGTGGATCGTCACCGGCGCCACCCGTTGAGCACCACCGAGCGGCACCCCCGTTTCACGTGAAACCGCCGAACCGCCGGACTGCAGAACCGTGGAAAAACGGAGACGCGGATCAACGAAGCCGAACAGTGAAGGGCCGTACCCCTCGGGGTACGGCCCTTCACCTGCTCTGGTGAGCTGTGCCCTTAGGCAGCAACAACCTCGATACCGAGGTTTGCAGCGACCTCGGGGTGCAGACGCACGGACACCTGGTGTCCGCCGAGCGTCTTGATCGGCGAGCCGAGCTCGACGCGACGCTTGTCGACGTCCGGGCCACCGGCAGCCTTGATCGCCGAGGCGATGTCGGCCGGGGTCACGGAGCCGAAGAGGCGACCGGCTTCGCCGGAGCGAACGGCCAGGCGGACCTTGACGGCCTCAAGCTTCGTCTTGACCTCGTTGGCCTGCTCGATCGTGGCGATCTCGTGGATCTTGCGGGCGCGGCGGATCTGCGCCACGTCCTTCTCGCCACCCTTGGTCCAGCGGATGGCAAAGCCACGCGGAACCAGGTAGTTACGGGCGTACCCGTCCTTGACGTCGACGACGTCGCCCGCAGCGCCGAGGCCGGAGACCTCGTGGGTGAGGATGATCTTCATGTTTCGGTCACCCTTCCCTTATCGCGCGGTGGACGTGTAGGGCAGCAGCGCCATCTCACGGCTGTTCTTGACTGCCGTGGCGACGTCACGCTGGTGCTGCGTGCAGTTGCCGGTCACGCGGCGGGCACGGATCTTGCCACGGTCGGAAATGAACTTCCGCAGCATGTTCGTGTCCTTGTAGTCCACGTACTGGGTCTTGTCCTTGCAGAACGCGCAGACCTTCTTCTTAGGCTTGCGCACAGGCGGCTTCGCCATGGTGTTTCTCCTGTGTGATCAAGAAGTGGGGGTACGAGCTGCCCTAGAAGGGAGGCTCGTCCGAGTAGCCGCCGCCGGAACCGCCGGAGCTTCCGCCCCAACCGCCTCCTTGCTGGCCCCCGCCCTGCTGGCCGCCGGACGGCGCGCTCGTGGCCCACGGGTCGTCGGCGGGAGCGCCGCCACCACCCTGCTGGCCACCGCCGCTGGGACCGCCGCCCCAACCGCCTCCGCCCTGCTGGCCACCGCCGTATCCACCCTGGCCGCCCTGACCACCGCGACCGGTGGTCTTGGTGACCTTGGCCGTGGCGTTCTTGAGGCTGGGGCCGACTTCCTCGACGTCCAGCTCATAGACCGTGCGCTTGACGCCCTCGCGGTCTTCGTACGACCGCTGCTTCAGCCGGCCCTGCACGACAACGCGCATGCCTCGCTGGAGCGACTCGGCGACGTTCTCCGCCGCCTGCCGCCAGACCGAGCAGGTGAGGAACAGGCCTTCGCCGTCCTTCCACTCGTTGGTCTGCCGGTCGAAGATGCGGGGAGTGGACGCGACACGGAACTTCGCGACTGCCGCACCGGACGGGGTGAAGCGCAGCTCGGGGTCGTCGACGAGATTGCCGACGACCGTGATGACGGTCTCGCCTGCCATGGGTGAACCTCTCGGCGGGGATTGCTTCTGGCTGCTTGCTGCTACTCGAACCCGATGACCACTGAGCTAGATGCTCAGTGGATCTCGGGACGGAGGACCTTGGTCCGGAGGACCGACTCGTTCAGGTTCATCTGGCGGTCGAGCTCCTTGACGACCGCAGGCTCGGCCTGCAGGTCGATGACCGAGTAGATGCCCTCGGGCTTCTTCTTGATCTCGTAAGCGAGACGACGACGGCCCCAGGTGTCGACCTTCTCGACCTTTCCGTTGCCCTCACGGACGACGGAGAGGAAGTTCTCGATCAGCGGGGAGACAGCGCGCTCCTCGAGATCGGGGTCGAGGATGACCATCACCTCGTAGTGACGCATGTGGAACCCACCTCCTTTGGACTCAGCGGCCACGGTCGTTCCGTGGCAGGAGGGTCGTGATGCGTGAGCAACAGTGTCTCCGAGTAGAACAGCCACCACTGACAACGCCCTCCTCCTGAAGGGAGCCGCAGTGTTGGCCTGGGCAGACACCGGTGCAGACGTTACAGACTACCCGCACACCCGCTTCCGGTTGAAATCCGGTGCTCGGGAGACGCAATCTGGACACATCGGGTGTGAGCGGCGCCACGAGGCGCCGCCTTTCGGCCAGGAGGTACTCCATGGCACAGGCAGTTCGACCCCGTCCCCGCGTCTCGCTTCTCGCCACGGACGGCAAGAAGCATCCGCTCCAGGAGACCCTGGTCGCGGTGACCCTGGTGCTCGGTGCGCTCGCCTTCGTGACGGCGATGTTCCACAACCTGCACCTGATCAGTTCGTGGGCCGGGCTGATCGGAATCCTCACCGCCGCGTACGGGCAGTACGTGTCGGCGACCACGCGCGAGAGGTTCCCGCTGATCATCGGCATGGGCGCGTCCGCCATCGGGTTCTTCCTGGGCATGGCTCACGGCGGCCTCTTCGGCGGCATAGTGGGCTGATTCAAGAAAGAAACAACCACACACAACCAGACAGATCCGGACAGATGAGTCGGCGTGAGGGCCCTCGCAGGGACCTGGCGCCGCTCCCCGTGCAGGGGCCGGGCCGCCCGGGCCCCGGCGGGACGAATCGGCAAGGTGGCACAGGGCCAGACGGGGCGCTCCCCGGTCGCAGTAGGCTTCGGCGCGAGAGCCGGAGCCCCTGACCGATGGGGACACACCTGCCGAGGAGCGCCCCGCATGAGCCTGACCCTGAGGACCATCAGCCGAGAGCAGCATCTGGCTTACATCCAGAATCTGCCCGCGGCGAGTCACATGCAGGTCCCGGCATGGGCAGATGTGAAAGCCGAGTGGCGCTCGGAAAGCCTGGGCTGGTTCGACAAGAACGAACAGCTCGTCGGCGTCGGCCTGGTGCTCTACCGGCAGCTGCCCAAGATCAAGCGGTATCTCGCCTATCTGCCCGAGGGCCCGGTCATCAACTGGTACGCCCCGAACCTGGACGACTGGCTGCAGCCGATGCTGACGCATCTCAAGCAGCAGGGCGCCTTCTCCGTGAAGATGGGCCCGCCGGTCATCATCCGCCGCTGGGACGCGACCGCCATCAAGTCGGGGATCCAGGACCCGGACGTGAAGCGGCTGCGCGATGTCGAGGCCACCCACATCGAACCGCGTGCCTTCGAGGTCGCGGACCGGCTGAGGAAGATGGGCTGGCAGCAGGGCGAGGACGGCGGCGCCGGATTCGGTGACGTGCAGCCGCGCTACGTCTTCCAGGTGCCGCTGGCGAACCGGTCGCTCGAAGACGTCCACAAGGGCTTCAACCAGCTGTGGCGGCGCAACATCAAGAAGGCCGAGAAGGCCGGCGTCGAGGTCGTGCAGGGTGGCTACGCGGAGCTCGCCGAGTGGCAGCGGCTGTACGAGATCACGGCGGAGCGCGACCACTTCCGGCCGCGGCCCCTGGGCTACTTCCAGCGCATGTGGACCGCCCTCAACAACGAGGACCCCAACCGGATGCGGCTGTACTTCGCCCGGCACGAGGGCGAGAACGTCGCGGCCGCGACCATGCTGATCGTCGGCGGCCACGTCTGGTACTCGTACGGCGCGTCCGCCAATCACAAGCGCGAGGTCCGCCCCTCGAACGCGATGCAGTGGCGGATGCTGCGCGACGCGTACGCCATGGGGGCCACCGTCTACGACCTGCGCGGCATCTCCGACTCGCTGGACGAGACCGACCACCTCTTCGGTCTGATCCAGTTCAAGGTGGGCACCGGTGGGCAGGCTGCCGAGTACCTCGGCGAGTGGGACTTCCCGCTCAACAAGCTGCTGCACAAGGCGCTCGACATCTACATGTCGCGTCGCTGATACGCGTCGTCCCGCTGACGAAACCGGCTTCATTCGTTTCAATGGGGACTTCGGCCCGACAGGCACCCCACAAAGCCCCGCACACCTCTGATCCACCGCAGCCACCAGAAAGGTTCCGGACCGGCCATGGCGCTCTCCCTCTACGTCGACACCGCGCGCTGGCGGGCGCACCAGAAATCCGTCCTCGACCAGTTCCCCGGCCTCGTCCCGGTCTGCAAGGGCAACGGATACGGTTTCGGTCACGAGCGGCTCGCCGACGAGGCCATCCGCTTCGGCTCCGACACGCTCGCCGTCGGCACCACCTACGAGGCGGCCCGCATCAAGGACTGGTTCAGCGGCGATCTGCTGGTCCTCACCCCGTTCCGCCGGGGCGAGGAGCCGGTGCCGCTGCCCGACCGTGTCATCCGGTCCGTCTCCTCCGTGGACGGAGTGCACGCCCTGGTGGGCGCGCGGGTCGTCATCGAGTGCATGAGCTCGATGAAGCGCCACGGTGTCAAGGAGGAGGAGCTCGGGCTGCTGCACGCCGCCATCGAGGACGTACGCCTCGAAGGCTTCGCCCTGCACCTGCCGCTGGACCGCACGGACGGCTCGGACGCGGTCGAGGAAGTGATCGCCTGGATGGACCGGCTCCGCGCCGCCAGGCTGCCGCTGCACACCATGTTCGTCAGCCATCTGCGCGCCGAGGAGCTGGGCCGGCTGCAGCAGCAGTTCCCGCAGACCCGCTTCCGCGCCCGCATCGGTACCCGTCTGTGGCTCGGCGACCACGAGGCGACGGAGTACCGGGGCGCCGTTCTGGACGTCACACCTGTCGTCAAGGGTGACCGCTTCGGCTACCGCCAGCAGAAGGCCGCCTCGGACGGCTGGCTGGTGGTCGTCGCGGGCGGTACGTCGCACGGTGTGGGGCTGGAGGCCCCGAAGGCCCTGCACGGGGTGATGCCGCGCGCCAAGGGTGTCGCACGGGCGGGTCTGGCCACGGTCAACCGCAACCTGTCCCCGTTCGTCTGGGCGGGCAAGCAGCGCTGGTTCGCCGAACCGCCGCACATGCAGGTGTCGATCCTGTTCGTTCCCTCGGACGCGCAGGAGCCGAAGGTCGGTGACGAGCTGGTGGCCCATCTGCGGCACACGACCACCCAGTTCGACCGCCTCGTCGACCGCTAGGAAGGTTCCGATGGCTCTCTCCGTGGGCTCCGGCCCCGGAGAGAGCCGGATCAGTCGGCGGCGGGGCCGTGCGCCGCGCCCCAGTCCACCCGCGGCCCTTCGACGGCGGACTGGGCATACCGCGGCGGATGCGCCGCCCGGCCCAGCACGAACACGTCCGGGGAGCCGTCGAGCACCCCGCCGGACGGATCGTCCGACCCGTCGCGCCGTACGACGTCCCGCTCCGGCACCAGGATGTCCCGCACGACCACGGCGCAGAGGTACAGCGTGCCCAGCAGATGCAGGGCGATCGCCAACTGATACCCCTCCGTGGGCAGACCCTGGTGCTTGTCCCCGCTCGTCGTGTACGCGAGGTACATCCAGATGCCCAGGAAGTACATGACCTCGCAGGCCTGCCAGATGAGGAAGTCGCGCCACCGCGGCCTGGCCAGGACGGCCAGGGGAATCAGCCACAGCACGTACTGCGGTGAATAGACCTTGTTGACGAGGATGAACGCGGCGACGACGAGAAAGGCGAGCTGCGCGAAGCGCGGCCTGCGCGGAGCCGTCAGCGTCAGTGCGGCGATGCCCGCGCACAGCAGGACCATCAGCAGTTCGGAGACGTGATTGACCGTCGACGTCTCGATGGACATGCCGGTGCGCTGGGTGATGATCAGCCAGAAGGAGCCGAAATCGATGCCCCGTTCCTCGCTGAACGTGTAGAACTTGCTCCAACCCTCGGGCGCGAAGATCATCACCGGCAGGTTCGCCACCAGCCAGGAGCCTGCCGCCCCGAGCGTCGCCAGGCCGAACTCCCGCCACTTGCCCGCCCGCCAGCACAGGACGAGGAGGGGCCCCAGCAGGAACACGGGATACAGCTTCGCGGCCGTGGCCAGCCCGATGAGGATGCCGAACGCCAGCGCCCGCTTCCGGGACCACATGAGCATCGCCGCGGCCGTCAGCGCGACGGCCAGCAGGTCCCAGTTGATCGTCGCGGTGAGCGCGAAGGCGGGCGCGAGGGCCACCAGCAGCCCGTCCCAGGGGCGGCGCCGGTGGGTACGGGCGACACAGACGGCGATGATCACGGCACAGATCATCAGCATGCCGGCGTTGACCATCCAGTACATCTGCTCACGGTGCTGAACGTCTCCGCCCGGTGTCAGCCAGGACGCGATCTGCATGAACACGCCCGTCAGAACGGGGTACTCCAGGTACTGCATGTCGCCGGCCAGCCGGTCGAAGTACGGGACGAGGCCGTCGGAGAAGCCACGTGCGACATAGAGATGCGGAATGTCCGAGTAGCAGGCGTGCGTGTACTGCGAACCGGCGCCTCTGAACCACGCCCAGTTGTAACAAGGCAGCTTCTGCACCATGCCGAGCGCGAACATCCCGACAGCCACCAGCGCGATGACGCCCACGGGCGTGAGTGCCGTGGTGCCGAGCCGTGTCCAGCGCCCCGACGGCCCGCCGATCAGCTCGCTGCCGGCCTCGGCGATCTCGTCCTGGTGCGTGGGCCGCACAACAGGCCGTGTCTGGTCCACACTCGTGTCTTCTCGGCTTGGCATGCCGCTCATCCTGCCGTACGGGGCTGTGGAAACGTCGAGGGCCGTCGCACCATGTGGTGCGACGGCCCTCGACGGGAATCCAGCCGGCTGGATCGTCTGTCTACCCGGCAGGGGAGCCGCTAACCGGCCGGACCTCCGAAGATTCCACCGTTCCCGTTCCCATTCCCGTTCCCGTTGCCGTTCCCATTACCGTTCCCGTTGCCGCCGACCGGTGGCGAGGCGGATGTCGACGGGTCGGTACCGGGGCCGCCGCCATCTCCGCCGTTCGCAGCACCAGTACTGGTTCCGCCGTTGCTGTTCCGGCAGTTCGGGTCCCATGCGCTGCAGGTCTCACTGGGGTCGGGCGTGGGCGGGGACGGGGGGGGCGAGGGCGACTCGGACGCCTCCATGGTCGGCGTCGGTGACACCTCCATCGTGGGCGTCGGCTTGGGGCTCTGCGCGCCGCCACCGTAGACCGTCTCACCGATCGGCGTGGGCTCCGGGAAGGTCAGGGCCGGCTGACCCTGCAGCGCGCCCGCCATGTAGTCGTGCCAGATCTGGGCCGGGAACGAAGCACCGTGGATCGTCTTCTCACCGCCCGTCCCGTACATCTTCTCGAACTTGCGGTTCGCGTTCTTCTCGTTGTCGTCCAGCCGGTACATGCTGATGGCCGTCGACAGCTGGGGGGTGTAGCCGACGAACCAGGCCGACTTGTTGTCGTCCGTCGTACCCGTCTTGCCCGCCACGTCGCGGCCTGGGAGCTGTGCGGGGGTACCGGTTCCCTTCTCGACGACGTTCTTCAGGACGTCGGTGACGTTGTCGGCGATGGCCGCCTCGAAGGCGCGCTTGCTGGCGTCCTTGTGCCGGTAGATGACTTCGCCCCGGTGCTTCACCTCGTTGACCGAGTAGGGTTCGCGCTGCATTCCGCTGTCGGCGAAGGTCGCGTACGCGCCGGCCATACGGATCGCACTGGGCGAGGACGTACCGATGGAGAACGACGGCACATTCGAATTGGCCATGTTGTTGTCGTCCTTGAGCCCCGCGGCGATGGCGACGTCCTTCACCTTGTCGGTGCCGACGTCCATACCCAGCTGTACGTAGGGGGAGTTGGCGGACCACTGCATCGCCTCACGAAGGGTGATGTTGCCCTTCGACTCATGGCCGTCGTTGGCCTGCAGCCACTCCTTGCCGTTCTCGTCCGTCCAGATCTCGCCGTTGTACTTCTTGATCTTCAGCTTGTCGTCGGCGTTGTAGATGCTCAGCGGCGAGACCTTCTCACGCTGCGCGTCGGCCTGGTCCGCAGGGAGCGAGGGATCGCGCCTGCCGTACTCCATCGCCGCCGCCAGCACGAACGGCTTGAAGGTCGAGCCGACCTGCGCACCGGTGGGATCGGCGTTGTTGGTGTAGTGCTTGGTCGCGTCCTCACCGCCGTAGATCGCCACGATGGCACCGGTCTTGGGGTTCACCGACCCGCCACCGAACTGGACATGGGTGTCCGTTTCGGGGCGCTGCTTCGGATTGATCTTGTTGTCGTAGACCTTCTGGACTGCGGCGTCGAGCTCCTTGACCTTCTTCTTGTTGAAGGTGGTGTGGATCTCGTAGCCACCCTGGGCGAGCTTTTCCGCTGTGACGCCCTGGTCGTTGTTGTTGAGGAAGTACTTCTTGGCGAGGTCGACCAGGTAGCCGGTCTGACCGCCCAGCTGGGCGTTCTTCCTCGGCGGCTTGGGCATCGGGAACTTGGTGTACTTGGCGCGCTCCGTCGCCGAGAGGCGGTTGTCCTTCACCTCTTCGTCGAGGATCCACTCCCAGCGCTTCTTGGCTCGTACGGTGTTCTTCGCCTTGGTGGCCTGCACTTCATCGATCTCGGGAACACCCGCCGGGTCGAAGTAGGTCGCGCCTTTGAGCAGCGTGGCCAGGAAGGCGCACTCGCTCGGGTTCAGGTCCTTGGCGTCCTTGTCGTAGTACGTGCGGGCCGCCGCTTGGATCCCCCACGCACCTCGCCCGTAGTACGAGATGTTGAGGTAGTCCCTGATGACGTCCTTCTTGTCCATCTCGTTGGCGACCTTGAGCGTGATGAAGAGTTCTTCGAACTTCCGGCTCAGGGTCTGCTCCTGGGACAGACGCGAGTTCTTCACGTACTGCTGGGTGATCGTGGAGCCACCCTGGGTCTGGCCGCCACTGGCCATGTTGTACAGGGCACGGGCGATGCCCATGGGGTCGATGCCGTGGTCATGGTCGAAGGACTTGTTCTCGGCCGAGATGACCGCGTTCCGCATGGCTGCGGGGATCTGCTCGTAGCCGATCTCCTGGCGGTTGACCTCACCGCCGGTGGCGACCATCTGCGTGCCGTCGTCCCAGAAGTAGACGTTGTTCTGCGCTTTCGCGGTGGCCTTCACGTCGGGCATGCCGACCATCGCGTAGGCGAGACCGGCGAACCCCATGAGCAGGCCGAGGAAACCGACACAGAGACCGGAGGCGAGCTTCCACGACGGCAACCAGCGCCGAAAGCCGTACTTCCCGGCGCGCGGGTAGTCGATGAAGCGCTTCTTGACAGGACCCTGGCCACCGCGGCCACGCCCCCTGCCCGGCCCCTCGTGTCCACCGTCGCCGCCACCACGACGACGACCACCGCCACCGCCACGGCTCCCGCCGCCGCGCTGGGCGGCCCGTCTGGCCGCCGCGCGCCCGCCGTACGGACTGTCACCGCCATCCGCACCGGAAGGTGATTCTGATGTTACTCCGCGTGACGGAGCGCGGCGTCCTGAGGACTGCTGGGCGGCTCGTCTGGCCGCTGCACGCCCCCCACCTTGCGGTTGCGGCGTTTTGCGACGGTGCTCGCTCATGGAACGACTACTCCTCGGGCAGGCGAGAGCGCCTGGAAGCGGCAGTTGAGATCCGGTCCCCCGAATTGCGGACCAGCCCTGCGACGGGCTCGTCCGCAGTGCATCCGGCCAGTCCGCGAAAACCGACGCGTATGCGCGTCTCGCGGTTCCCGGTGTTCTGCATGCCGGACAGACTACGCACGGCCAAAACCCCCCTAGGGCCGAACTTCACCTCAAACAGCGCAAGTCGGTGCCTACGAATTCACGATGTGACGCCGTTCACGATGACCCCTCTTGTCGCAGAGCGGCGACCGATCTATCGTCGTGATGTATCGAGTCGATACATCAGCTCGGTACATCGACTCGGCACAGGGCTCCGCAGGAGCACTCGGTGAAGCGCGGAGAAGGAGGAGGCGAACTTGAGCAGACGCTCAGGCATCCTCGAATTCGCCGTTCTCGGTCTGCTCCGCGAATCTCCGATGCACGGGTACGAGCTGCGCAAACGCCTCAACACTTCGTTGGGGATCTTTCGCGCCTTCAGTTACGGCACCCTCTACCCCTGCCTCAAGACGCTGGTCGCCAACGGCTGGTTGATCGAGGAGCCGGGCAGCGCCCCGGCCGATCTTCCGCCCGCCGCCGGCCGCTCGGTCGCCCCCGCCTCCTCACTGGCCGGGCGCCGCGCCAAGATCGTCTACCGGCTGACGGCAGAAGGTAAGGAGCACTTCGAGGAGCTGCTCTCGCACACCGGCCCCGACTCCTGGGAGGACGAGCACTTCGCAGCTCGTTTCGCCTTCTTCGGTCAGACGGAGCACGAGGTGCGGATGCGGGTGCTGGAAGGCCGGCGCAGCCGCCTGGAGGAGCGCCTGGAGAAGATGCGCGCCTCTCTGGCCCGCACACGCGAGCGCCTCGACGACTACACGCTTGAGCTGCAGCGACACGGCATGGAATCCGTGGAGCGCGAAGTGCGCTGGCTGAACGAGCTCATCGAGAGCGAGCGGTCGGGACGGGATCAGCGACGATCCTCGCCCGGGAGCGAAGCTCAGCAGAACACAGCAGGAGAGACGGACGGCCTGCCCCGGCACCGGGGTGACACCCCGCCGGATCCGTCCGACGACACCTCAAAGTGAGGTCCCCGCAGAACCGCGGGGCTTCATCGGGAACATCCATTACACACAGGGAGCAACCGGAATGGGTTCGGTTCGCGTAGCCATCGTCGGCGTGGGCAACTGCGCCGCCTCGCTGGTCCAGGGCGTCGAGTACTACAAGGACGCCGATCCGGCCGGCAAGGTGCCCGGTCTGATGCACGTCCAGTTCGGCGACTACCACGTGCGGGACGTCGAGTTCGTCGCCGCCTTCGACGTCGACGCGAAGAAGGTCGGACTCGACCTCGCGGACGCCATCGGCGCCAGCGAGAACAACACCATCAAGCTCTGCGACGTGCCGAACGCCGGCGTCACCGTCCAGCGTGGCCACACCCACGACGGCCTGGGCAAGTACTACCGCCAGACCATCGAGGAGTCGGCCGAGGCCCCGGTCGACGTCGTCCAGGTCCTCAAGGACCGCAAGGTCGACGTTCTCGTCTGCTACCTGCCGGTCGGGTCCGAGGTCGCCGCGAAGTTCTACGCCCAGTGCGCCATCGACGCCAAGGTCGCGTTCGTCAACGCTCTCCCGGTCTTCATCGCCGGTACCAAGGAGTGGGCGGACAAGTTCACCGAGGCCGGTGTCCCGATCGTCGGCGACGACATCAAGTCGCAGGTCGGCGCCACCATCACGCACCGCGTGATGGCGAAGCTGTTCGAGGACCGGGGCGTCATCCTGGACCGCACGATGCAGCTGAACGTCGGCGGCAACATGGACTTCAAGAACATGCTCGAGCGTGAGCGCCTGGAGTCGAAGAAGATCTCCAAGACGCAGGCCGTCACCTCCCAGATCCGCGACCGCGAGCTCGGTGCGGACAACGTCCACATCGGCCCGTCGGACTACGTGGCCTGGCTGGACGACCGCAAGTGGGCGTACGTGCGCCTTGAGGGCCGCGCCTTCGGTGACGTTCCGCTGAACCTGGAGTACAAGCTGGAGGTCTGGGACTCCCCGAACTCCGCCGGTGTCATCATCGACGCCGTCCGCGCCGCGAAGATCGCCAAGGACCGCGGCATCGGTGGCCCGATCCTCTCCGCGTCCTCGTACTTCATGAAGTCCCCGCCGGTCCAGTACTTCGACGACGAGGCCCGCGAGAACGTCGAGAAGTTCATCAGGGGCGAGGTCTCCAACTGACGCGACCGGACACGGCGCGTCGGCGTGAACGGTGATGAGCGGCAACGCTCCTCCCGTTCCGAACCGTTGAGGGTCCCTGGGTAATCCGCCCAGGGACCCTCAACGTATGTGACTCTTGAGCACATGCCCGTCGTAGGTGATCTGCGCGTACTTCTGCGCCTGCGGAACTTCCGTCGTCTGCTCGCCGTACGACTTCTTTCCCAGTCGGCCGACGGCGTCTACCAGGTGGCGCTGGCGGCACATGTCGTCTTCTCCCCGGAGAAACAGGCATCGGCGGGGGCCATCGCCTCCGCGATGGCTGTGCTGCTGCTGCCCTACTCGCTCGTCGGCCCGTTCGCCGGCGTCCTGCTGGATCGCTGGCCACGACGCCAGGTCTTTCTGTACGGCAATCTGCTGCGCGCCGCACTCGCCTGCTGCACCGCACTCCTGATCCTCGGCTCCGCACCCGACTGGCTCTTCTACACCTCGGCGCTGTGCGTCACCGCGGTCAACCGTTTCGTGCTGGCCGGACTCTCGGCCGCACTGCCGCGAGTCGTCGACAGGGACCGGCTGGTGCTGGCGAATTCACTCTCACCGACCGCGGGCACGCTCGCCGCCACGGCCGGCGGCGGACTCGCCTTCATCGTGCGGCTGGTACTCGCCGATTCCGATGCGGCGGTGGTCTTGCTGGGCGCCGCGCTCTATCTCGCTTCGGCGCTGGTCTCGTTGAGCCTTGCCACCGGGCTCCTGGGCCCGGATCAGGACGGGCACCGCATCCGGCTGGGGAAGGCGCTGGCCATCACCGCCCGGGGTCTTGCGGACGGGCTGCGCCATCTGGCGGAGCGGAGGCAAGCCACCCGGGCACTGGCCGCCATGACCGTGCTCCGCTTCTGCTACGGGGCGCTCACCGTGATGGTGTTGATGTTGAGCCGGTACGCCTGGTCCGACAGCGAATCCGAGGGCCTGGCCCTCCTCGGGCTGGCGGTGGGAATCTCCGGAGCGGGATTCTTCGCGGCGGCCGTGGTGACGCCTTGGGCGGTAGGGCGGCTCGGCCGGTTCCGTTGGATGGCCGTGTGCGCGGCGACGGCGGCCGTCCTCGAACCCGCACTGGGGTTGTGGTTCGTTCCCGCACCGATACTCGCGGCGGCGTTCGTCCTCGGACTCGTCACCCAGGGGGCGAAGATCACGACGGACACGGTGGTGCAGACCTGGGTGGACGACACTTTTCGCGGCCGGGTCTTCTCCCTCTACGACGTGCTGTTCAACGTGGCGTTCGTGGGCGCCGCCGCAGTCTCCGCCCTGATGCTGCCTCCTGATGGGCAGTCGGCCGTACTGGTGACCGGCGTGGCCGTCCTCTATGCGGTCGCCGCACTACTGCTCTTCCGCTGGAGCCGAGCCGATAGGACGCTCTAGTTGTTCCGGTCGCAGCGCCGACGTTCAGAGATGACGAGGGGTGCTGTTTCACGTGAAACAGCACCCCTCGTCATACCGGGTCCCGGTCGCGTTCGTGCTCATGTTTCACGTGAAACATGAGCACAGCCGCCGTTCGGCCACTGGCTGCACCGCCACCGGCCTCAGTTCTGCCCGGCCCACCATTGCTTGAGCTTCCCGACCGCCTCGTCATGCTCCATGGGCCCATGCTCCAGTCGCAGCTCCAGCAGGAACGCATACGCCTTGCCGATCACCGGCCCAGGTCCGATCCCCAGGGTCTTCATGATCTCGTTGCCGTCCAGGTCGGGCCGGATGGCGTCCAGCGCCTCCCTCTCCTGGAGCTGAGCGATGCGCTCCTCAAGCCCGTCATAGATCCTTGAGAGGGCAGCGGCCTTGCGCTTGTTGCGCGTGGTGCAGTCCGATCGGGTCAGCTTGTGCAGCCGCTCCAGCAGGGGGCCCGCGTCACGTACGTACCGGCGCACCGCGGAGTCGGTCCACTCTCCGTCGCCATAGCCGTGGAAACGCAGATGAAGCTCCACGAGCTTCGAGACGTCCTTGACCATGTCGTTGGAGTACTTGAGCTCGGTCATCCGCTTCTTGACCATCTTGGCGCCCACCACCTCGTGGTGATGGAAGGAGACGCGCCCGTCCTTCTCGAAGCGTCGCGTCCTCGGCTTGCCGATGTCATGAAGGAGGGCGGCCAGACGCAGGACCAGATCGGGACCGCCCTCCTCCAGGTCGATCGCTTGCTCCAGGACGGTCAGCGAGTGCTCGTAGACATCCTTGTGACGGTGATGCTCATCACTCTCCAGGCGAAGGGCGGGGAGCTCGGGCAGTACGTGCTGTGCCAGCCCTGTGTCGACCAGCAGCGCCAGCCCCTTGCGGGGGCGAGCGGACAGAAGCAGCTTGTTGAACTCCTCCCGGACCCGTTCGGCGGAGACGATCTCGATACGCCCGGACATTTCCGTCATCGCCGTGACCACATCGGGGGCGACGTCGAAGTCCAGCTGCGCCGCGAAGCGAGCAGCACGCAGCATGCGCAGCGGATCGTCCGAGAAGGACTCCTCGGGTGTGCCGGGAGTGCGCAGTACACGCTCGGCCAGGTCCTCAAGACCGCCGTGAGGGTCGATGAAGTCCTTCTGCGGGAGCGCGACGGCCATCGCGTTGACTGTGAAGTCACGACGGACGAGGTCTTCCTCGATGGAGTCGCCGTAGGACACCTCGGGCTTGCGCGAGGTCCTGTCGTACGCCTCCGACCTGTATGTCGTCACTTCGATCTGGTAGCCGTCCTTCTGGGCGCCCACCGTGCCGAAGGCGATCCCGACCTCCCATACCGAGTCTGCCCACGGACGGACGATCTTCAGCACCGCCTCGGGGCGGGCGTCGGTAGTGAAGTCCAGGTCGTTCCCGAGCCTGCCGAGGAGTGCGTCGCGGACCGAGCCGCCGACCAGGGCGAGACTGAATCCGGCATCCTGGAAACGGCGTGCGAGGTCGTCGGCGACCGGTGACACCCGCAGCAGTTCGCTGACTGCGCGGTGCTGCACCTGGGTCAGGGCACTGGGGCTGTCTTCTTTGGCGTTCGACACAACAGAAAAGGGTACGTGCCCGGACCGGCCCGGTCGCCCTGGTTTCGTCCCGCCCTGCGAGACTCTTCCGATCATGTAGCGGACTCCGCAGCACTTGGTGCCCACGCACATCGTTACCATGCGGGGACGCAGCAACCGACAACCATCGACACCAACCGACGACGACGAGGGACGGGTAGGCGCGTGGCCGAGGCGGCAGACATCCAGGAGATCGGTCCGTCTCCTGCCCGTCGATGGCTGCGGCGCACAGCCTCCTTGATCATCGGGGCGCCGCTCGTCGCCGCACTGCTGGCCGGTACGGCGGCGCCCGCCGCACCGGCCGACGGGACGACCCGGGCCCCCACCGGCTCGGAGACGGTGAAGGTCTCCCTGGACTCCCTCGCTCCGAGCGCACCGGTGAAGGGGGACACCCTGACCGTCTCCGGCACCGTGACCAACCGTGGCAAGGAGACGATCACGCAGGCGGAGGTCGACCTGCGGGTGGGCCCGAAGCTCTACAGCAGGGCGTCGATCGACACCGCCGCCAAGCACACCGGGTACGTCCCCGGCACCGAGCCCGCTCCGCTCGGCGGGAAGTACACGGTGAAGTTCGCCAAGCTCCCTGCCGGAATCAGCCAGGACTTCACGCTGTCCGTCCCGGTCGACAAATTGGGGCTCGGCGACGACGGCGTCTACGAGCTCGGTGTCTCGCTGTCGGGACAGACCTCCCGGGCCCGCTACGACCATGTGCTGGGGATCCAGCGCACTTTCCTGCCCTGGCAGGAGGAGCAGCGCGATTCCAGGACGAAGATCACCTATCTCTGGCCGCTCATCGCGTCGGCCCATGTCACTGCGGAGACCGGTTCCGACGATCAGCAGACCCCCGTGTTCGCCGACGACGAACTGGCCACCGAGCTCGCCCCGGGCGGCCGTCTCGAACAGATGGTCTCGTTGGGCAGCCAGTTGCCCGTGACGTGGGTCATCGACCCGGATCTGCTGGCCAGTGTCGACGCGATGGCGCGGAACTACCGCGTCAAGTCCGGCGACACCACCGTCGCCGGGAAGAACCAGGCCGTCGCCAAGAAATGGCTCGCCTCGCTGGAGGCCGCGGTGTCGGACGGCAAGGTCGTCGCACTGCCGTTCGGCGACCCCGATCTCGCGTCCATCGCGCACCGCGGCAAGAATGTGTCGGGCACCCTCAGCCACCTGCAGACCGCCACCGAGGTGGCTGGGACGACGGTGGAGACCATCCTGCACGTGAAACCGTCGACGGACTTCGCCTGGCCCGTCGACGGGGCGATCGACCCGTCGATCGTCGATGTCGCCACCTCGGCCGGCGCCCACAAGGTGATCGCCCGCAGCGACAGCCTCCAGGAGACCGGCGGTCTGCCGTACACGCCGACCGCAGCCCGTCCGATCGGTGGCGGCACCACCGCGGTGGTCTCGGACGCCCGGCTCTCCACGGCCTTCCAGGGCAACATGTCGACGGCGGGGAACTCCACCCTCGCCGTGCAGAAGTTCCTCGCTCTGACCCTCGCTCTGACGGAACAGGACACCGACACGGAACGGAGCATCGTCGTCGCACCGCAGCGGATGCCGACGGTCGCCCAGGCCCAGTCGATGGCCGGCGCCCTGCACGCCCTCGACGACGAGCGCTGGACGCAGCCCCTCGGGCTCGTGGACGCGGCCGAGGCGAAGCCCGACGCGGACGCGACGACCGGCGTCCCCGGGTCGTTCCAGTATCCGAAGAAGCTCCGCAGCCAGGAACTGCCCACCCAGGCGTTCCAGGACATCAAGTCCACCCAGGTCTCGCTCAACGACTTTCAGGTCATCCTCACCCACCCCGAGCGGGTGGTCACCCCCTTCGGCAATGCGATCAACCGGTCCATGTCGACGTCGTGGCGCGGCAGCCCGCTGAAGGCCCAGCAGTACCGGGACTCGGTACGCACCTATCTGCAGGGTCTCGTCAACGAGGTCCAGCTCATCTCGAAGTCGGACGTCACCCTGTCCGGCCGCAGCGCCACGATCCCGGTAACGGTGCAGAACCGGCTGTTGCAGGGTGTGGACCATCTGGTCCTCCGGCTGAAGTCGGAGAACGCCACACGGCTCAAGCTGAACAGCGGCGGAGCCGTGGCGGAGCAGCCGATCCGGATCGCCGGCGGTCACAGCCAGTCCGTGAAGTTCGACGCCGCGGCCAATGTCAACGGCCAGGTGCAGATGACCGCACAGCTCTACACCGAGGACGGCACGCCGTACGGCGAAGAGATGACCTTCACCGTGAAGGTCTCCGAGCTCACCCCGACCGTGCTGCTGGTGATCGCCGGCGGGCTGCTGCTTCTGGTTCTCGCGGGCATCAGGATGTACACCCACCGCAAGCGTGCCAACGCGGGCGGTGCGGCCGGGGACAACGGCAGCGGACCAGAGCAGCCGAGTGACCCGACGCCGGACACCGGTCCGGAAAGCGGGGCGCCGTCGGGCCCGGGTGAGAAAGTGGAACGTTGAGCGATGTCTGTCGTGGCCGGTCGGCCGGGGACGATGAGGTGGGGTTTCGATGAACGCGCCGTACGACGGTGACCGCGGTCAGGGTGCGGGCGGAGCCGGGTCTGGCGATGGGCCCGCGCCGCCTCCCGGACAGGGCCAGGTTCCGCCGACGCCCGATCCGTACCTGCAGGCCGCGTACGACTACGACCCCTACCGGGCCCAGGATCTGTCCGTCCAGGACCCGGTGAACGAGGCGCTGTACGACCGCGCCGCGCACCCGCCGCCGCCTCCTGGCACCTACCAGCAGCCCCAGCCGCTGTACCAGCAGCCGCCCGCGGCGCAGTACGCACCCGACCCGCGCATCTGGGCGCAGACCCCGCCGCCCGAGCCCGACGGGCCGTCGCGGCACCTGCCGTACGGCGACAACCCGGCGACCACCCAGTTCGTCGGGGTCGACGACCTCGTCAGCCAGGCATCCGACGACGACCGGGAGCAGCAGGACGCCTTCGCGCACCTGTTCCGGGACCAGGAGGGTCCGGCCGGACCGCCGTCCGTTCCGGCCGAGCCCGAGCCGGCCCCGGCACCCGCACCGCCGAAGTCCGGCGGCCGGGCATCCGGCCTGCTGAAGTCCAGTGCCGTGATGGCGGCCGGCACGCTCGTGTCCCGGCTCACCGGCTTCGTCCGCAGCCTGGTGATCACCGCCGCGCTCGGTGCTGCCCTGCTCGGCGACAGCTTCACCATCGCCTACACACTGCCGACGATGATCTACATCCTCACCGTCGGTGGCGGGCTGAACTCGGTCTTCGTTCCCCAGCTCGTCCGTTCCATGAAGGACGACGAGGACGGCGGCGAGGCCTACGCCAACCGGCTGCTGACCCTGGTCATGGTCGCGCTCGGTGTCATCGTCGCCATCGCCGTCTTCGCCGCTCCGTGGCTGATCCACATGATGTCGCCGACGATCGCCGGGGACGCGGCCGCCAACAGCGTCGCCGTGACGTTCGCCCGGTACTGCCTGCCCACCATCTTCTTCATGGGCGTGCACGTCGTGATGGGCCAGATCCTCAACGCCCGCGGCAGGTTCGGCGCGATGATGTGGACCCCGGTCCTCAACAACATCGTCATGATCTTCACGTTCGGCATGTTCATCTGGGTCTACGGCACCTCCGCCGAATCCCAGATGGGTGTGCAGACGATCCCGCCGGAGGGCGTCCGGCTCCTGGGCATCGGCACCCTGCTCGGTCTGATCGTCCAGGCCCTGGCCATGATCCCGTATCTGCGCGAGGCCGGCTTCCGCTTCCGCCCGCGCTTCGACTGGAAGGGACACGGGCTCGGCAAAACGGTCAAGCTGGCCAAGTGGACCGTCCTGTTCGTCCTGGCCAACCAGGCCGGGGTGATCGTCGTCACCCAGCTCGCGACATCGGCGGGCAAGCTGTCCGGCAAGGACGGCACCGGCTTCCTCGCGTACTCCAACGCCCAGCTCATCTGGGGCATGCCGCAGGCGATCATCACCGTGTCGGTCATGGCGGCCCTGCTTCCCCGCATCTCCCGCGCCGCCCATGACGACGACCCGGGCGCCGTCCGCGACGACATCTCCCAGGGGCTGCGGAACTCCGCCGTGGCGATCGTGCCGGTGGCCTTCACGTTCCTCGCCCTCGGCCTGCCGATGTGCACCCTGCTGTACGCCTCCGCGGGCACCGAAGCCGCTCGCTCCATGGGCTACATCCTCATGGCCTTCGGTCTCGGCCTGATCCCGTACTCGGTGCAGTACGTGGTGCTGCGTGGCTTCTACGCCTACGAGGACACCCGGACGCCCTTCTACAACACCGTCATCGTCGCCGCGGTCAACGCGGCCGCCTCGGCCCTCTGCTACGTGGTTCTGCCGGCCCAGTGGGCCGTGGTCGGCATGGCCGCCTCGTACGGACTCGCCTACGCCGTCGGTGTGGGCATCGCCTGGCGACGGCTGCGCAACCGGCTGGGCGGCGACCTGGACGGCGCCCACGTCGTACGCACCTACGCCCGCCTGTGCCTGGCCGCCGTCCCGGCGGCCGTACTCGGTGGTGGCGTGGGCTTCGCGGTTCTTCTGGGCCTCGGCGAAGGAGCCTTCGGGTCACTCGTCGCGCTGATCTGTGGTGGGGCCGTTCTGCTGGGCGTCTTCTTCGTGGCAGCCAAGCGGATGCGGATCGAAGAGATCAACGGCATGGTCGGCATGGTCCGAGGACGCCTCGGGCGCTGAGGATCACCGGCCGCACAACCATCACCGCCCCTGGCGTGTCGTGCATAGCGCCGGAGTGTGGGCACAATTGGCGTGACTGTGCAGAGCTGGCTGGCATCGCGCAACGGATGGGGAGGCAGGAACGACGGTGGCGGAACGTAGCACGGCTGCCGTCGACGTGGCCGACAACAGCGGTGATGAACCGCTGACCGCCAAGGCGGACGAGGCCACGACCGACGGGACGGCAGAAGCTCAGGACACGACGGGCACCGAGCCGCAGGACACGGACGGAGAGCGCATCAGCTCCGAAACCACCCTGCCGACCCCTGATCTGCACAGTGGGCACAAACTTGCCAGACGTTACCGGCTTGAGGAGTGCGTCACCCGTCTGGACGGATTCAGCAGCTGGCGTGCTGTCGACGAGAAACTGCGCCGCGCGGTGGGCGTTCATCTGCTCCCGGCCGATCACCCCCGCGCCCGCTCCGTGCTGGCCGCCGCCAGATCCTCCGCCCTGCTCGGCGACCCGCGCTTCGTGCAGGTACTCGACGCGGTGGAGGAGGACGACCTCGTCTACGTCGTCCACGAGTGGCTCCCCGACGCCACCGAGCTCACCTCTCTGCTGGCCTCGGGGCCGATGGAAGCGCACGACGCGTACCAGCTCGTCAGCCAGGTCTCCCAGGCCATGGCAGCCGCGCACCGAGAAGGGCTCGCGCATCTGAGGCTGACGCCCGGGGCGGTGCTGCGGAGCTCGACCGGCCAGTACCGCATCCGAGGACTCGCGGTGAACGCCGCCCTGCGGGGCATCACCTCCGAAAGCCCCCAGCGTGCGGACACCGAGGCGATCGGTGCCCTGCTCTATGCCGCACTGACCCAGCGCTGGCCGTACGAGACCGACGCCTACGGCCTGTCCGGGCTGCCCAAGGGAATGGGGCTGATCGCCCCCGACCAGGTGCGGGCCGGTGTGCATCGGGGCCTGTCCGAGCTCTCCATGCGCGCACTCGCCAACGACGGCGCCACTGCCTCACGGCAGGAGCAACCGTGCACCACCCCGGACGAGCTGGCCAAGGCCGTTGCCGCGATGCCCCGCATCCGTCCTCCGGAGCCCACCTTCACGGCGCCTCCGGAGTATCAGCGCACGACCTACCAGCAGGGCACCTACGGACGTCCGACCGCAAGCCCCGGCGCCACGCAGCCCGTGATCGCCGTGCCGCCGGCCCCGCTCCAGAGCCGCACCGGCAAGGTCCTCAAGTG
The DNA here is from genome assembly GCF_043083485.1 of Streptomyces sp. NPDC014727. Lineage (NCBI taxonomy): Bacteria > Bacillati > Actinomycetota > Actinomycetes > Kitasatosporales > Streptomycetaceae > Streptomyces > Streptomyces sp. NPDC014727. The sequence continues at coordinate 218,686 of NZ_JBIBYR010000004.1, read as the reverse complement.
GGCGGTGTCCGCACTGCTCATTGCCGCCCTGGGCCTCGGCAGCTGGCAACTCGCCGAGACGCTCTTGAACCAAGGCAAGGACTCGGGGACCGACGACACCACACAGACCACCCCGGAAAGCGGCGACAAGCCCTCGGCCCCGCTCAAGCCGCTGCGTATCGCCGGTGCCGAAGAGTTCATGCCCAATGGCTCGGGGATAAAGCAGGAGCTGGCGCCGAAGGCCATCGACGGCGACGCAAGCACCGCCTGGATCACTCCGCGCTACGAGGGCTACGCGAACTTCGGCAACCTTCCGAATCGCAGAGACGGCAGCGGCATAGTCGTCGACCTGGGCAGCGTGCAGAGAGTCGCCGGAATCAAGGTCACGATGTACCGCAGCGGGCAGAAGGCCGAAGTGCTCGCAGCCGATGCCGACGCTTCCGCCCCGTCGTCCCTCTCGGACTTCCCCCAGCGCCTCACGAAGCTCGAAACCGTGGGCAGCGACTTGAAGACGACCTTGGACAAGCCCGTACGGACCCGCTACGTGCTGATCCACATCACCGAACTCCCGTCGGACGGAACGTCCGACGGCTACCGGGGCGGGATCTCGGAGATCTCCGTGCTCAGCTGACGCAGCAGGCCGGTGGGAGCCCCTCCCACCGGCCTTTCGCACCATCGGCCCGGTCGGCACACCTTCACACCCTCACATCGGGCCGTGCATCTTCCGCCCTCTGCCCTGCTCCCACGAATCGTGATAGACAGACGCACCTTGACGCAGAGACAGGGAGGGAGGGGGAGGTGGCCGTCGAGCCGTCGGAGCCGCTCAGCGACTCAGACCTCCTCGCTCGCCATGTGGCCGGTGAACCCGACGCCTTCGGCGAGCTCGTACGACGCCACCGCGACCGGCTGTGGGCCGTGGCACTCCGGACCCTGGGTGACCGCGAGGAGGCCGCCGACGCCGTCCAGGACGCCTTGGTCTCCGCCTTCCGGGCCGCCCACACCTTCCGCGGCCAGTCCGCCGTCACCACCTGGCTGCACCGCATCACCGTCAACGCCTGCCTCGACCGGGTCCGCAAGGCAGCCACCCGCAAGACCTCACCGGTCAATGACACCGAACGGTTCGAGCAGCTCCTCGACCCGCACGAGTCCGCCGAGGCACCGGCGGAGCGCCAGGATCTGCACCGCGAGCTACTGGCCGCACTCGCCACTCTCCCCACCGAGCAACGTGCCGCACTCGTCCTCGTGGACATGCAGGGGTACCCCGTGGCCGAGGCAGCACGCATCCTCGACGTACCGACCGGCACCGTGAAGAGCCGCTGTGCCCGGGGCCGGGCCCGGCTGGCCCCTCTGCTCACTCACCTCCGCAGTGAGAGTGCGGAGACCGATGAAGCCACCGCGGAAAGGAACCGGACGCCACGCGCGTCCGTCCCACCGGCATCGGGGCCGAGAGACACCGGGACAAGCGATCCTGCTGCAGTGAAGGGCGGAGGTGGGCGCGCATGACATCAACGACCGACACGACCCAGCACCCGGATGTCTCGGAGATCTCCGACCTCACGGAAGGGCTGCTCCCACCGTCACGGGGGGCAGAGGTACGCAGTCATGTGGACGGCTGCGCACTCTGCGGTGATGTCCATGCCTCCCTCATTGAGATCCGAGGGCTGCTCGGCACCGTGCCAGAACCACAGCCCATGCCCGACGATGTCGCCGACCGCATCGACGCCGCGCTCGCCGCCGAAGCTCTCCGCACCACGGCACCTGCCGACACGGCACATGTTTCACGTGAAACAGAACGCTCCGTGGCGCAGAAGCCGAGCACGGAGCCCACCGGCCCCTCGAACCGCCCTGCGGGGCATTCAAGGGCAGCGACCGGCCCTGGACGCCGACCGGCCGGACGTCGCCGCCGCGCAGCCGTCCTCGGCACCGCCCTCGGTGCGGCCGTGGTCGGTGTGAGCGTTCTCATACTGCAGAGCCTTCAGCCGTCCCAGGAGGCTGCCGGCCTCAAGGCGGCGGACCGAAGCTCCGACTCCACGGCAAAGAGCGCGGGGGGCTTTTCGGAATCGACGCTCGAAGACCAGGTGCACACGCTGCTTGCGAGTGCCGCCGCGAAGCCCTCGACTTCGGACAGTGCTGACACGGAGAAGAAGGCGCCATCCGTCGAGGAGCAGTCGACGCCGAAGAGCGACTCCCCGGCGTCCGAGTCGCCTCGAATGCCATTGCGCGCGCCCACCGTGCCCGTCCCGCCCTGTGTGGAGCAGGGCATCGGGCGGACGACTGCGGCCCTCGCCATGGAAGAAGGCAGCTACGAAGGAAAGCACGCCTTCCTGGTCGTGCTGCCGCACCCGTCCGACGCGACGCGTGTCCAGGCGTATGTCGTCGACGCGGCCTGCGTCGGGGAGAAGCCCGCTGCCAAGGGGAAACTGCTGCTGACCCGCGCCTACGCCCGCCCCTGAGAATCGTGCCGTACGCCGCCCGGCACGGCGGGAATGCATCCCCCGTAGGATCCGTTGGGTGGGGTGAGAGTCGTTGAACCGGCCCCAGTAGGCGTGGACAGTAGGCAGTCTGCAGAGACGAGGAAGAAACCCGTGAGCGACGTCCGTAACGTGATCATCATCGGCTCCGGCCCTGCGGGCTACACGGCCGCCCTTTACACCGCACGCGCCTCGCTGAAGCCGCTGGTGTTCGAGGGCGCCGTCACCGCCGGTGGCGCGCTGATGAACACCACCGACGTGGAGAACTTCCCGGGCTTCCAGGACGGGATCATGGGCCCCGAGCTCATGGACAACATGCGCGCCCAGGCGGAGCGCTTCGGCGCCGAGCTCGTTCCCGACGATGTCATCTCCGTGGACCTCTCCGGAGACATCAAGACGGTGACCGACACGGCCGGGACGGTGCACCGCGCCAAGGCCGTGATCGTGACGACCGGCTCCCAGCACCGCAAGCTCGGCCTGCCCAACGAGGACGCCCTCTCCGGTCGAGGCGTCTCCTGGTGTGCCACCTGTGACGGCTTCTTCTTCAAGGACCAGGACATCGCCGTGGTCGGCGGTGGTGACACCGCGATGGAGGAGGCGACCTTCCTCTCCCGCTTCGCCAAGTCGGTCACCATCGTCCACCGCCGTGACTCGCTGCGGGCCTCCAAGGCCATGCAGGACCGCGCCTTCGCCGACCCGAAGATCAAGTTCGCCTGGGACAGCGAGGTTGCCGGGGTCCACGGCGAGCAGAAGCTGTCCGGTCTGACCCTGCGGAACACCAAGACCGGCGAGACATCGGAGCTCGCGGTGACCGGCCTGTTCATCGCTGTGGGCCACGACCCGCGCACCGAGCTCTTCAAGGGCCAGCTCGACCTCGACGACGAGGGCTACCTCAAGGTCGACGCCCCCTCGACGCGCACCAACCTGACCGGTGTCTTCGGCGCCGGTGACGTAGTCGACCACACCTACAGGCAGGCCATCACCGCTGCCGGCACGGGCTGCTCGGCCGCTCTCGACGCCGAACGCTTCCTCGCTGCGCTCGCCGATGACGAGAAGGCCGCTGCGGCCACCGTCTGATCCAAGACTTTCTGACCCCACACCCCAAGTAGTTAAGGAGGCCGCCGTGGCCGGCGCCCTGAAGAACGTGACCGACGACTCCTTCGACGAGGTCGTCCTGAAGAGCGAGAAGCCCGTCCTGGTGGACTTCTGGGCCGCTTGGTGCGGTCCCTGCCGCCAGATCGCGCCGTCACTGGAGGCCATCGCTGCCGAGCACGGCGACCAGATCGAGATCGTCAAGCTCAACATCGACGAGAACCCGGCCACGGCCGCCAAGTACGGCGTCATGTCCATCCCGACCCTGAACGTCTACCAGGGCGGCGAGGTCGCCAAGACCATCGTCGGCGCCAAGCCGAAGGCCGCGATCCTCCGCGACCTCGAAGGCTTCATCGGTGAGTAGGACCGCGGTCCTCTGTTTCACGTGAAACGGGTCCATCCCTCGGGGGGATGGACCCGTTTCACGTTTGCCCTTCGGTCACAGCGGCCGCAGCGCCGGTTCCTTCTGGACGGCACCCAGCAACCGGTCCAGCGCCAGCTCAACGTCTTCCTTCCAGGAAAGCGTCGTACGCAGCTCCAGTCTCAGCCGTGGATAAGCGGGATGCGGCCGTACGGTCTTGAAGCCCACCGCCAGCAGATGATCCGCGGGCAGCACACAGGCGGGTTCCTTCCACCGGGCATCCCCGAAGGCCTCGATCGCCTTGAATCCCCGACGCAGGAGATCCTTGGCAACGGTCTGCACCATGACCCGCCCCAGACCCTGCCCCTGGTAACCCGGCACGATCCAGGCAGTCATCAGCTGCACGGCATCGGAGGAGACGGGACTCGTCGGGAAAGCCGTCGAGCGCGGCACATAGGCCGGTGGTGCATAGAGAACGAACCCCACCGGCACATCGTCGACATAGACGACGCGACCGCAGGAGCCCCACTCCAGCAGAACGGCCGAGATCCAGGCCTCTTTCTCCAGCTCGGGCCTTCCTGCCTTTACCGCAGCGTCCCCGCTGACCGGATCAAGCTCCCAGAAGACACACGAGCGGCAGCGTCTGGGGAGATCGGAAAGGTTGTCCAGTGTGAGCGGTACGAGCCGACGCCCCATGAAGGCTGTTCCTCGCTTTCTTCGCCCGCCGTATCGCGTACGGCAGTCAGTGCACTCCGTTCGAGGAGCAGGCTGCCGAAGAACCCTCCGACAGCCCCCAGGCCCAGCCCTACTGTCGCCAGTCGGCTGCGGCTCACTGATCGCATGGCCCTCCCTCCGCCGAGTTGACTCAAGCCGGATGTGCCATACCAGAACGCATCGTATCCACCCAGAGATGAAGCGGACACCGAGAGAAAGCAAAGGGCGGGCCGTGTTCCGGTATGCACCCGGACACAGCCCGCCCCCTCAGCCCATCCGGCAGAGGTCAGCCCTCGTCACCGTCAGCGGGATCGTCGGACGGTCCCTGATCCAGCACCCGCCCCTCACCCGGTGCCAGGCTGCCGAGGATGCGGTCCAGATCCTCCATCGACGCGAACTCGACGACGATCTTTCCCTTCTTCTGTCCGAGGTCGACCTTCACCCGGGTCTCGAAGCGATCCGACAGTCGGGAGGCAAGATCAGTCAGCGCGGGCGACACCCGGCCACCGGCTCGCGGCCCCTTGGACTTGGTGGGACTCGTGGACCTGGACCCCATGAGGGTCACGATCTCTTCGACAGCCCGCACCGACAGCCCTTCGGCCACGATGCGATGCGCCAGCCTGTCCTGCTCCTCCGAGTCGTCCACGGACAGCAGCGCCCGCGCATGACCGGCCGACAGAACCCCGGCCGCAACCCTGCGCTGAACCGGAGGTGACAGCCTCAGCAGACGCAGCGTGTTGGACACCTGAGGGCGCGAACGCCCGATCCGGTCGGCCAGCTGGTCATGCGTGCACTTGAAGTCCTTGAGCAGCTGGTCGTACGCAGCCGCTTCCTCCAAGGGATTCAACTGAGCCCGGTGAAGATTCTCCAGGAGTGCGTCCAGGAGAAGCTTCTCGTCGTCCGTGTCCCGGACGATGGCCGGGATCCGCTCCAGACCCGCCTCACGGCAGGCCCTCCAGCGACGCTCACCCATGATGAGCTCATAGCGGTCCGGACTCGTCTTCCGTACAACGACGGGCTGGAGAAGACCCACCTCCTTGATGGAGGTGACCAGCTCGGCAAGTGCGTCCTCGTCGAACACCTCACGGGGCTGACGCGGATTCGGGGTGATGGAGCCGAGCGGAACCTCGGCAAAATACGCACCGGCAGCTCCCGCCGACTCCGCACCGGCGTCGGGTGCCGTATCCGGCACACTCGGCTCGGGCACAACCGCCGCGGACGCGAGAGCGGTCACCTTCGCAGCGGCCACCCCCCGCTCTGCCGTCAAGACAGGACCCGCCCCAGGAGACGCTGAACCCGCCCCCATGGACGGCACCTGCTTCTCCTGGGGAGCGGCGGGAATCAGGGCACCCAGCCCACGCCCCAACCCTCTTCGACGCTCGCTCACTGAATCCCCTCCGAAATGCTCTGCTGGCTGTTCCCAGTGCCCGTGTGGGCATGCTGGGCCTCGTACTGCACCCCGACACCCCGCAGGGCGATCTCACGCGCCGCTTCGAGGTACGAGAGCGACCCACTCGAACCCGGGTCATAGGTCAGCACGGTCTGCCCGTAGCTCGGTGCCTCCGAAATTCGCACCGACCGCGGAATGCTCGTCCGCAGCACCTCCTTGCCGAAGTGACTGCGCACCTCCTCCGCGACCTGCGAAGCGAGCCTGGTCCGGCCGTCATACATGGTGAGCAGGATCGTCGACACATGCAGAGCGGGGTTGAGATGACCCCGCACCAGGTCCACATTGCGCAGCAGCTGCCCCAGCCCTTCCAGGGCGTAGTACTCGCACTGGATGGGAATCAGCACCTCGGCACCGGCGACCATGGCATTGACCGTCAGCAGACCGAGCGAAGGCGGACAGTCGATCAGGATGTAGTCCAGCGGCTGCTCGTATGCCTGGATCGCCCGCTGCAGTCGACTCTCCCGCGCCACCAGCGACACCAGCTCGATCTCCGCACCGGCGAGATCGATGGTGGCGGGGGCACAGAAGAGACCTTCGACGTCCGGGACAGGCTGGACCACCTCGGAGAGCGGCCTGCTCTCCACCAGGACGTCATAGATGGAGGGAACTTCGGCATGGTGATCGATGCCCAGAGCCGTAGAGGCATTGCCCTGCGGGTCAAGATCGACCACCAGAACGCGCGCTCCGTGGAGCGCGAGCGAGGCGGCAAGGTTGACCGTCGTGGTCGTCTTACCTACCCCGCCCTTCTGATTGGCCACCACCATGACGCGCGTCCGGTCAGGACGAGGCAGGCCCTCGCCGGCGCGGCCAAGGGCCTCGACCGCCAGCTGGGCCGCGCGACCGATGGGTGTGTCGTCCATCGGCGGCGGTGTTTCACGTGAAACACCCTCCCCCGCCGATTCGGTTCGGGGACCGGGGACCGGATCGGTCATCGGTCCCGCGATGTTGGCGTCGGACCGCAAGGATTCACTCTCCTCGACTTCAGGCTCGCAATGAACAGAGCCTGCCATGCTTTCGGGGTCGTGAACCAGCGAGGCCCGCTCTTCTGTGGATGAATCCACTTCTGTGGACAACTCCGTAGCCCTATCGGGCCCGCGAAGCCGCGGCGCGGCGGCCGCACGACCGCGGCTGATGATCCCATGCAGCAGAGAGCGACGTTTCACGTGAAACACGATGCCCCTGCAGCGTAGCTACAGGGGCACGACACTCCGCATGGGGTATGTATGGCCGCTTCCCGGGATCATCACCAACAGACTGCACAGACCGTACGCAGCGACCGAGCGTGACCAAGCGTGTCAGCGGCGGCGTCTCGTGCGGCTGGTCCTCGCGGCCTTGGCCCTCTTCGCGGCGAACCTCACACCGCCCGGGCTCTCCCCGACCACCACGCGCACCACTGTGGACATCGGATCGACAATGCCCTCTCCGACATGCAGCACCTCGGTCTCCACCACACCGAGCTTGCTCAGGGCCGCACGCGCACCGGCGATCTCCTCCTCGGCGGTATCCCCCTTGAGCGCCAGCATTTCTCCGTACGGACGCAGCAGCGGAACGCCCCAGCCGGCCAGCCGGTCGAGCGGCGCCACGGCTCGAGCAGTCACCACGTGGACCGGCTGCAGCGTTCCCAGGACCTCCTCGGCCCGGCCACGCACGACCGTCACATGGTCCAGCCCCAACAGTTCGACGACTTCCTGGAGGAAGTTCGTCCGACGGAGCAGGGGCTCCAACAAAGTGATCTTGAGATCCGGACGCACCAGCGCCAAGGGGATACCCGGTAGACCCGCCCCCGAGCCCACGTCGCAGACCGTGACCCCTTCGGGCACGACCTCGGAAAGCACCGCGCAGTTCAGCAGATGCCGCTCCCACAGGCGCGGCACCTCACGCGGGCCGATCAGCCCGCGTTTCACCCCGGCATCTGCCAGCAGTTCCGCGTACCGGACAGCCTCCGGGAAGAAATCACCGAAAACCGCCCGTGCCCCTTCGGGCGCCTGGGGAAGCTCTACTTCCGCCGTCACGGGAACCGTCCTTCCATACCGCACTACCGCGCTGTGGGTGGCTGACTATCAGGCTGACAAAGATCGGCCCCGCCTGCGAACAGACGGGGCCGACAGAACAAGGGTCCGGTCAGGCCGGGAGAACGACGACGAAGCGCTGCGGCTCCTCGCCCTCGGACTCACTGCGCAGACCGGCGGCCGCGACCGCATCGTGCACGACCTTGCGCTCGAACGGCGTCATCGGGTCCAGCTTCACCGGCTCACCGGTGCTCTTGACCTCGTCAGCGGCCTTGGCGCCCAGCTCGGCGAGCTCGGCCCGCTTCTTGGCCCGGAAGCCGGCGATGTCCAGCATCAGCCGACTACGGTCACCGGTCTCCCGGTGCACAGCAAGCCGCGTCAGCTCCTGGAGCGCCTCCAGCACCTCACCGTCGCGGCCCACGAGCTTCTGCAGATCACGTGCCGAATCGCTGATGATCGAAACCGCGGCCCGGTCCGCCTCGACGTCCATGTCGATGTCGCCGTCGAGATCGGCGATGTCGAGCAGGCCCTCAAGATAGTCCGCTGCGATCTCGCCCTCCTGCTCAAGGCGGGTCAAGGTGTCGCTGCCCTCAGCGGCCGTGGAGGTGGTGCCTTCCGTCACGGATGGACTCCTTCTTACTTCTTGGACGGGTGCTTGGGCCGCTGCGGACCCTTGCGCTGTCCGGACTTGGCTTGGCGTGAGGAGCCGGACGCGGACTTGCCCTCCGGCTTGGGCTTGTCGTCCTGCGATCCGTCCTGCTTCTGCAGGGAGGTCTTGGATCCCGACTCGGTGGAGCCGGCGTCCTTGGCGCCACCGGTCTGACGCTGGGCCTTGGTCTGGCGCTTGGGCTGCTGACGCCGCCCCGCGGCTCCGCCCTCGGCCTCGGCAAGAGCCGTGTCGCTCTTGATCACCGTGCCGTCCTCCTGGGCGGCGAGGCCCAGCTTGGCCAGGCCCGTGATGAACTTCCGCTCGATGTCATTGCGGTCCGGTCCCTTGGACACGATCCGCTTCACCGTATTGCGCTTGGTCCTGCCACGGACCTCACCGTGGGCGGTGACGCTCTTCAGCAGGCGTCCCAGGTACTGGTCCTGCGCCTTGCTGCCCGGCGTCGGGTTCTGGTTGATCACGTACATCTGCTGACCCATGGTCCAGACGTTGGTGGTCAGCCAGTAGACGAGGACACCGACGGGGAAGTTGATGCCCATGACGGCGAAGATCACGGGGAAGATGTACATCAGCATCTTCTGCTGCTGCATGTACGGCGTCTTGACCGTCAGGTCGACGTTCTTCGTCATCAGCTGGCGCTGGGTGAAGAACTGCGACGCCGACATCATCACGATCATGACCGCGGTGACGACCCGGACATCGACCAGAGAGGCGCCGAGAGCGGTGACGTCCGACGCGCTGTCCATGAACTTGGCAGCGAGCGGAGCACCGAAGATGTGTGCCTTACGGGCGCTGTCGAGCAGCGGCTGGTCGATGACCCCGATCGTCTTGCCCGAGGCGATGGCCGACAGCACGTGATACAGAGCGAAGAAGAACGGCGACTGCGCCAGGATGGGAAGGCACGAGGAGAGCGGGTTGGTGCCCGTCTCCTTGTACAGCTTCATCATCTCTTCGGACTGTCGCTGCTTGTCGCTCTTGTAGCGCTCCTGGATCGCCTTCATCTTCGGCTGGAGCACCTGCATGTTCCGGGTCGACTTGATCTGCTTCACGAAAAGCGGGATCAGGCAGATCCGGATCAGCACCACCAGGGACACGATGGACAGGCCCCAGGCCCAACCCGTGTCATCGCCGAAGATCGCTCCGTACAACTTGTGGAACTGGACGATGACCCATGAAACGGGCCAGGTGATAAAACTGAACAGACTGGCAATCGTGTCCACTAATCAAGCTCCTTGAGCATTGGGCGAAGTCTCTGCGGCCGGGCTCGGGGGTTCGGAATCCGACCCCCGGGAAGGCACATCAGCGGCGGAGTCCCCGCCCTTGCCACCGCGCATGGCATTACGCAGCAGTTCGTGCCAACGCGGACGTTTGCGCGGTGGGACATAGTCCACGCCACCGGGTGACCACGGATTGCACCGAAGGATGCGCCAAGCCGTCAGCGCGGTTCCCTTGATCGCTCCGTGCCGGTCGATCGCCGTATATCCATAGTGGGAACACGACGGGTAGTAACGGCAGACAGGCCCGAGAAGTGGGCTGATCGTCCACTGGTACAGCTTGATAAGAGCCAGCAGCGGGTACTTCATCGCGCGCCACCTCCCAGCAGCCGCTGCAGAGCGGCGTCCAGGTCTCGGGCCAGCTGTTCATGGTCGGCGTCGCCCGCTCCGGGCAACGCTCGTACGACAACCAGGCTACCGGGGGGCAGCAGGGCCAGTCGTTCGCGGACCAGGTGGCGAAGCCTGCGCTTCACCGCTGTGCGCACAACCGCTCCACCCACGGATTTGCTGACAACGAAACCCGCACGCGGCGGGGGAGCGTTCTCCCCAGTCACGTGCGGGTCCGTTGCACCGCTGCGTAGATGAACGACGAGTAGCGGGCGGCCGGCCCGGCGTCCTCGACGTACTGCGGTCGCGAAGTCCTCGCGCCGCCTCAGCCGATTCTCGGTAGGCAGCACGTCATGACCTGTAGGCGATCAGGCGGACAGGTTGGCGCGACCCTTGCCACGGCGGGACGCGAGGATCGCGCGGCCGGCTCGGGTGCGCATACGCAGCCGGAAGCCGTGGGTCTTCGCGCGACGACGGTTGTTCGGCTGGAAGGTGCGCTTGCTCACTCGGGGGCTCCAGAAATGACTCGTGTGTTGGCGGGACATCGCCTGGCTGTCACCGTGCGCCCACGAGGAACTCGCGTAAACGCTCTAGTGCACCGCTTCACAATCACAGATCGTGATCTTTGCCCATCGGAGGCAGGCGGCAGCAGCCATCGACAACTCGACCTGGTCACGGTACGCGCGGCTGCGCCATCCGGTCAAACCGGCTCCGCAGCACCCCGCACTGTGCACAGCCTGTGGACAACGACTTGAACCACGCGGGTCGGCCTGACTACCGTGGCTGAACTCCGGTTCCTTTTCTTCCTGCCTGCCGGTCCCCACCCATCCCGACCCATCCCGTCCCGAGAACCACACATTCGTGGGACCAGCGAGAGAGCGTGCCTTGTGGCTGATGTACCTGCCGATCTTGCCGCAGTGTGGCCACGCGTGCTGGAGCAACTCCTCGGAGAGGGCCAGCAGGGCATCGAGCCGAAGGACAAACAGTGGATCGAGCGCTGCCAGCCGCTCGCACTGGTCGCCGACACGGCGCTGCTCGCCGTTCCCAATGAATGGGGCAAGCGCGTCCTGGAAGGCCGGCTCGCGCCGCTCATCAGCGAGACGCTGAGCCGGGAGTGCGGCCGCCCGATCCGCATCGCGATCACCGTCGACGACTCCGCGGGCGAGCCTCCGAGCCCGCCCGCGCCTCCGATGCACCAGTCCCATCAGCCCCAGCAGCACCGCTATCCGGGACCGCAGCACGACGAGCGTCAGCACAACGACGCGTACGACGGATACGGGCACCGGCCCTCCGACGACGGCATGCCGACCGCGCGTCCCGCCTACCCCGACTACCAGCAGCAGCGCCCCGACCCCGGTGCGTGGCCGCGCACCCAGGAGGACCTCTCCTGGCAGCAGCCGCGGCTCGGTGGATTCCAGGACCGCGACACCTCCGCGGAGCAGTGGCGCGAGCCGTACGCCGGCGGCCGCCCCCAGCAGCCGCAGCACGACTACCGGCCGCAGCCGCCCGAGCGCCAGGGCTACGAACAGCAGCGCCCCGAGCACCACGACATGCAGGAGCCCCAGCACCGGCAGGGCGGCGCGGGCACCGGCCGGCCCGGCGGCGGCACCGGGCCGATGGGCGCACAGCCCGCCCCCGCACCCGGCCCCGGTGAGCCGGCGGCACGGCTGAATCCGAAGTACCTCTTCGACACCTTCGTCATCGGTGCGTCCAACCGGTTCGCGCACGCCGCGGCGGTCGCGGTGGCCGAGGCACCCGCGAAGGCGTACAACCCGCTCTTCATCTATGGGGAGTCCGGACTCGGCAAGACCCACCTGCTGCACGCCATCGGGCACTACGCCCGCAGCCTCTACCCGGGCACCAGGGTGCGGTACGTGAGCTCCGAGGAGTTCACCAACGAGTTCATCAACTCGATCCGCGACGGCAAGGGCGACACCTTCCGCAAGCGCTACCGCGACGTGGACATCCTGCTCGTCGACGACATCCAGTTCCTGGCGAGCAAGGAATCGACACAGGAGGAGTTCTTCCACACCTTCAATACGCTCCACAACGCGAACAAGCAGATCGTGCTGTCCTCCGACCGGCCGCCCAAGCAGCTGGTGACCCTGGAGGACCGGTTGCGGAACCGCTTCGAGTGGGGCCTGACCACCGATGTGCAGCCGCCGGAGCTGGAGACGCGGATCGCGATCCTCCGCAAGAAGGCGGTACAGGAGCAGCTCAACGCCCCGCCGGAGGTCCTGGAGTTCATCGCGTCCCGAATCTCCCGGAACATCAGGGAGTTGGAGGGGGCGCTGATCCGGGTCACGGCCTTCGCCAGCCTGAACCGTCAGCCGGTGGACCTCGGGCTGACCGAGCATGTGCTGAAGGACTTGATTCCGGGGGGCGAGGATTCGGCTCCGGAGATCACGGCGACGGCCATCATGGCGGCGACCGCGGACTACTTCGGTCTGACGGTGGACGACCTCTGCGGAACCTCGCGCAGCCGCGTGCTGGTGACGGCCCGCCAGATCGCCATGTACCTCTGCCGGGAGCTGACCGATCTCTCACTGCCCAAGATCGGGGCACAGTTCGGCGGTCGCGACCACACGACGGTGATGCACGCGGACCGGAAGATCCGTGCGTTGATGGCGGAGCGACGCTCCATCTACAACCAGGTCACCGAGCTCACCAACCGCATCAAGAACGGCTGACACGGCAGTACACGCTCTGTACGCGCCACAGGGGCGCTCGGAGATCCCTCACAGGGCTCTCCGAGCGCCCTTCCGCTTTGTCCGGAGCCTGTCCGGAGCCAGTCCAGAGCCTTCCTGGAACTCCCCGTGCGGCTCCGGGGCTTCCCCCAGCTTTCCCTGAGCCGCCCGAGATCCGCCCCGGGGACCATCGGGCGCCGCCACGGAACCCGCGTGAAGGCCCCCTCGGCACCTCAGGCCGCTTCCTGAGACCCTCCCGAGCCCCGGAAACGCCCTCCGGAGCCCCCCGAACCTCGTCGCTGGACCCCTCCGAAGCCTGTTCCCGGGCCTCCGGCGCGGTCGCGGTGTTCGAATACCCGCCGTCGACCGTCCGTTCTCCACAGATCTGGGGAGAATCCCCCCTCCACAGCCTGGGGATTCGGAAGTTGTCCATATTGCTTCCACAGGGGCGACTGTCGATACTCCATCAGGCCAGGTCAAGGCCTTGGGGATTTGTGGCCAACAGTGATCCACAGGCTGTGGACAACATCCTCGTCCACAAGGAGCCGATGCTGTTGTCCACCGGCGACCCACAGCCCGGCCCTTGTTGTCCCCAGCTTGTTTGAGCTTCTCCACACCTCTGTCCACTGTTCGGCAACACAACACCGCCTTTCACCGCGCAGAGTGAAAGGCGTCACATCAGGAAGGTCGGTTGGGCTGTGGGGAACCTGGGTAAAGCTGGGGACAGCCCTGGGGAGAAACCCCCCTGCCCTGTGCACCGGGTGTGCAGAACTTTCGCGTGTCCACAGAACCACCGGGTTGTCCACCGGTGCCACCCACAGGGTCGGTGGACAAAAAACTGGGCCTGACCTGGGAAAACGACGTTATCCACGGTTTCCACAGGCCCTACTACTACTGCCACCTAGAGTTAGCCCGGAATCCGCTTCGAAGTGGGGCCTGTGCACAACTCGGCGCCGGAGCGCTCCGAAGCTCTTGTCGCGACTTGACCCCGAGCAGCACCGAGTGTCGGTGCCGTACGTCAGACTGGTCCCCGGCGTCCTCCCGCTCTCATCGGCGGGGCGACCCGATCAGACGACGAAGGCCAGCAGGGCGAGCGAGCAACAGCAGGAGGCGGTTCCGGTGAAGATCCGGGTGGAGCGCGATGTACTCGCGGAGGCTGTGGCCTGGGTGGCCCGTAGCCTCCCGGCCCGTCCGCCGGCGCCCGTTCTCGCGGGCCTTCTGCTGAAGGCTGAGGACGGCGCCCTCAGCTTCTCCAGCTTCGACTACGAGGTCTCGGCCCGGGTCTCGGTGGACGCCGAGGTCGAGGAGGACGGCACGGTGCTGGTCTCCGGCCGGCTGCTCGCCGACATCTGCCGTGCCCTCCCCAACCGCCCGGTGGAGATTTCCACAGACGGTGTACGGGCGACCGTGGTCTGCGGCTCCTCGCGATTCACCCTCCACACCCTTCCTGTGGAGGAGTACCCGGCGCTGCCGGAGATGCCGACCGCGACCGGCACGGTCCCCGGTGAGGTCTTCGCCTCGGCCGCCGCCCAGGTCGCCATCGCAGCGGGCCGCGACGACACGCTGCCGGTCCTGACCGGTGTGCGCATCGAGATCGAGGGCGAGACCGTCACCCTGGCCTCCACCGACCGCTACCGCTTCGCGGTCCGCGAGTTCCTCTGGAAGCCGGAGAACCCGGATGCCTCGGCCGTCGCCCTGGTGCCCGCCAAGACGCTGCTGGACACCGCCAAGGCGCTGACCAGCGGTGACACGGTGACTCTGGCGCTTTCCGGCTCGGGCGCCGGTGAGGGGCTGATCGGTTTCGAGGGCGCGGGCCGGCGTACGACCACGCGACTGCTGGAAGGCGATCTGCCGAAGTACCGCACGCTGTTCCCCACCGAGTTCAACTCGGTCGCGGTCATCGAGACCGCTCCGTTCGTCGAGGCCGTCAAGCGTGTGGCCCTCGTCGCCGAGCGGAACACCCCGGTGCGGCTCAGCTTCGAGCAGGGTGTGCTGATCCTGGAGGCGGGGTCCAGCGACGACGCACAGGCTGTGGAGCGGGTCGACGCGGTGCTGGAGGGCGACGACATCTCGATCGCCTTCAACCCGACCTTCCTCCTGGACGGGCTGAGTGCGATCGACTCCCCGGTCGCCCAGCTCTCGTTCACGACATCCACCAAGCCCGCGTTGCTCAGCGGCCGCCCGGCCGTGGATGCCGAGGCGGACGACACGTACAAGTACCTGATCATGCCGGTGCGTCTCTCCGGCTGATCCGGCCACCGGTCCCGCAACGGCAGGTCCCGACGGGCACGCTCAGCGCCGAGCATGCCCGTCGGTCTGTCCCCGGCCGGGCGTAGGCTCGACTGTGGGTACGAATCGGCACAACGCTTAAGGAATCTCTGATGGAGCTCGGTCTCGTCGGCCTCGGCAAGATGGGCGGCAACATGCGCGAGCGCATCCGCCGCGCAGGCCACACCGTCATCGGTTACGACCGCAACCCGGACGTCTCGGATGTCCAGAGCCTCGAAGAGCTTGTGGGCAAGCTGAAGGGCCCCCGGGTCGTCTGGGTGATGGTTCCGGCCGGTGCCCCGACCCAGGCCACCATCGACGAGCTGGCCGGGCTCCTCTCGCCCGGTGACATCGTCGTGGACGGCGGGAATTCCCGCTGGACGGACGACGAGAAGCACGCGGTCGAGCTCGGCATCAAGGGCATCGGCTTCGTGGACTGCGGAGTCTCCGGCGGTGTCTGGGGCCTGGAGAACGGCTACGCGCTGATGTACGGCGGCGACGCCGAGAACGTGGCGAAGGTCCAGCCGGTCTTCGACGCGCTGAAGCCCGAGGGCGACTTCGGCTCCGTCCACGCGGGCAAGGTCGGCGCCGGTCACTTCGCGAAGATGGTCCACAACGGCATCGAGTACGCCATGATGCAGGCCTACGCCGAGGGCTGGGAGCTCCTGGAGAAGGTCGACTCCGTCACCGATGTGCGCGAGGTCTTCCGCTCCTGGCAGGAGGGCACGGTCATCCGTTCCTGGCTGCTCGACCTGGCGGTCAACGCACTGGACGACGACGAGCACCTCGAAAAGCTCCGTGGTTTCGCCGCCGACTCCGGTGAGGGCCGCTGGACGGTGGAGGCCGCGATCGACAACGCGGTGCCGCTGCCCGCGATCACGGCGTCGCTCTTCGCGCGTTTCGCCTCGCGCCAGGACGACTCCCCGCAGATGAAGATGATCGCCGCGCTGCGCAACCAGTTCGGTGGCCACGCGGTCGAGAGCAAGAAGTAGCCCGCAACGAGGAGCGGGCCGGGCCGAGGCGTCCGACCCGTACTACGGAGCACGGAGCAGGAAGCCGGGAAGGTCGGCGTACACCCATGCATGTCACGCATCTCTCGCTGGCCGACTTCCGCTCGTACGCCCAGGTCGAGGTACCTCTCGATCCGGGCGTCACCGTTTTCGTGGGGGCCAACGGCCAGGGCAAGACGAATCTGGTGGAGGCCGTCGGCTATCTCGCGACGCTCGGCAGCCACCGGGTGTCCTCCGACGCACCGCTGGTGCGGATGGGTGCGGACCGGGCTGTCGTCCGAGCCGCTGTCACACAGGGCGAGCGTTCGCAGCTGGTCGAGCTGGAGCTCAACCCGGGCAAGGCCAATCGAGCCCGGATCAATAGATCGTCGCAGGTCAGGCCACGTGATGTGCTGGGGATCGTGCGTACGGTGCTGTTCGCCCCGGAGGACCTGGCGCTGGTCAAGGGGGATCCCGGGGAGCGTCGGCGCTTTCTCGACGAGCTGATCACGGCGCGTTCGCCGCGGATGGCGGGTGTGCGTTCGGACTACGAGCGGGTGCTGAAGCAGCGCAACACCCTGCTGAAGTCGGCGGCGATGGCGCGCAGGCACGGTGGCCGGTCGATGGATCTGTCCACGCTCGATGTGTGGGATCAACATTTGGGCCGGGTCGGTGCGGAGTTGCTGGCGCAGCGCCTGGATCTGATCGCGACTCTGCAGCCGCTGGCCGACAAGGCGTACGCGGATGTGGCGCCGGGGGGTGGTCCGGTGGCGTTGGAGTACCGGAGTTCGGTCGGCGCGGGGGTGGATTCGGCGCGTACCCGTGAGGAGCTGTTCGAGCAGCTGATCGCGGCCCTGGCGGAGGTCCGCAAGCAGGAGATCGAGCGGGGTGTGACGTTGGTCGGCCCGCACCGCGACGATCTGTTGCTGGGGCTGCGCGGCATGCCCGCCAAGGGCTATGCGAGCCATGGTGAGTCCTGGTCGTACGCGCTGGCGCTGCGGCTGGCCTCGTACGAGCTGTTGCGCGGTGAGGGCAACGAGCCGGTGCTGGTGCTGGACGATGTCTTTGCCGAGCTCGACGCGCGTCGTCGTGAGCGGTTGGCGGAGTTGGTGGCTCCGGGTGAGCAGGTGCTGGTGACGGCAGCGGTGGACGACGACGTTCCGGGGGTTCTGGCGGGGACGCGGTATGCGGTGTCCGCAGGTGAGGTGGAGCGGCTGTGAGCGGTCGTGGTGAGGCGTCCGGGGAGCCGGCGCAGGCTCGGCCGGAGGAAGGCCGGCAGCCGGAGCCGTCGGGTGTCGATCTGGCACGGGTGGCGTTGCGGGCGGCGAAGGAGCAGGCACGGGCGCGTGGAGCTGCTGCGCAGCAGAAGAAGCAGGTCAGACGGGGCGGTGGGCTGCGTTCGGGGGCGCGGGCGGATGGGCGTGATCCGCTGCCGCTGGGCGCGGCGATCAATCGTCTGATCACTGAGCGTGGCTGGGAGACGCCTGCGGCGGTGGGTGGGGTGATGGGGCGCTGGCCGCAGATCGTCGGTGTGGATCTGGCCAATCACTGTGTGCCGTTGCGGTACGACGAGGATCCGGACGAGCGGGTGCTGACGGTGCAGTGCGATTCGACGGCGTGGGCGACGCAGCTGCGGTTGCTGGCGCCTCAGCTGGTGGCCCGGCTGAACGCGGATCTGGGGCAGGGCACGGTCAGGTTGATCAAGGTGTTGGGGCCGGGGGGCCCGCAGCGTCGGTTCGGGCCCTTGCGGGCGCCGGGGAGCACGGGGCCCGGCGATACGTACGGCTGAGGGCGTGAGCTGGGCTTCTTCCCGTTTCTGAGCGCGGTGGGGCGGTGTTCCGGGTGGAGCGCCGGCCCTGTCCGGGCTTCTCGGCGGTGCTGTCCGTCGCATCCGAGTCGTGACGATATGTGGTAGTTGCAACCGGACGGGAAGAGTGGGGTGTCCCTCACGGTAGCGGGAGGTTGACAGGCCGAAGCGCTCAATGCCCGCTTGAACGTCTTGGGGGCCCTTCCTGAATATGGGGAGTCGTCAGGCGCTGGTTCAGGGCGGCACATGCGTACTCAGGTACCCGCAAACCCCCATTCGTGTCAGTGCTACCGGTAGACTGGTCGACAATCCCGCATACCTGCGGGAGTCGTCGATACAAGCCGAACGACGCAGCCGCTCCCGTTTGCCCGGAGAACGGCCTGTGCTGTGCCAGAAAGGGCGCTTCGTGGCCGATTCCGGCAACCCCAACGAGAACATTCCGTCCACCCCCGGTGAGAGCGGCGAGGTCATCGCCTCAAACGAGGTCTCCGCCTCGTACGACGCCAGCGCGATCACCGTCCTTGAGGGCCTGGACGCGGTCCGTAAGCGACCTGGCATGTACATCGGCTCGACCGGTGAGCGGGGCCTTCACCACCTCGTGCAAGAGGTTGTCGACAACTCGGTCGACGAGGCGATGGCCGGGCACGCGGACACGATCGACGTCACGGTCCTCGCCGACGGCGGGGTCCGTGTGATCGACAACGGCCGAGGTATCCCGGTCGGCATCGTGCCGTCGGAGAAGAAGCCCGCGGTCGAGGTCGTGCTGACGGTGCTGCACGCCGGCGGCAAGTTCGGCGGCGGCGGCTACGCCGTCTCCGGCGGTCTGCACGGCGTCGGTGTCTCCGTGGTCAACGCGCTGTCGTCGCGGCTCTCGGTCGAGGTCCGGACGGACGGTTACCGCTGGACCCAGGACTACAAGCTCGGTGTCCCCACCGCTCCGCTGGCCCGCAACGAGGCCACCGACGAGACGGGGACGTCCGTCACCTTCTGGGCCGACGGGGACATCTTCGAGACCACCGAGTACTCCTTCGAGACCCTGTCGCGCCGCTTCCAGGAGATGGCGTTCCTCAACAAGGGCCTGACGATCAAGCTCACCGACGAGCGCGAGTCGGCGAAGGCGACGCTGGGTGCCGAAGTCGCCGAGGTGGCCGAGGGCGCCGAGGCGGAGCAGGCTCGCACGGTCACGTACCACTACGAGGGCGGCATCGTCGACTTCGTGAAGTACCTGAACTCCCGCAAGGGCGATGTCATCCACCAGTCGGTGATCGACATCGAGGCCGAGGACAAGGAGCGTCTCCTCTCGGCCGAGATCGCCATGCAGTGGAACACGCAGTACAGCGAGGGGGTCTACTCCTTCGCGAACACGATCCACACGCACGAGGGCGGTACGCACGAGGAAGGCTTCCGTGCGGCGCTGACCACGCTGGTCAACAAGTACGCCCGTGAGAAGAAGCTGCTGCGCGAGAAGGACGACAACCTCACCGGTGACGACATCCGTGAGGGTCTGACGGCGATCATCTCGGTGAAGCTGGGCGAGCCGCAGTTCGAGGGGCAGACGAAGACCAAGCTGGGCAACACGGAGGCGAAGACCTTCGTCCAGAAGGTCGTCCACGAGCAGCTCACGGACTGGTTCGACCGCAATCCCAATGAGGCGGCCGACATCATCCGTAAGGGGATCGCGGCGGCCACGGCTCGTGTCGCGGCCCGCAAGGCGCGCGATCTGACCCGTCGCAAGGGGCTCCTGGAGAGCGCCTCGCTGCCGGGCAAGCTGAGCGACTGCCAGTCCAACGACCCCACGAAGTGCGAGATCTTCATCGTCGAGGGTGACTCCGCCGGTGGTTCGGCGAAGTCTGGCCGCAACCCGATGTACCAGGCGATCCTGCCCATCCGGGGCAAGATCCTGAACGTCGAGAAGGCCCGGGTCGACAAGATCCTGCAGAACACCGAGGTCCAGGCGCTGATCTCGGCCTTCGGTACCGGGGTCCACGAGGACTTCGACATCGAGAAGCTCCGCTATCACAAGATCATTCTGATGGCGGACGCCGATGTCGACGGTCAGCACATCAACACCCTGCTGCTGACGTTCCTCTTCCGCTTCATGCGTCCGCTGGTCGAGGCCGGGCACGTCTACCTCTCCCGCCCGCCGCTCTACAAGATCAAGTGGGGCCGGGACGACTTCGAGTACGCGTACTCGGACCGTGAGCGCGACGCTCTGGTCGAGCTGGGCAAGCAGAACGGCAAGCGCATCAAGGAAGACTCGATCCAGCGCTTCAAGGGCCTCGGCGAGATGAACGCCGAGGAACTGCGCGTCACCACGATGGACGTCGACCACCGGGTCCTCGGCCAGGTCACGCTGGACGACGCGGCGCAGGCCGACGACCTCTTCTCGGTGCTGATGGGCGAGGACGTCGAGGCGCGGCGCTCGTTCATCCAGCGCAACGCCAAGGACGTCCGCTTCCTCGACATCTGAGTCGGCCGCACCAGCAAGCCGCCGCTCGAAAGGACTTTGACCAGCAATGGCCGACGAGAACACCCCTGTGACACCTGAAGAGGAGCCCACCACCGCCGGTGTGGGCATGCGTGTCGAGCCCGTGGGGCTCGAAACGGAGATGCAGCGCTCCTACCTCGACTACGCGATGTCCGTGATCGTCTCGCGTGCGCTGCCGGACGTACGGGACGGGCTCAAGCCCGTGCACCGCCGGGTGCTGTACGCGATGTACGACGGCGGCTACCGGCCCGAGAAGGGCTTCTACAAGTGCGCCCGTGTCGTCGGGGACGTCATGGGCACGTACCACCCGCACGGCGACTCGTCGATCTACGACGCACTGGTGCGACTGGCGCAGCCGTGGTCGATGCGCATGCCGCTGGTGGACTCCAACGGCAACTTCGGTTCTCCGGGCAACGACCCGGCCGCGGCCATGCGGTACACCGAGTGCAAGATGATGCCGCTGTCCATGGAGATGGTCCGGGACATCGACGAGGAGACCGTCGACTTCCAGGACAACTACGACGGCCGCAACCAGGAGCCGACGGTTCTGCCGGCGCGCTTCCCGAACCTGCTGGTCAATGGTTCGGCGGGGATCGCGGTCGGCATGGCGACCAACATTCCGCCGCACAATCTGCGTGAGGTCGCGGCCGGTGCCCAGTGGTACCTGGAGCACCCGGAGGCCTCGCAGGAGGAGCTCCTGGACGCGCTGATCGAGCGGATCAAGGGGCCGGACTTCCCGACGGGCGCGCTCGTCGTGGGCCGCAAGGGCATCGAGGAGGCGTACCGCACCGGCCGCGGCTCGATCACGATGCGCGCGGTCGTCGCGGTCGAGGAGATCCAGAACCGGCAGTGCCTGGTCGTGACGGAGCTTCCGTACCAGACCAACCCGGACAACCTCGCGCAGAAGATCGCCGACCTGGTCAAGGACGGCAAGATCGGCGGGATCGCGGACGTCCGTGACGAGACCTCGTCGCGGACGGGGCAGCGTCTGGTCGTCGTGCTGAAGCGGGACGCGGTCGCCAAGGTCGTGCTGAACAACCTGTACAAGCACACCGACCTGCAGACCAACTTCGGCGCCAACATGCTGGCGCTGGTCGACGGTGTGCCGCGCACCCTCTCCATCGACGCGTTCATCCGCCACTGGGTGACGCACCAGATCGAGGTCATCGTCCGCCGTACGAGGTTCCGTCTGCGCAAGGCGGAGGAGCGGGCCCACATCCTGCGTGGCCTGCTCAAGGCGCTGGACGCGATCGACGAGGTCATTGCCCTCATCCGGCGCAGCCAGACGGTCGAGGTGGCGCGTGAGGGCCTGATGGGCCTGCTGGAGATCGACGACATCCAGGCGAACGCGATCCTGGAGATGCAGCTGCGCCGGCTCGCCGCGCTGGAGCACCAGAAGATCACGGCCGAGCACGACGAGCTCCAGGCGAAGATCAACGAGTACAACGCGATCCTGGTGTCGCCGGAGCGCCAGCGGCAGATCGTCAGTGAGGAACTGGGCGCGATCGTCGAGAAGTTCGGCGACGACCGGCGTTCCAAGCTGGTGCCCTTCGACGGTGACATGTCCATCGAGGACCTGATCGCCGAGGAGGACATCGTCGTCACGATCTCGCGCGGCGGCTATGTGAAGCGTACGAAGACGGACGACTACCGCTCGCAGAAGCGCGGCGGCAAGGGCGTGCGGGGCACGAAGCTCAAGGAAGACGACATCGTCGACCACTTCTTCGTGTCGACGACGCACCACTGGCTGCTGTTCTTCACGAACAAGGGCCGGGTGTACCGGGCGAAGGCGTACGAGCTCCCGGACGCCGGCCGTGACGCCCGTGGCCAGCACGTCGCCAACCTGCTGGCCTTCCAGCCGGACGAGCGGATCGCGCAGATCCTGGCGATCCGTGACTACGAGGCCGCGCCGTATCTGATCCTGGCCACGAAGGGCGGTCTGGTGAAGAAGACCGCGCTGAAGGACTACGACTCACCTCGGTCCGGTGGCGTCATCGCCATCAACCTCCGGGAGATGGACCACGGCGCCGAGGGCACGGCCGACGAGCTGATCGGTGCGGAGCTGGTGTCGGCCGAGGACGATCTGCTGCTCATCAGCAAGAAGGCCCAGTCGATCAGGTTCACTGCGACGGACGATGCGCTGCGTCCGATGGGCCGTGCCACTTCGGGTGTGAAGGGCATGAGTTTCCGCGAAGGCGACGAACTGCTCTCGATGAATGTTGTCCGGCCGGGTACGTTCGTGTTCACTGCCACCGACGGTGGTTACGCGAAGCGGACCGCCGTCGACGAGTACCGCGTTCAGGGTCGTGGCGGCCTGGGCATCAAGGCCGCCAAGATCGTGGAGGACCGGGGCTCGCTGGTCGGCGCGCTGGTGGTCGAGGAGTCGGACGAGATCCTCGCCATCACGCTCGGCGGTGGTGTGATTCGTACGCGAGTCAATGAAGTCAGGGAGACGGGCCGTGACACCATGGGCGTCCAACTGATCAATCTGGGCAAGCGCGATGCCGTCGTCGGCATCGCCCGCAACGCCGAAGCCGGCCGTGAGGCCGAAGAGGTCGAGGGGTCCGAGGACGCCGAGATCGCGACGGCGGAGGCTGCCGAGAGCACGGTCGAGGGCAATGTCGAAGGCACGTCGCCTTCGGCCGGGGAGCACGAGGAGTAGAGCGTGAGTGGAGCCACGGGCGCCGGTTCGGCCGCTTCCGGAGCTGGAGCGAACGGTGCCCGTGGCCCTGCCACGGACTCCCAAGGGGGCACTGTGACGGACACCCGGGGGCCTCAGCCGCCCCAGTACGAGGGTTACGCGACCGGGCCGTTGCCCGGTGAGCGGGAGCCCGCACCTGGGCAGGCGAGCGGGCCGTACCACCCGCCGCAGGCGTATCCCTCGCCCGCGGGCGGGACCCAGGGCGGCAGGACGCAGGGCGGCGGCGCCGCGCAGGCGGCCCGGCGACCCCGGACGGGGGCGCGGACGACTCCGCGTACCCGCAAGGCGCGTCTGCGGGTGGCCAAGGCCGATCCGTGGTCGGTGATGAAGGTGAGCTTCCTGCTCTCCATCGCGCTCGGCATCTGCACGGTGGTGGCGGCCGCGGTGCTGTGGATGGTGATGGACGCGATGGGCGTCTTCACCACCGTGGGCGGCACGATCAGCGAGGCCACCGGCTCGAACGAGAACAACGGCTTCGACCTTCAGTCGTTCCTGTCGCTTCCGCGGGTCCTCATCTTCACCTCGGTCATCGCGGTGATCGACGTGGTGCTGGCGACCGCGCTGGCGACGCTGGGCTCCTTCATCTACAACCTGTCGGCAGGTTTCGTGGGCGGCGTCGAGCTCACCCTGGCCGAGGACGAGTAGGGCTCGGAGTATCGATTTTGGGACTGGCCCCGACGTGCGCTAATCTTCAGAAGTCAGCGCGCAGCGCGGCGGGGCTATAGCTCAGTTGGTTAGAGCGCATCCCTGATAAGGATGAGGCCACAGGTTCAAATCCTGTTAGCCCCACCAGCACGAAGGCCCTCCACCGGAAACGGTGGGGGGCCTTCGGCATCTGCGGCTGACATCAGCCGGTCAACGGATCTTCCAGAAGCTCCACGAGCATCGCCACGGCTTCCCGCTCCCGTCGCCCACCGCATGGGTCAGGAAGGCCGGCAGGGTGCCGCAGGTTCGTCGGCGCGACCTCGGGAGGCACCTTCAAGCGATCGGGGTGTGGCTCGACAGGGGTGTGGGGAGCCGGTGCCCTGCTGCTCGTAGTCGGTGCCTTCTGGTCACCGACCGTCGCCGTCATCGCAGTTGGGCTCCTGGCCATCGGCCACGTCGGTGGGGCGGCTTCGTGATCGGCCGGCCGCAGGGCCCGTTCTTGCCGCAGGGCCCGTTCTTGGAGAATGCCGAGAGGGGGTGCGCCCGGCTCCCGTGCCGGGACGGGCGGGGCGGGGCCCGAGCGTACGAAGAAGCCCCCGTCCGGTGCGAACCGGCCCTGGGGGCTCTGTGCGTCAATTGCGCCGCTCTCACGGCGGCAGGAGGGACACGTCCCCCGCCGGGGCCTTGTGGGTGGCGCGGGCGGCGCTTCTGGTGTCCATGGCGTTCGTCGTGTCCGTGGACAGTTGCCAGGCGGCGGGCGTGGAGCCGTGTGCCTCGGCCCGGATGCGCTGCTTGATCGTGGGTGGCAGCGCCCGGTCACGCGGAAGGGTCCATCGCACCGACGGGGTGGTCGCGGTTGCCGCGGTCGCACCCGTGTGCTTCTGGTTCGTGGTCGTCGGCTCCGGGGCGCTCTGCTCCGTGGCCGCCGCCGGGCTGCTCATGAGCCCCAGTGCGGCGAGGAGGGCGAAGAAGGCGGTGACGAAGGCGGTCCAGATGCTCTTGGGCTTGAAGGTGCTCATGGCCCCTCGCTTTCAGGTGGTCCGGTTTGCTTGCCTTTCCGATGATGTGGACGTCGCTCGCGATTTCATGGACCGACGCCGCAGATCGGTCGATCTTCAGATGAACACCACTCGTATGGTTCAACCGGCCTTGACGGGCTTGCCCTGCCCGGGACGAACGGCGTGAACGGGCCCGTCGGTCGGAGCGATGCTCGTGACGGCTCCGGGAGATCGCTCTTCTCCGGGCGCCAGTTGGGTCGCGGGCAGGTCACCGATCGATATCGGTCGGTGTGTATAGTCGGGCGGCAGAAGTCCCCTACGTCAAGGAAAGACGAGGTCGCGCGGTGAAGAAGCTTCTCCTGGTCGCACTGGCCGCCATCGGCGGGCTCCTCGTGTACCGCCAGATCCAGGCGGATCGCGCCGAGCAGGATCTGTGGACGGAGGCGACCGACTCCGTGCCCGCAGGTTCGGGTGTGTGAGACAGAACAGCCTGATTGCGGGCCCCGGTCGCTGAGCGGCCGGGGCTTCGTGCTGTTGCGGGACCGTGACGCCTGTGCTCTTGAGTTCACCTAAGCAAATCATTAGGTTGCGGGAGCAAAAGGCCGGTTTTTCGGTCGAGGGGGCACGGGTGAAGGCACGGGACCACCATCGGCGCAGTGCTGCTGCGGGGACATGGATCGGCGGGGCGCTGCTCGCCCTGGTGGCGGGCGCGATGCCGGCCGTGGCGGTGGCACGGGCGGTGCGCCCGCCGCTTCGGAGGCGCCCGGCCGCGCTTCGGCCGGCAGCCTGGTCATGGTGCTCGACTCGTCCGGCTCCATGGCGGACGACGACGGTACGGGACGTACCCGGATGGAGAGTGCCCGTACGGCCGTCGGCACTGTCGTCGACGGCCTTCCCGACGGGTATCCGACCGGGCTGCGGGTGTACGGCGCCGATCGTCCCCGGGGCTGCGCGGACACCAGGCTCGTCCAGCCGGTGCACGGACTCGACCGGGCGGCCGTGAAGCGGGCCGTGGCGGCCGCGGAACCCAAGGGTGACACCCCCATCGGACTGTCGCTGCGCAAGGCCGCCGAGGACCTTCCCCGGCCCGCGGGCGGTGCCATCGGCACGCGCACGATCCTGCTGATCTCCGACGGCGAGGACAACTGCGGTACGCCGCGGCCCTGCGAGGTCGCCGCGGAGCTCGGCAGGGAAGGGATCGGGCTGCGGATCGACACCGTCGATGGCCGCTGGAGCTCCTTTACGGGGTGGGGGGCGCCGCTGGACAAGGGCGTCACGCCCGCCGGGTCGCGGCCGGAGTACGGCGACGGCGGCAAGGACGCGGTGCCGCCCACCGGTGACCCCCGGGACGTGCGGGGCGGTCGCTACGAGTACCGCTCCCACGTCCGGCCCGTGCACGCCGCGGGCGGCTGCTTCTACGTCTCGGTGACGCTGGGGGCGGGTGCCGCCGATATCGCGGAGAACCCGCAGATCGGCGTGGTGCTGCGGGTGTCGGTGCTCGGCGACGAACTGACCGGACCCGAGCACAACGCTCCTGTCGCGGCCAAGAAGGTGGACAAGGGCGGCAATCCGACCAGGGCCGCAGACAGCGGCGGTACGGGCGGGGCAGGATGGACCGGCATCGTGGCCGCTGCCGGGGCGGGCGCCGTGGTGGTGGTGATGGCGGGGCTCGTCGTCCTACGCGGGCGTCGCGGGCGGGCCGCACAGACGACGAGGGGAAGCGCGTGATGAGGCAGCGCAACAGGGGCCGGGTGGCGCTGGCCGCGGCTGCGGTGATCTGCGCGGCGGCGGCGCTGCCGGGGCAGGCGTACGCGGCCGGGGAGCCCGCTGCGTACACCTTCGATCCCGGGGCGAAGTCGGTCGGTGGCGCGGAGGTCAGCACCGAGGCGACGGCGCTCGCGCCCGGATCGGTCTACAAGAGCTCGATCGAGCGGGGCGAGAAGCTCTACTACCGGCTGAACCTGGACGCGAAGACCAACGGGTACGTATCGGCGGTGGTCGTGCCCAGGGGCGGCGGACAGGTCGCCTACGGGGACGGCATCAAGGTCAGCATCAGGGACAGCGCCGACCTGCAGTGCAGTTCGGAGTACGCGCGGTTCGAGTCGGCGGAGTTCCCACGTCCGATCGCGGCGTACGCCTACCGGATCGCGGACAAGAACAGCAGTACCTGCCAGGAGGCCGGTACGTACAACGTCCTGATCGAGCGCGAGAGCAAGGCCACCTCGACGCCCGATGCGTGGGATCTGGAACTGCGCTACGAGTCGGAGCCGCAGCTGAAGCAGGGCGGCTCGACGCCGACCGAGGCGCCGGACAACTGGCCGTCGGTGTTGCCCGCGCCGCCCACCGACGCCCCGCAGAGGCGGTCGGGCGGCACCAGCTACTACGACGCGACCAGCCTGCAGACCGGCGAGTGGCACGACACCATCGCACCCGGGCAGACGCGCTTCTACCGGGTGCCGGTGGACTGGGGTCAGCAGCTCTTCGCCACCGTCGACCTGGGCAACAACAACGCCTCGGACAAATTCATCGGCAGCGCGCTCGCACTCTCCCTCGACAATCCGGCACACGGCCATGTCGACAGCGCGACGCCGCTGTCGTACTCCGGAAAGTCGGCGTCCGTATCGCTGGATCCGCTGCCGCCGGTGGCGTACGAGAACCGGTTCGACTCCACCAGCAGCGTCAGCGCCATGCGATTCGCCGGCTGGTACTACCTGTCGGTCGCGCTCAGCCCGGAAGTCGCGAAGTCGTACGGCGACAAGGGGATTCCGATGATCCTCAAGGTCAAAGTGGACGGGACGGCGGTGAAGTCGCCTTACACGGGTGACACCGGCATCTTCTCGGTCACGCAGAACGACAAGGACATGGCGAGGAGCGGGAAGAGCGACCCCGAGGCGGCCAGGAGCGACACCATGAGGATGGTCGGTGTGGCCGGGATCGGCGCAGGAGCGGTGCTGGTGCTCGGACTGGGCGTGTGGACGCTGCTGGCGCGCCGCCGCGCCGTGACCGCCTCGGTGACCGCCCCGGCGGGTCCGGTCGGTTCTGACGGCCCGGTCGTGGGAGGCCCGGCCGGGGGCGGGCGACCGCCGTACGGAGGCCCGACACAGACCTGGTGAACGGGCCGGAGCCGCTGCCGTACACGGCGGCGGCTCCGGCCCCGCCATGCTCAGTTCAGGGCAACGACGCGGGCTCCTGCCCGCCGGCTCAGCTCTGGGTCAGCGCCCAGATGCCCACGGCGAAACAGATCAGCGCCAGCAGCAGGACCGGGACCGCCACCTTCGTGGACGGTCCCGGACGCTTCTGCGGAGCCTGCGCCGGAACAGTGGCCGAGAGGTGCGGGGAAACCCCTGGTCCGGGGGCGGGAATCTGCGGCTGCCCGGCGGTGTAGGCGCGGGTGAGGGCCGGTTCGTGCTGCACCGCGGCCGTGGGGGCCTGTGAGGGATCCGGCGCGGGCGCGTGGAAGGGGGCGGCCGTATGGGCGGGGAGGGGAGTGGCAGGTGTGGACGACTGCGTCGGTCGGGGCAGCGGTGTGGACTGCTGGGGAGGCGGTGGGAGATGGAAACTGCCCGTCTCCGACATCGGCATCGGTGGCTGGGTTTGGGGCTGCTCCAGGGGCTGCTGGGCCGCCTGGTCCGTGTGAGCCGACCGTGAGTCCTGCGCGGCCGTCCGGGGGGCCGTGAGCGGCCCGGCGGGGCCGAAGCCGTCGGGCAGCGGGCCGAGTTGGTCGAAGACCTCCACCGGCTCGTCGTCGATACCGGGCTCGGGCAGCATGTCGACCGCGGCGGTCAGCGCCTTGCGCGCGCCTGTCGCCGTACGGAACCGGACCTGGGGATCCGGCTGCAGCAGCCCCGCGAGGACCTGCCACAGCGGTTCGGGAATCCCCTCCGGGGCGCCGGGAGTTCCGTACGAGGCGAAGTGCTCGACGATGGCCTGCGCGTCCGGTTTCCTCCCCTGCAGCAGATAGAGCGCGACGAGACCGACCGCGAACAGGTCCGCGGGGAAATCCGGTTCCGCCCCCATCATCTGCTCGGGCGCGAAGTAACCCGGCGTCCCCACCACGTAGTTGGTCTCGGTGAGACGCGGCTCCCCCTTGCGCATGGAGATGCCGAAGTCGGACAGACGCAGATGCGGCCGCCCGGTGCCGGTGGCCTCCATCAGGATGTTCGCGGGTTTGATGTCCCGGTGCACGACGCCCTCCGCGTGCACCGTCGACAGCCCGGACAGCAGCTGATCGAGCAGCGTGCAGACGAAACGGGGCGGCAGCGGCCCGTAGTCGCCGATGACATGGGCCAGTGAACCTCCGCTCACCAGATCCATGGTGAACAGGACCTTGTCGTCGTCCGCGGCCCAGCTGGCCGGGGCGAGCACATGCGGATGCTCGATCCGCAGCGCCTGTTCGCGGACGAAGCGCAGCAGCGTGTGTGCGTCGCTCTGCTGGAGGACCTTGGCCGCCACATAACGGCGGCGCCGGTGGTCCCAGGCGCGCCAGACGGCGCCGACTCCACCACGTCCGATCGGATCGATCAGTTCGTACCGACCGGCGAAGACCTCACCCATTGCGCTGCGCCCGCTCCAGTTCCTGTTTCGGCTCGTGCCCGGCTCTCGGCGGTAGTGCCCCAGGGCCTCTCGTTCGGATCATGCCGGGCTCGCGTGCTCAGGCACCGCGCCTCGCCGCGTCGTCGTCGGGTCGCCATGACTTACCCATGACTCCCCCTCCGCCTCCACGGCACCGGGCCCCGCTCGCTGATCCCGCCCGATCCGAACGACGGGGCCTAGCTCTGGTGTCCTTCGTAGTGCGCCACCGCGTCCGCGGTGCGCCCCGCGCCGTACACCTTGAGGAACTCTGCCAGTTCCGGGTGGGTCGGGGCGAGGGAGTCGGCGGCATCGATGATGTCGCCGGCGGCCGCGACCGACCGCAGCAGCGACTGGATCTCACGTACCACGCGCCGGACGGTGGGGGCGCCGCCGGTGGTGGAGGTCTGGCCGGTGCCGGTGAGGACGGAGCCGCCCTGAGACTTCTTGATCTCTTCCATGCGGTCGGTTGCCTCCCCCGCGCTGACGCTGCCGTCGGCGACCTGACCAGCCAGTTCCTGGAGCGCCTGGACGCGCTGGACGACCGCGGGATTGCCGATCTTCGCCCGCTGGCCGCTCATCAGCTGGGAGAGCATGGGGGCGGACAGCCCGAGGACCGCGGCGAGCCGAGCCTGGTTCAGGCCGAGATCATCGATCAGCCGGCGGAAGAGTGCCCCGAGAGGTTCTCCGTACCAACTGCGCTGAAGCTCCCTGGCTCTTGCCGTTGCCTCTTGCTGAGCTGCGTCCATGGCGTCTCCCCTTCGCTGCGGCTTCGCTGCTGCGAACCTCGACGAGCATCTTACGGAGAGTGGTCGTCCACCGGGAGTCCCCATCTTTTTGCAGGATTCCGTGGGGTACCCGGTACTCTGGTCTGCGACGGTTGCCGAGACGTCGAAGCGTCCGGTGCTGTCCCCTTTTCGGGGCCTTAGCTCAGTTGGTAGAGCGCTGCCTTTGCAAGGCAGATGTCAGGAGTTCGAATCTCCTAGGCTCCACAAAACAAAAGGCGGGCGCCGGAAGACTCAAGGTCTTCCGGCGCCCGCTTCCTTGTACGGGTCGGCTCAGCGCCCGTCGTCGAGATCGGTGCCGTCCACGCCCCCCGGACCGTCCGTCCCCCTGGCCTCCCTGTCGGTCTGCCCGGCCTGGGCGTCGGGGTCGAGCGGGGTCGGGCCGCTGCCGTCCACCGAGGACAGCGGCGGGCGGTCGGACACCTCCGTGGGAGCGGGCGGCTCGACCAGCCAGTCCGGATTGGCCTGCCTGTCCCACCACCGCCACGCGGCATAGGCGCCGCCCGCCACGATGCCGACCACGAGGAGGCCCTTGAACAGCCGACCGGCCTTGGCCCGCCGCTCGTGCTTTCTGGCCAGCTGCCTGATCTCCTTCGCGGTGACCTGCCCGCGCAGGGCGGCCAGCGCGGCGGCGCTGCGCGCCGAGGCCTCCTCGGCCAGGGGCTGGGCGACGGACATCGCGTGGCCGACGCGCGGGACGGTGTAGTCGGCGGCGGTACGGGCGGCCCGGCGGGTACGGACCGCGGCACGCTGGGCCGCCACGTCGACCTTGGGGGGCACATGAGCGCGGGCCAGTTCGAGACGTGGTGCGAGATGCGCGTCGTATTGGATGCGGGCCTGATGGGCTGCCTTCGACATTTTCGGCGCGAGCCGCGCGCGGGCCTCGCACGCGAGATGCGCGGCCTGGTCCTTGGCCGTGTCGGCGTAGGGCGCCACCACTTCCGCGGCGTGCTGCACGCTGTCCTTGGCCGAGTCGGTTGCGGCGCGCACGCTGTCGATGCGGGTCACGGGATCCTCCTCCTTGGTGGCGGGTTGGCACTCCGCCTTTCCACCCATTTCGAGATCATGCCCGCCGGAGACCCGTACGGCATGCGGGGCGGGCATCCGGGTCATTCGGCCCATGAGTGATGCCTTGGGGCAATGCGGTGCAAGGGGAGCTTGCCGATGACAATGCCACGGTTCGGCTCAGCCCGCGCCGCGGCGTCACGCACTTGGCCGCATTTGTTCCTGCAGCGAGCGGACGGAAGGGTTTCGGACACGTCGCAGGCGAGCGGGGCGGAGCCGGCTTCGGTGCACGGGGCGCGGAATCGGGCAAGAAGGTGAGCGAGGCGCGTTCGGGGTGGCGGCCGGGCGCCGGAGCGGGCGGCCCGTGCGAGGATCGGTGGACGGCATCGAAGACTTAACGTCACCGAAGACTTACGGAAGGCAGATCGTGGCTGAGCAGCTTTACGCCACCTTGAAGACCAACCAGGGCGACATCGAGATCCGGCTTCTGCCGAACCACGCGCCCAAGACGGTCAAGAACTTCGTCGAGCTCGCCAAGGGCGAGCGCGAGTGGACGCATCCCGAGACCGGCAAGAAGTCCACGGAACGGCTGTACGACGGCACCGTCTTCCACCGCGTCATCAGCGGCTTCATGATCCAGGGCGGCGACCCGCTGGGCAACGGCACCGGCGGCCCGGGGTACGAGTTCGGTGACGAGTTCCACCCCGACCTCAGCTTCAACAAGCCGTACCTGCTGGCCATGGCCAACGCCGGCCCGGGCACCAACGGCTCGCAGTTCTTCGTGACCGTTTCCCCGACCGCCTGGCTGACCGGCAAGCACACGATCTTCGGTGAGGTCGTCGACCCTGCCAGCCAGAAGGTCGTGGACACCATCGCCGCCACCCGGACCAACGCCCGCACCGACCGCCCGCTGCAGGACGTCGTGATCGAGTCGGTCGTCATCGAGAACCGTTGATCACCAGTGGTCGTCACGTGATCACGCCCTGATTGTCCTTTCGGGGAACCAACAGCCCTGCTCGTCCGTACTTGTTACATAGCGGACGAGCAGGGCTGCGTTGTGCGTACTGCCGCCACGACGAGGACCGAAGGGGCCGGGAAGTGAGGGGACCGATGGACCAGCAGCCGCCGGGAGACCGGGACCGGACCGCCGCCACGGACGATTCGCTCAGCTGCTACCGCCACCCCGGCCGCGGGACGCATATCCGTTGCACCCGCTGTGACCGGCCGATCTGCCCCGAGTGCATGGTCAACGCCTCGGTCGGCTTCCAGTGCCCGGACTGCGTCCGTCAGGGGTCGGGTACGGGACACGGCCCGGCCGCGAACACGCCGCGCACCGTCGCGGGCGGCAGCATCACGGCCGATCCCCGGCTCATCACCAAGATCCTTCTCGGTATCAATGTCGCCGTGTACATCGCCGTGCTGGTGAAGGGCGACGCGCTGGTCAACGAGCTGGTGCTGTTCGGCCGCGCCCCGACGCACTCCGGCGGCCCGCTGGAGGGCGTCGCCGAGGGCCAGTGGTACCGGCTGGTGACGTCGATGTTCCTGCATCAGGAGATGTGGCACATCGTCTTCAACATGCTGGGGCTGTGGTGGCTCGGCGGCCCGCTGGAGGCGGCGCTCGGCCGTGCCCGCTACCTCGCGCTCTACATGCTCTCCGGCCTGGCGGGCGGCGCGCTCACCTACTGGCTCTCCGCACCCGATCAGGGTTCGCTCGGTGCCTCCGGGGCGATCTTCGGTCTGCTGGGTGCTACTGCTGTGCTCATGCGTCGGCTCAACTACGACATGCGCCCGGTCTTCGTGCTTCTCGCGGTGAACCTGGTCATCACCTTCAACCCCTGGGGCGGAATCGCCTGGCAGGCACATGTGGGCGGGCTGATCGCGGGCACGCTGATCGCGATCGGCATGGTGCACGCACCCCGAGAGCGGCGCGCACTGGTGCAGTACGGCACCTGCGCCCTGGTCCTGGCGGCCGTGGTCGTCATCGTCCTCGCCAGAACAGCAGCGCTTACCTGAGCCGACGGAGCCGCGGGCACAGGCCTGCGGATGCGGTGGCTGTGGACGCCGAAACGGTCACGGCCGTGGGTGCCGACGCTGACGTGGCCGGGGGCGCCGATGTCCGGTTGTTCCCTCGGTCAGTTGTCCACAGCACCAGTTGTCCACAGCGTGTATCGAATCTTGTGCATTCTGTGGGAACAACTGTGCCCCTTGTCGCTGAGCTGGGTTTTTCCAGCAGGGACAAGGGGCGTGCCGCCCCTGGATGAGGCAGGCTGCAGTCACATCGGCGTCAATGACCAGGGAGTTATCCACAGATCGTCTGACCTTTTCCCCTGCCTGTGGATAACGCTGTGGGTAACTCGGGGCAAGGCTTGCCGGACCGGGCTCGGCCGTGAGGTCACCTGCTCCGCGGCGCTACTTCCACTGCGTGGAGACACCGAAGCCGCCGGCGATGAAGCCGAAGCCGACGACGATGTTCCAGTTGCCCAGCGACTTGATCGGCAGATCGCCGTCGGTCACATAGAAGACGACGATCCAGGCCAGGCCGATCAGGAAGAGCGCCAGCATCACCGGCGCCACCCAGCTGTGGCTGGTCAGCTTTATGTTGGTTGCCTGCTTCGCCGGAGGAGGCGTGAAGTCGGCCTTCTTGCGGATACGTGACTTCGGCACGAGGAACTCTCCTGTCGATGCGCTGCGTGACCGCGCAGGGAACTGTGGCTGGCGCCGGGGCAGGGACCGAGGGGGAATGCTGACTCCCCCGGGCGTCCGTTAGCGTAGTGCTTCCGTGGCGCCGAAGGAGATAAGGGTACGTTGAGCAATTCTGCCGACTCCCCCGAAGGACCGGTCCGGCGCACCGTCCGGCACCCGGCCCGGGTGCTGACGGCTGCCGTCTTCGCCCTCGCCGGACTGATCTTCGTCACCAGCGCCAACACGGCCAAGGGCACCAATATCCGCACCGACTCCTCGCTGCTGAAGCTCTCCGACCTCATCCAGCAGCGCAGCGGCAAGAACGCGGAACTGGACGAGACCACCGCATCCGTCCGCGAGGACATCGACTCCCTCGTCCGGCGCGACGACGGCAGCACCAAGGCCGAGGATGCGCGGCTCAAGGCACTGGAGCGCGCCGCGGGTACGGCGGAGCTCTCCGGGCGGTCCGTGGCCGTCACCCTCGACGACGCCCCGCCCAATGCCACCGCCAACCCCGGCTACCCCGACCCGCAGCCCAATGACCTGGTCATCCACCAGCAGGACCTTCAGGCGGTCGTCAACGCCCTCTGGCAGGGCGGCGCCCAGGGCATCCAGGTCATGGACCAGCGGCTGATCTCCACCAGCGCGGTCCGTTGTGTCGGCAACACGCTGATCCTCCAGGGCCGGGTCTACTCCCCGCCGTACAAGATCACCGCGGTCGGCGACCCGGGCAAGCTCAAGCAGGCGCTCAACGACTCCCCGGCGATCAGCAACTACCTGCTCTATGTGAAGGCGTACGGGCTCGGCTGGAAAGTCGACGAGAACGAGGCGGTGACTCTTCCCGGCTACTCGGGCACAGTGGATCTCCACCATGCGGAGCCGGTGCAGTAGCGAGCAGCAGTGGGGAGGCCGACACGGTGTCGGTGCGACTGGTCGTGAGGACGTTCAGTGAACTCTGCATCACCGTCGGTGCCCTGATCGTGCTCTTCGTGGTGTACGTGCTGTTCTGGACCGGGGTGAAGGCCGCCGACGCGACCGAGGGACAGATCGACACCCTGCGCAACCAGTGGTCCCAGGGACCCGTGACCGCCCCCGCACCGGACAGATCTCCGAAGCCGACGGCGCCGCCCGCCCCGGCGGCGTACCGGGACGGCAAGCCGTTCGCGATGCTCTACATTCCGCGCTTCGGCAAGGGCTGGGAGTGGCCCGTTCTGGAGAACACCGAGGTCCGGACCCTGCAGAAGGGGCTCGGCCACTACACCGGAACCGCCCGTCTCGGTGCGCAGGGCAATTTCGCGGTGGCTGGACACCGCCGTACGTACGGGGACCCGTTCAAGGACTTTCCGAAGCTGCGGCCGGGCGACCCGGTGGTGCTGACGGACGGGACGACGTGGTTCACGTACCGCATCGACAAGAAGCCCTACCGGACGGTGCCGAGCGACATCGGGGTCATCGATCCCGTCCCCCGCAGATCCGGCTTCGACGGCCCCGGCCGCTATCTGACGCTGACCACCTGCGACCCCGAATGGGGCAGCAGCCACCGGCTGATCGCCTGGGCGCACCTCGACGCGACCCAGCCTGTGACCGACGGCAGGCCGGCAGCTTTCCACAGCTGACCCACGCCTTCTGCCCCGGCCCTTTAGTCTGGTCCCGTACCGAATGGAGGGGACAGCATGTACGGCTGGATCTGGCGGCATCTGCCGGGCAACGCATGGGTGCGTGCGCTCATCTCGCTCGTGCTGGTGCTGGCTGTCGTCTACGCGCTTTTCCAGTACGTCTTCCCGTGGGCGGAGCCGCTGCTCCCGTTCGGCGATGTGACGGTCGACGGCTCGACCGGGACGGGGGCCGGCCAGTGAGTGCCCGCATCCTTGTCGTGGACAACTACGACAGTTTTGTCTTCAACCTCGTCCAGTACCTCTATCAGCTCGGCGCCGAGTGCGAAGTGCTGCGCAACGACGAGGTGACCACGGCACACGCCCAGGACGGCTTCGACGGCGTCCTGCTGTCGCCCGGCCCGGGGACCCCGGAGCAGGCGGGTGTCTGCGTCGAGATGGTCCGCCACTGCGCGGCCACGGGCGTCCCGGTCTTCGGGGTCTGCCTCGGAATGCAGTCGATGGCGGTGGCGTACGGCGGGGTGGTGGACCGGGCCCCCGAGCTGCTGCACGGCAAGACCTCGCTGGTGACCCACGAGGGCACCGGGGTCTTCACCGGCCTGCCGTCCCCCTTCACCGCGACCCGCTATCACTCGCTCGCCGCCGAACCCGACACGGTTCCGCCGGAGCTGGAGGTGACGGCGCGCACAGCCGACGGCATCATCATGGGGCTGCGCCACCGTGAACTGGCGGTGGAGGGCGTGCAGTTCCATCCGGAGTCGGTGCTGACCGAGCACGGCCATCTGATGCTGGCCAACTGGCTGGCGCGCTGCGGCGACACGGAGGCCGTGGCGAGATCGGCGGGGCTCGCGCCGGTGGTGGGCAAGGCCGCCGCGTGACCGC
Organism: Streptomyces sp. NPDC014727; assembly: GCF_043083485.1. Taxonomy (NCBI): domain Bacteria; kingdom Bacillati; phylum Actinomycetota; class Actinomycetes; order Kitasatosporales; family Streptomycetaceae; genus Streptomyces; species Streptomyces sp. NPDC014727. The sequence continues at coordinate 182,223 of NZ_JBIBYR010000004.1, read as the reverse complement.
ACTCCGCCCCGAGCACGACGCCGGACAGGACGGCCCGTACGAGCAAGGAGCGTACGAGGCTGCGGGCGCGTTCGAGGCGGCGGTCGACCGGCTGGCGGATCCGCTGAACGATCCCCTGCCGGGGCAGCATGTCTCACCGTGGTTCCGGTCGGGCAACATCCCGCCGGAGGGGGCGGGACAGGCCGCGGGGCGGGGCCGAGGGCAGCACCGGGCCCCGGATCAGCAGCCACAGGCGCAGACGCAGGCGCAGGGACCGGCACCGGCACCGGCTCCTCAGGGGGCGCGGAGCCCCGAGGAGACCCCGCGGGAGTGGTACGACCCCGAGGGGTTCGAACGGGACTGGTACGGGCAGCAGACGCCCTCCCCGACGCCCTCCGCCGTACCCGTGGCGGAGCCCGTCTCTCAGCCCCTCGCGCCACCCCCGGTGCACGACGCGACGGTCGGTCCGCGGGCGGCGGCTCCCCGGAGCCCGGCCGGTCGGCCGGTGGCGCCCCAGCGGTCGACCCCCGGGCCGGATTCCGGGTTCGGACCCGAGCCGGGGGCGGCGAGCGACGCGGAGAGCTTCGCGGAACCGGGTGCCGTGCACGAGGGGACCGATCCGGAACCGCGCACCGGAGGCCGCGCCGAGCGCCGACGTGCTGCGAAGGGGCGCGGCCGCCGGCGTGCCGAAGCGCGCCCGGGCACCACGGGGCCGACCACTGCGCCGGCCGGGAGGCCGATGTCGCGCGTCGAGGCACGGCGGGCGGCGCGCGCGGCCAAGGACAGCCCGGCCGTGGTCGCCAGCCGGGTCACCGGGGAGCTGTTCATCACTCTCGGTGTACTGATGCTGCTGTTCGTCACGTACCAGCTGTGGTGGACGAATGTGCGTGCCGACCAGTACGCCGGCAAGGAGACGCACAAGATCCAGGACGACTGGGCGAAGGGCGACCGCAATCCCGGTGTGTTCGAAGCGGGGCAGGGATTCGCCATCATCCACATCCCCAAGTTGGACGTGGTCGCTCCGATCGCCGAGGGCATCAGTAAGGAGAAGGTCCTCGACCGTGGCATGGTCGGCCACTACAACGAGGGCGCGCTGCGCACCGCGATGCCGTCGGCCAAGCAGGGCAACTTCGCACTGGCGGGCCACCGCAACACGCACGGCGAGCCGTTCCGCTACATCAACCGGCTGCGCCCCGGTGACCTGATCGTGGTCGAGACGCAGGATGCGTACTACACGTACAAGGCGACGAAAACTCTTCCGCAGACATCTCCGTCCAATGTCTCGGTGATCGGCCCGGTACCGCCCGGTTCCGGGTTCACCGGGCCTGGCCGGTACATCACGCTGACGACCTGTACGCCGGAATTCACGAGTACGTACCGTTTGATCGTCTGGGGCAAGATGGTCGACGAACGACCGCGCAGCAAGGGAAAGCCCGACGCGCTCGTCGGCTGAAACATCATCACGACAGGGGCGGGTGCGGTGACAGCGAGGACCGAGCACGAAGAGCGAGTCGGTGAATCCGGGCTCCCACCACGGCGCAGCGACCGCCATCCCCTCGCGACCGCGGTCAGCTTCTTCGGTGAACTCCTGATCACCGCGGGCCTGGTGCTGGGTCTCTTCGTCGTCTACTCCCTCTGGTGGACGAACGTGCTCGCCGACCGGGAAGCCACCAAACAGGGCCACACCGTCCGCGACCGCTGGGCCGGTGGACCGGGCGCGCTGGACACCAAGGACGGCATCGGATTCCTGCACGTCCCGTCGATGAGGAACGGCGAGGTGCTGGTCAAGAAGGGCACCGACACGGAGAACCTCAACGACGGCATCGCGGGCTACTACACGGACCCGGTGAAGTCGGCTCTCCCCTGGGACGAGAAGGGCAACTTCACCCTGGCCGCACACCGCGACGGGCACGGTGCCAAGTTCCACAACATCGACAAGGTGAAGACGGGGGACGCGGTCGTCTTCGAGACCCGGGACACCTGGTACGTCTACAAGGTTTTCAAGGAGCTTCCCGAGACGTCGAAGTACAACGTCGACGTGTTGCAGGCGGTGCCGAAGGGCTCGGGAGCGAAGAAGCCCGGCCGCTACATCACGTTGACGACCTGTACGCCGGTCTACACGTCGAAGTACCGCTACATCGTGTGGGGCGAGCTGGTGCGTACGGAGAAGGTGGACAAGGACCGCACGAAGCCGGCGGAGCTGCGTTAGGGCCTCCCGTTCGGATCACGCCCGGCTCGATCCGAACGTAACGACGCGGTTGTCGTGGTCTGCCGGGTCGGCAAAGGGCCCCGGTCACCGTTGAGGTGCCGGGGCCCGATGGCGGTCGGTGCGGTTCGGGGGTCAGTGCCGCCCGCCGGACAGGCCGTCGAAGATGTTGCCGTTCCCGTTCCCGTTGCCGTTCCCGTTGCCGTTGCCACCCACTGTCGTGAGTGTGACGGGAGTGCTTGGGTCCACTTGGGTACCCGGCTGTGGGTCGATGCCGGAGACGATGGCGTTGTCGTCCGGGGAACTGCCGTTCGCGAACTGGATGTTCGTGAAGCCGGCCTGAGCCAGAAGCTGTTTGGCCTCGGAAACCCTCTTGGCCCTGACTTCGGGAACCGCTACCTGCGCCGGCTGCTGCGGGCCCTTCGAGACCGTCAACACGATCTGGGCGGTCAGCGGCTGCATCGAGTCCGCGGGCGGGTTCTGGCTGATCACCTGGCCTGCCGGCTTCTCCGAATCGACGTCGGTCCTGGAGACGTTCTTGAAGCCCACGCCGTTGAGCTGAGCCACCGCGGCGTCGTATTCCCGCTCGGCCACGTTCGGCACCTTCTGGGTGGCCTCCTTGGCGACCGTGATCGTGACCTCGGAGTTCTTCTCGGCCTTCGCACCACCGTCGGGGTCCTGCTTGACGACCGTACCCGCGGTCTTCTCGGACTCGACCGTGGTGACGTTCACCGTGAAGCCCTTGGCCTCAAGGTCCTTGCGGGCGGTGTCCTCCGTCTTCTCCACGACGTCCGGGACCTCGACCTTGGGGGCGCCGGTGGAGACGACGACCGTGACGGTGTCCTTCTCCGCCATCTTGTGGTCCGGGGTCGGTGTCTGGCTGCAGATCCTGCCCTTGGGCTGATCCTCGCAGGGTTCGCGCGAGCCGACCTTGAGGACGACGTCGGAGTTGTCCGCGAGCTTCTGTGCTTCCTTCAGGGTCGAGCCGACCATGTTCGGTACATCGACCTTGCCGCCGTCGCCCTTGTTGTCACTGAACACCGACCGGCCGATCAGGATCGCGCCGATCAGCACCAGGACGCCGGCGACGATCAGCAGGACCGTCGAGGTGTTGCTCTTCTTCTGGCGACGCCGGTCCGGGCGGTCGTCGTGGCCGTAGCCGCCGTCGTCCGGGTTGACCGGGGGCAGCATGGACGTGGGCGCGCCGTTCTGGTCCGCGGCGCGCAGCGCGGTGGTGGGCTGGTCGTTGCCGTACCCCTCGTAGCCGCCGTAACCAGGTGCGCCCATCGCCGCGGTGGCGGCGACCGGCCGGCCGTCCAGGTACGCCTCGATGTCGGCGCGCATCTCGTCGGCCGACTGGTAGCGGTAGTCGGGGTCCTTGGTGAGGGCCTTCAGCACGATCGCGTCCATCTCGGGCGTGATCTCGGGGTCGAAGTTGCTCGGCGGCTGAGGCTCCTCGCGTACGTGCTGGTAGGCCACCGCGACCGGGGAATCACCGACGAACGGCGGCCGGACCGCCAACAGCTCGTAGAGCAGACAGCCGGTGGAGTACAGGTCGGAGCGTGCGTCGACCTGCTCGCCCTTGGCCTGCTCCGGGGAGAGGTACTGGGCGGTGCCGATGACTGCCGCGGTCTGGGTCATCGTCATACCGGAGTCGCCCATGGCGCGGGCGATACCGAAGTCCATGACCTTGACCTGGCCGGTGCGCGTCAGCATGACGTTCGCCGGCTTGATGTCACGGTGGACGATGCCCGCGCGGTGCGAGTACTCCAGCGCCTGGAGGATGCCGACGGTCATCTCCAGGGTGCGCTCGGGCAGCAGCTTGCGGCCGGAGTGCAGAAGTTCCCTGAGCGTCGACCCGTCGACGTACTCCATCACGATGTACGGGATGGAGACCCCGTCGACGTAGTCCTCGCCGGTGTCGTAGACCGCGACGATCGCCGGGTGGTTGAGCGAAGCGGCGGACTGGGCCTCACGGCGGAACCGGGCCTGGAAGGACGGATCGCGGGCCAGATCGGCCCGCAGCGTCTTCACAGCTACGGTGCGGCCGAGCCGGGTGTCGTGTGCGAGGTAGACCTCGGCCATGCCACCACGACCGAGCACCGAGCCCAGCTCGTACCGGCCGCCGAGGCGACGCGGCTCTTCCATAGCGGTAGACCTCTCCCTGAACCGTCCACGTACGGGTGCCTGGAATACGGTACCCGTCGAGGCAAATCAAACCCGGCGCTGCCCGGAGCCGATACGCGACCGGTACAAACGGTCCTGCTCGGCGGGCGTTGGCGGGTGCGGGTCCTGTGACGTCCGCACGGGCCGTGCAGCGGCTCTGACCATGTCAGTTCAGAGATGATGCGGCTTTCACTATGGCCTCGTTGTATATACGCAATTTGTCCAATTGGTTGGCATTCTTACGGATTGAGCCGTTCTGGTAGGCCGTCTCCGTTGCATACCAGACACCCACGACATTGAACTTCTGCTTGCATTCCACATCTGCCGTCGCGGTGGATTTCTCGACGGTGGTCGGCGGTCCCGCGGCGGTGAATTCCTTCGCGGGGTCCATGGGCGTCTTGAAGTCGAAGCCCTTTTTCTTCATGCACCCGGACCAGGAAGCGAAGACCTTTTTGGCGCGCTGGTCGTCCATGGACCGTATGAAGCTTTCCTGGGAAAGGATTTGCGCGGCCATTCCATCGCCGATGTCCGGGGCACCCTCCGCCAGCTTTCGTTCCGCCGTGCCCACACAACCGCGGTCGGAGTTTCCGAGAGTGGTCGCCTTCGGGCGTTCTCCCGGCTTGAGTCCGGTGAGCGCCTTGAATGCCTTGTCCGAGAGCCCCTTGTTCTCGGTCGGCGGCTTCTTCTGGGCGCTCGGATCACGTTCCGGTGGCAACCGGTACCCGTACGTGGCGGCGATCTTCGCGTCAGCGCTTCCGTAGCGCAGCTCGTTTCCGAGTGGTCCGGCTGGGGGGATGGGTTTTTCGGGAACGTAGTCGAATCCCTGCTCCCGCATGCATTTCTGCTTCAGCTCTTCGGTTGCCAGGAAAATTTGCCGGGACCGGGCACTGTCGATCATGTAGGCGTCGAGAGGAAGTTTCAGGTCCCGTGCCACTGGATTCTCGGGGATGGCCCGTACCGGCGCGGGATCCGCCTCTTCGACGACCGATGAGGCCCTTCGCGTGGGCTGGGCCGGGCCTTCCGCGTCGCCGCTGCTGCCGCACGCCGCCGCACCGACCATGAGAACGAGGGTCGCGGCGATCCGCCGGGTGACGGCCGGACGCGCGGTGGACCATCCTGCTGGAGCTGAGCGTGGCATTTCTGATTCGTGTCCCGGTCGCTGGATGGGGACGGCGAGTTGCCGCCGAGGCCGGCGGCAACTCGCCGACGGGCATTACGAAACGTACTGGGCGGACGCGTTGTTGTTCTTCAGCGTGCTGTTGAGCGGGCCGGCGTAGGAGCTGCTGAACACCTTGCCGAACGTCTGGTACGCACCCTGGTAGTTCGAGTTGTAGTAAATGCGGACGCTGCTGGAGTTGTTCCAGTTCACGACGTACGCCGCGTTGTTCTTCACGATCTGGGTGTAGCCACTGCCGTTGCCCCGGCACATGAAGTAGTCGTCACCGAAGCTGGGGTCGTTCCAGGCCCACCCCTGCCATGCGCTGCTCTGGTTCGAGTTGAAGTAGAGCTCGTAGCCGCCCTTGTCCGCTCCGGACATGCAGGTGTCGGCAGCGGCCGGAGTGGCCGTCGTAATGGTGACGGCCGCAGCCGCGGAAACGCCGGCTATGAGCAGGGAAAATGCCTTCTTCATGTGGGTACCCCTCCCTGGACTGGCCAGTTCCGATGGAAAGCGCCGACCGTTTTTGTGAACGGAATTCTTTGCCGTGTCCATCTCAACCGGTTGATCTTGGGAGCGTAACCAGCCCGACCCCGCAGGGTAAGGAGTCCACACTCGGTGTGACGGAGATCATGCGCGCACGCACTCGCACCCGGCCGTACGCGTACGACGACCGGGTGCGAGTGGGCGGGCAGGGTGCGGAAGGCCTACCTGCTGCGTGCCAGGACTGCCTTCATCACGTCCCGGGCGATCGGCGCGGCCAGGCCACCACCCGAGATGTCATCGCTGACCGCGGCGCCGTCCTCCACCACGACGGCCACGGCGACAGGAGATCCCGCCTTGGTCTTGGCGTAGCTGATGAACCAGGCGTACGGCTTCTCGCTGTTGTTGAGGCCGTGCTGGGCGGTACCGGTCTTGCCGCCGACCGTGACGTTGGGGATCTGCGCGTTGCGGCCGGTGCCGTTCTGGACCACGGTCTCCATCATCTGCTGGAGCTTCTGAGCGTTCTCGGCCGAGAGCGGCTGGCTGAACTGCTCCTTCTCGTGGGTGTAGATCACGTCCAGATTGGGTGCCTGGCGCTGGGCGACCATGTACGGCTGCATCAGCTTGCCGTCATTGGCGACCGCGGCGGCGACCATGGCCATCTGGAGCGGGGTGGCACGGTTGGAGGCCTGGCCGATGCCCGCCATGGCGTTCTGCGGCCGGTTGTCCTTCGGGTAGACGCTCGCGACGGCGCGGACCGGAGTGAAGATCTCCTTGTTGAAGCCGAACTTGTTCGCTTCCTCGATCATCTTGTCGTTGCCGAGGTCGTCGCTCATCTTGCCGAAGACGGTGTTGCAGGAGATTCGAAGCGCCTCGCGGAGCGAAGCGTTCTCGCACGGGATGTTGCCCTCGTTGGCGAGGTTGTCGGTGGACAGCGGCAGCCGCCAGGGCAGCGGGGAGTCCGTCTTGGCGTCGATGTCGGAATGGAGGCCGTTCTCCAGGGCTGCGGCGGCCGTCACGACCTTGAAGGTCGAACCGGGCGGGTAGGTTTCGCGCAATGCCCGGTTGAGCATCGGCTTGTCCTTGTCGTTCAGGAGCTGCTGGCGCGCCTTGCTGTCCTTGTCGGAGTTGCCCGCGAAGACCGAGGGGTCGTACGAGGGGGTGCTGGCGAGCGCGAGGATCGCACCGGTCCGTGGATCGAGGGCGACCACCGCTCCCTTCTTGTTGCCGAGCCCCTTGAAGGCGGCTTTCTGAGCGTCGCCGTTGAGCGTGGTGACGACATTGCCGCCCTGCTTCTTCTCGCCGGTGAACATCGACAGCGTGCGGTCGAAGAAGAGCTGGTCGTCGTTGCCGGTGAGGATGCCGTCCTCGATGTTTTCGAGCTGTGTCGCGTCGAAGGCCTGCGAGGAGTAACCGGTGACAGGGGCCCACATCGGGCCGTTCTTCCAGACCCGCTTGTACTTGAAGTCGCTGCCCTTGGTCTCGACGGAACCCGTGACGGGGTTGCCGTCGACGATGATGTTGCCGCGCTCGTGCGCGTAACGCTCGATGCGGACGCGGCGGTTCTCGTCCCGGCTGTTCAGTTCGTCGGCGCGGACGTACTGCAGGTAGTTGGTCCGCACGAGCAGGGCGAGGATGAGGACGCCGCAGAAGATCGCGATCCGGCGGAGGGGCTTGTTCAAGGTCGGACCACCTGGGTCATCTCGGCGTCGGAGGACGGGGCGGGGGCCGGGGCGGGGCGACGGGCGGTGTCGCTGATCCGGATCAGAATGGCGATCAGCGCCCAGTTGGCCAGCACGGACGAGCCGCCGTACGCAAGGAACGGCATGGTCATACCGCTGAGCGGGATGAGCCCCATCACTCCGCCCGCGACCACGAAGACCTGGATGGCGAAGGCCCCCGACAGCCCGACGGCGAGCAGCTTGCCGAAGGGGTCACGGGCGGCGAGTGCCGTGCGGATGCCCCGCTCGACGATCAGGCCGTAGATCAGCAGGACGGCCATCATCCCGGCCAGGCCCAGCTCCTCACCGACGGTGGAGAGGATGAAGTCGGCGTTGGCGGCGAACATGATCAGGTCCGAGTGGCCCTGGCCCAGTCCGGTGCCGAGCGTGCCGCCGGAACCGAAAGACATCAGCGACTGGGCGATCTGGTCGCTCTGCGCCATCGTCGCCTTGGCGAACGGGTCGAGCCAGGCGTTCACCCGTTGCTGGACATGCGGCTCGAAGGACGCCACACCCACCGCGCCCACCGCGGACATCAGCAGACCGAAGACGATCCAGCTGGTCCGCTCCGTGGCGACGTACAGCATCACCACGAAGAGGCCGAAGAACAGCAGGGAGGTGCCGAGGTCGGTCTCGAAGACCAGGATCAGGATCGACAGGGCCCAGATGGTGATGATCGGGCCGAGGTCGCGTCCACGCGGCAGATACAGCCCCATGAAGCGGCGGCTGGCCAGGGCCAGCGCATCGCGCTTCACCATGAGATAGCCGGAGAAGAACACCGCGATGAGGATCTTGGCGAACTCCCCCGGCTGGATCGTGAACGGGCCGAGGCTGATCCAGATCTTCGCGCCGTTCACCGCGGGGAAGAACATCGGCAGGATCAGCAGGACCAGTGCCACGGCCATCGAGATGTAGGTGTAGCGCTGGAGGATGCGGTGGTCTTTCAGGATCACCAGCACGGCTACGAAGAAAGCGACGCCGATCGCCGAGTAGAGCAGCTGTTTGGGGGCGTCGGGGCTGTACGCCCCGTAGAGATACTCCGCACGCTGGATCAGCCTCGGTGACTGGTCCAACCGCCAGATCAGCACCAGCCCCAGGCCGTTCAGCAGGGTCGCCAGCGGCAGCAGCAGCGGGTCCGCGTACGGCGCGAACTTGCGTACCACGAGGTGGGCGACGCCGCCGAGCAGGATGAGCCCGCCTCCGTATCCGAACATGCCGGACGGGAGCTTGCCGTCCATGGCGAGTCCGACATTGGCGTACGCGAACACCGAGATGGCGATGGCGAAGACCATCAGTCCAAGCTCGGTGTTGCGGCGGCTCGGTGCGTCGATCGCGCCGATCGTGGTCGTGTTGGTGACAACGCTCATGGTGCTGAAGGCCCCCTACGGCTTTACTGCTTACCGCACTGCGGGACCAGCTTTTTCTCTTCCTCCGAGAGGCTGGGACCAGGAGTGGGAGTTTCGGTCGGCTTGGTCTTGGTGGCACCGGACGTCTTGGTGACGTCCGAGCCGGTACCCCGGGCTTGGCCCTCGTCGGAGCTGGCCTTCTCGGCCGCACGTCGCTGGGCGTCCTTCTTGCAGGCGGATGCCTGGAGAGCGAGTTCGCTGATCTTTTCGCGGGCGGAGGCGACGTCGCCCTCGGCGATGGTCGCCTTGACCTGCTTGCGCTGGTAGGGCGGGAGGTACTTGAGTTCGATCTCGGGGTGGTCCTTCTCGACCTCCGAGAGCGAGACCCACGCCAGGTCCTGGCTGATGCCGCGGAACAGCGCCACGTGTTCGTTCTTCGCGCCGACGTAGAACTGGTTCTGCGTCCAGCGGTACCCGCCGTAGAGACCACCGCCGAGGACGGCGAGCGTGAGCACGATGTAGAAGGACCTCTTGAGCCACTTGCGGCCGCCACCGGGCTTGACGAAGTCATCGTCGGTGTAGGCGTCGAAGGAGCCGTCCGGCACCCCGTCGTAGCCGACGTCGTCGCCGCTTCCGGGCGGGCCGAAGCCACCCGCGGGCGGCTGGACGGGGCGGCCGAGGCCGGCCGCTCGTCCGGCGGGGGTCTGCATGGCGCCGCCGTCGTTCAGCTGGGCGGCCTGGTTCTCGGCGACCGCGCCGACGATGACCGGGGTGTCATTGAGCTGTCCGGCCAGGGCGTCGTTGCCGTCGACGTCGAGGACGTCGGCGACGATGCAGGTGATGTTGTCCGGGCCGCCGCCGCGCAGGGCGAGCTGGATCAGCTCCTGGATGGTCTCCTGGGGGCCCTGGTAACTGGCGAGGGTCTCTTCCATCGTCTGGTGGGACACGACACCGGAGAGCCCGTCGGAGCAGATCAGATAGCGGTCGCCGACCCGGACCTCACGGATGGAGAGATCGGGTTCGACATGGTCGCCACTGCCCAGCGCACGCATCAGCAGGGCGCGCTGCGGGTGCGTGGTGGCCTCTTCCTCGGTGATCCGGCCCTCGTCCACCAACCGCTGCACCCAGGTGTGGTCCTGGGTGATCTGGGTGAGTACGCCGTCGCGCAGCAAGTACGCGCGGGAGTCGCCGACGTGGACGAGGCCGAGGCGCTGGCCGGTCCAGAGCAGGGCGGTGAGCGTGGTGCCCATGCCTTCGAGCTGGGGGTCCTCCTCGACCATCATGCGCAGCTGGTCGTTGGCACGCTGGACCGCCGTACCGAGGGAAGTGAGGATGTCCGAGCCCGGGACGTCGTCGTCGAGCTGGACGAGCGTGGAGATCACCTCGGAGCTGGCGACCTCGCCGGCTGCCTGGCCGCCCATGCCGTCGGCGATGGCGAGAAGGCGCGGACCGGCGTAGCCGGAGTCCTCGTTGCCTTCCCGGATCATGCCCTTGTGCGATCCGGCGGCGAAGCGCAGGGAAAGACTCATACGCACCTCGCCCGTCGGCTCGGGGTACAGCCGGTCTCGAGCCACACTGCCCACCCTCCGGTCGGGAGCCGGGCCGGGTCCGTTGCCCGGGCCGCCGCGACTCGCTCGCTCCGCTCGCTCATTGTCGTACTACTTCCGCAGCTCGATGACGGTCTTGCCGATCCGGATCGGCGCGCCCAGCGGAACAGGTGTCGGGGTGGTGAGTCGGGTCCGGTCGAGATACGTGCCGTTGGTGGACCCGAGATCCTCGACGATCCACTGGCCGTCACGGTCGGGGTAGATCCTGGCATGCCTGCTGGACGCGTAGTCGTCGTCCAGGACGATCGTTGAGTCGTGGGCCCGGCCCAGCGTGATGGTCTGTCCCTGGAGCGCCACCGTGGTGCCGGTGAGCGTGCCCTCGGAGACGACCAGCTTTGTGGGTGCCCCCCGGCGCTGGCGGCCGGGCTGTTGGCGCTGCTGCGGCGGTGCCGCGGCATTCTGGCGCGCCTGTGGCGGTCGTGCGTCGGTCGCGGTGCGGCGTGAGCCGCGCTGCGTGACGCGCGTTCCGAACAGGTCGCTGCGGATGACCTGGACGGCCACGATCACGAACAGCCACAGAACAGCCAGGAAACCTAGCCGCATGACCGTCAGGGTCAGCTCTGACATTGCCCCCGCTTCACCCTTCGGCTTGCCGGTAAACGATGGTGGTGCTGCCCACGACGATCCGCGAGCCGTCGCGGAGCGTAGCGCGGGTTGTGTGCTGCCCGTCCACCACGATGCCGTTGGTGGACCCGAGATCCTGGATCGTCGAGGGCGTTCCGGTCCGGATCTCACAGTGCCGACGCGATACGCCGGGGTCGTCGATCCGCACGTCGGCTTCGGTGCTGCGTCCCAGCACCAGCGTCGGGCGGGAGATCTGATGGCGGGTGCCGTTGATCTCGATCCAGCGCCGCACCTGCGCGTTCGGCAGGGGGCTGGGTCCGGCCGGCGGGTGCCGGTCGGAACTGGGTGCTCCGGGCCTGCCGGCGCCCGGCGGCGGAGCCGCGGGCATGGGCGGGGCGGAGCTGGGTGGGTAGCCGTAGCCGCCGGTGGACTGCGGGGTCCGCCCCGGGCCCGGGTATGGGGGCTGGCCCTGCTGCCCCGGCCGGCCCTGGGGCTCCTGCTGCTGTGACGAACTCGACGCCAGGGTGCGGCTGCGTACCCGGTAGAGCCCGGTGTCGAGGTCGTCGGCCTTTTCCAGATGGACCTTGATGGGGCCCATGAAGGTGTACCGCTGCTGCTTGGCGTAGTCGCGGACCAGGCCGGAGAGTTCGTCGCCCAACTGGCCGGAGTACGGGCTGAGTCGCTCGTAGTCGGGGGTGCTGAGTTCGACGATGAAGTCGTTGGGGACGACGGTCCGCTCGCGGTTCCAGATCGTTGCGTTGTTGTCGCACTCGCGCTGGAGGGCTCCCGCGATCTCGACCGGCTGGACCTCGGACTTGAAGACCTTGGCGAAGGTGCCGTTGACCAGACCTTCGAGACGCTGCTCGAAACGCTTCATGACTCCCATGGGGCACCTCCTCCGTTGTAGTCGTCCCTGTACTGCTTACTGATCGTATCCACGCGTCGGGAAATCGGCTGGTTCCCCTTGTCTGCCCTGTGGATGAGTGTCACCTCTCACACGGATCGTAGAGGCGGCCTCCTGACAGTGTCCCGCACCAGGGGTGCACTGAGGAGGAGTGGGGGCTGCCGTTCGGCGTTCCCGGTTCCCGCCAGGCGTTCGGTGAAACAACGGATGTGAATCCACCCTGTCCAGCGTGCTAATCTTCCGGATGTCGCCAGGCGCTCACACCAAACGGTGAGAGAGTCCGGAAACACCACTCTTGCGCGAGTGGCGGAACGGCAGACGCGCTGGCTTCAGGTGCCAGTGTCCTTAGGGACGTGGGGGTTCAAATCCCCCCTCGCGCACAAGAGAGAAGCCCCACAGGCCCAACGGCCTGTGGGGCTTCTTCGTTCCCCGGTGGACACCGATATTTCGTCGACGGGCGGCCATGTTTGTCGGTGCCGGGGTGCCAGGTGGCGTTCGTCGGTGCTCCTGGGTGTCCCGGGGCTTCCGTGCGGCGGGTAGGGGCTGAGCGGGGTGCGGGCTACTTTCGTCGTGGGCGGATGCGACGAAAGTGGGGCGTCGTGAGCCTGCGAGGGTGCCTAGGGTGCGGGACGTGTACGCGATATCGAAGCTCCGGGCCGGGTGGCAGTGGTGTGCGGCACCCGAACTGTGGTCCCGGCGCAGGACGGCCGGAGAGGCCGTGCTGGCCGTGGTGCTCGGGCTGCTCGCCGCCGGGACGGAAGAGCTGCTGCGCAGCGGTGGGCTGAGACTGTGGACGGTCTCGGCCCTGGTCGTGGTGCTGTCCCTGATGAGGCGACGGCTGCCGGTGACCGTGCTGGTGGCCACGGCAGCCCTGGCCGGGCTCTCCGATGGCTTCGCGCTGCTGCTGATGGTGGTGGCGTGGAGTTCCGGGCGTCGGATCGCCGGAGCCGGGCGGGCTCTGGGAGCCTTCACCGCTGCCTACGCGGTCTACGTCGGTCTGGCCGTCGTGGTGAACTGGGCCGGATTGCGGCCGCTGACCCTGGTGCTGTTCACCACCCTCTACTTCCTGGCGACGACACTCGTGCCCGGCCTCGCCAGCCGCTACTGGACGCAGCGCCGGACGCTGCTGCACGCCCTGCAGGAACGTAATGCCCAGCTCGTCCGGGAGCGGGTCATGATCGTCGGGCAGGCGCGGCTCATGGAGCGCCAGCGGATCGCTCAGGACATGCACGACAGCCTCGGCCACCGGCTGGCACTCATCTCCGTCCATACAGGAGCGCTGGAGGTCGACCGCGAGCTGACGGCGCGGCAGCGGGAAGTGGTCGGAGTGCTGCGGGACGCCTCGGTCCATGCGATGCACGAACTGCGCGAGGTCGTCGGCATTCTCCGCGACGGTGTCGAGGGGCCGTCGCAGGGCGATGAGGGCGGGCAGCCCACGGCGCGGGGCACGGCGGGCATCGAGGAGCTGACAGCGACAGCGCGGGCCGCCGGCAGCGATGTGGAGCTTCGTCGTACAGGAACGGTCCGGACACTTGCGGCGGCCTCGGGCCATGCGGCGTACCGGATCGTCCAGGAGGCCTTGACCAACGCGTACAAGCACGCGCCGGGTGCGGAGATCAAGGTCGAGCTGCGCTACGAGCCCGATTCCTTCGTCGTCGAGATCGTCAATGGTCCACAGCGGCAGGCGCGGCCGGCGGGCGAGGTGGTCAGCGGCGGCCAGGGGCTGCCCGGTCTGCACGAGCGGGCCCGGCTGGTCGGCGGCATGGTGCACACCGGCCGGATCGAGGGCGGCGGCTTCCGGGTGGCCGGCGTGCTTCCGTACGGCGCCGAGGGCATGCCTGGCGGGATGTCGGTCACGCCGATGGTTGATGCGGAGGACGACTTCCGACAGCAGTCCCAGGGGGTCCTGCGGGGGAACGGTGGTCCGGTCATGGACGCGACGGTTTCCGAACGGGAGTTGGCGATGAGCGGCAGCGGAAGGAAGACGGGCGGCGGGGTCGCGCTGGGCTGCGGGATAGGGGCGGGAGCCCTGGTGCTCCTGGTGCTTGCCGGGGGCTTCGGTCTGTACTTCTTGGTGAAGGAGATGGACAAGGCGATGATCGACCCGAGTCGGTACCGGTCGATCAGGATCGGCACGGCGGAGGACGAGGTGCGGGAAGAGTTGCCCGCCGGGGATACATTCATTGCGGCCGGGCTGGACGGCGAGGGGCCCGAGAAGCCGGCCGGGTCACGGTGTCTGGTTCTCATGTCCTCGGAGACAGGTGCGGACATCAACACCGAGCCGGTGTTCCGGTTCTGTTTCCGGGACGGCAAGCTGATCGAGAAGAGGTCCTACGAGATCGCCAGTAGGTGAGGCGTCCGGGACGAGCACGGGGGTACGAGTGACGGGTCGGCCGATCAGAGTCGTCATTGCCGACGACGAGCCCCTCATCAGGGCCGGGATACGCATGATCCTCACCTCGGACCGTTCCATCGAGGTCGTCGCGGAGGCGACGAACGGGCGGGAAGCCATCGAGCTGGTCCGTGCCCATGCGGCGGACGTGGTGCTGCTCGACATCCAGATGCCGGTGATGGACGGGCTCACGGCGCTGGCGGAACTGCGAACAGCGGCGCCGACGGCGCGAGTGATCGTGCTCACAACGTTCGGCGAGCGGGAGAACGTCCTGCGGGCGCTGGAACAGGGGGGTGCCGGATTCCTGCTCAAGGACACCGCCCCGACCGAGCTGATTCAGGCAGTGCGGGCGGCGGCTGCCGGAGACGCCTATCTTTCGCCCGGTGCCACCCGTCATGTGGTGGATCAGTTGACCCTGGGACGGGCGGCGGTCCGAGGTGAAGAGGCGCGGCGGCGGGTGGCGGCGCTGAGCGGGCGCGAGTGCGAGGTGCTTGCTCTGCTCGGGGAGGGGCTCTCCAACGCGGATGCGGGACGGCGGCTGCACATGAGCGAGGCGACGGTGAAGACCTATGTGAGCCGGATCCTGGCGAAGCTGGGGTGCGAGAACCGGGTGCAGGCCGCGTTGCTGGCGAGGGATGCGGGGCTCTAGAAGGCCGTGGGGCGGGCTCGGCGGGTTGGGGCGTGTTTCACGTGAAACGCCCGATTGGAAGCATTCCCGCGTGGGGGAAGTGTGCTCGCGTGCACGAGGGGGCCGGGGCGTCCGCAGTCGTTGACTGCCGGGCCCCGGCCCCCCCTCGCACGGTTCAGGCGGCGAGGCGGGCGTGCGCCCGGGGCGCGAGTGGTTCGCGCGCTGTTCTGCCGGCTCAGGTCTTCGGTGCGTGCGGGGCGGTTGTGCTCGTGCCGCCTGCCGAGTTGTAGCGCAGCAGGTACTCCGCGAACCTGGCGAGATCGTCCGCCGTCCAGTCCGCGAGGCGCTCCTGGTAGGCGGCCCGGCGGCTGGCCTGCGTCGAGGCGAGCGCCTGGGTTCCGGCCTCGGTGGGGTGCAGTACTTGGATGCGGTGGTCGTCCGGGTCGGGGTGGCGCTCGACCAGCCCCAGTTTCTCCAGAGTGCCGATCTGTCGGCTGACTGTTGATTTGTCCAGCATGTAGTGCGCGGCCAGATCGGTTGCGCGGCAGCCTTGCCGGTCGTCGATGTGGGCCAGCAGTGTGTAGGAGACCAGGGGCAGCTCCGGGTGGAGGCGGGCCGCTGCGGCTCGCGCGCGGCGTGCGAAGGCGGTGAGCTCGCGCTGGATGACGTCCAGCGATTCTTCGCGTTCTCCGGGAGTGCCTGGCACTGATCCGCCTTCCTTCGCCTTCCTCAGGATTTCAGTTGTATAGTACAACGGATTAGGGGTTGTAAAAGCCAACTATTGGAGTTCCGCATGTCCTCGGGCCCGAGTGCCGCCGCCGGCTCCACCGCCGCCGCTCTGCGTCATGTGCTGAGCCATCTCGTCACACCACTGCTGATGTGCATCGGCATGGGGCTCGCCTACCTCGGGGCGTTCCACGCCCCCGAGCCGCATGATCTGCGGGTGGACGTGGTCGGATCCGGGCCGAGTGCGCGGGTACTCGCGCAGACACTGCAGGACAAGGGCGACGGGGCGCTGAGCGTGCGCACGGTCCCTGATCGCGCGGCCGCCGAGAACAACCTGAGGGACCAGGCGAGTTACGGCGCCTACCTGCCGGGGAAGTACCCCGAGCTGCTGGTGGCGAGCGCATCCTCCGACACCAGCGCCACGGTCGTCGAGAAGGTCTTCACCAAGGTCGCGGCCGAGCAGGGGCACCCGCTGAAGGTGACCGACACCGCCCCGACGGCCGCGGGCGATCCGACCGGCCAGGGCATCTTCTTCCTGTTGGTCGCGGTGAGCATCGGCTCCTACGCGTCGGTCGCGGTGATCGGCGGCGCGGGCGCGGTGCTGGGGCTGCGGATCAGGGCCGCACTGGCGGTCGCCGCATCCCTGGTGGTGAGCGTGATCGGGGCGGTGTTCGCCGGCCCGATGTTCGGCCTCGTGGATCACGGGCTCGGCGGTCTGTGGGCGATGGCCTGGCTCTACTCGGCGGGCATTCTGCTGATAGGCGTCGGGCTGCACACCTTCCTCAAACGGTGGACGACGCTCGGAGTGATGGTGCTCTTCGTGATGCTCAACTTCACCAGCTCGGGCGGCATCTTCCGGCCCGAACTGCAGCCCGGGTTCTTCGGCGCGCTGCACTCGTTCTGGAACGGTGCGGGCTTCGTCGAGGGCGTGCGCAGCCATGTGTACTTCGGCGGACATGCGCTCGGCCGGCAGGTGCTGGTGCTGGCGCTCTGGTTCGTGGCGGGTCTGGCAGTGATGGGCCTGGCAGGGCTGGCCGAGGCGAAGCGGCGGAAGACCGCAACGGAGACGGCTCCCGCCCTCGCCGGATCCGTCGAGGCCGGAGGAGCACAGGGACGGGGGCGGCACGTCAGGGCCGAAGCCCCGACCGGGGCGGACGGCGCGGAAGAGCTGGAGGAAGAGCTGGAAGAAGCCGTCGCCGTCTGACCAGGGCAGAGAGTTGTCCGAACCACGTTGTCCACAGGTCGGTCAGTGAGTTCTCCACAGGGGCGGGCGGCTTTCGGCGGACGGCGGTACCTTCGTCGCAATTGATCTGCGACAGGGCGTCGGGCCAGGAGCGCAGGGCGAGGACGGGGGAGGCCGCGCGCCATGGGCGAAATCGAAGCGACAGTGCCTGTTCAGCGGGGTGTTGCAGGGGGTCCGCGCATTCCGGTCGTGCCCGGATTCGCGCGGCGAGCGGCTGTGGCGGGCGGAAGCGCGTCGCAGTCGCCCAAGGAGGCGGGCAAGGCGCTGCGGGAGAGGGTGCCACGGGCCTCTCACTCCTCCCTGGTCCTTCCATCTGGCCGGCCCGATGCCGTGCGGGCGGTCGAGGAGTCCAGTCGGGGCAGAGTGCCCGCTCTCGCCCCGATCCGGGTGGGGCGGATGGTGGCCACACCGTTCGCCTTTCTGCGCGGCTCGGCCGGGCTGATGGCCCATGACCTGACGGGCTCACCGGTCAGCGGCGTGGGCGCGCAGCTCTGCGGCGATGCGCACGCGGCGAATTTCGGGTTGTACGGCGATGCGCGGGGCAGCCTGGTCATCGATCTGAACGACTTCGACGAGACCGTCTTCGGCCCCTGGGAATGGGACCTCAAGCGGCTCGCGGCCTCGCTGGTGCTTGCCGGCCGGGAGGCTGGAGCGGACGAGGACACCTGCCGCCGGGGCGCGTACGACACAGTGGGCGCGTACCGGCGGACGATGCGACTGCTGGCCAGACTGCCCGCGCTCGACGCCTGGAACGCCATCGCTGACGAGGAGCTGGTCTCACACACGGACGCGCGGGATCTGCTCGGCACCCTGGAGCGCGTCTCGGAGAAGGCCCGCAACAACACCAGCGCCCGTTTCGCGGCCAAGTCCACCGAGGACTCCGGGGACGGCGGACGCCGCTTCGTCGATGCGCCGCCGGTGCTGCGGCGGGTGCCGGACGAGGAGGCAGCGGCGGTGGCGGCTGGGCTCGGTGACTACCTGGGCACGATCTCCGAGGACCGGGTGCCGCTCCTCGCCAGGTACGCGATCCACGATGTGGCGTTCCGGGTGGTCGGCACGGGGAGCGTCGGCACCCGGTCGTACGTGGTGCTTCTGCTCGATCACCGGGGTGAGCCCTTGGTCCTGCAGGTGAAGGAGGCACGGCCCTCCGTGCTGGCTCCATATCTGCCGGTTGTCGGGTTCGATGTGCCGGAGGTGGCGCACGAGGGACGTCGGGTGGTTCTCGGGCAGAAGCGGATGCAGGTCGTCAGCGACATCCTGTTGGGGTGGGCCACCGTCGGCGGGCGGCACTTCCAGGTGCGGCAGTTCAGGAATCGGAAGGGCAGTGTGGATCCGGCGGCTCTGACGGCCGACCAGGTCGACGACTACGGCAGGATGACCGGTGCGCTGCTCGCGCGGGCCCATGCGCACAGCGCGGATCCACGGCTGATAGCGGGCTACTGCGGCAAGAACGAGGAGCTGGACGAAGCGGTGGCGGCGTTCGCGGTGATGTACGCGGACCGTACCGAGGCGGACCACGCGGAGTTGGTGCGGGCCGTCGGAGCAGGTCGAATAGCCGCCGAAACGGGCGTGTGAGGCACATCGAGCCGACCGTGCGTCCTCGGGGCGCCGGTGGTGGCCATACGCTGGACGGGTGACCCACGAAGCCGCCGGGGTGCCGACCACCCGGAACGACGAAGACCGGCAGGACAACGACCGGCAGCACGAGCACCACGAGCAGGATGCGCACCATGTGCGGCCGGGCGGTGCTGGTGCCGGTTCGGAGGCGGACGCTGCCGCTGGAACTGCCGAGGAGACGGGCGGGGCTGTCGGCGGGACTGCCGAGGAGACCGGCGGGGCCGCTGAGGGGGCCCGGCCCGAGGCTCGGCTCGCCAAGGCCGTGCGGGCGGCGGAGCAGGCGCTGATCGAATTCGAGATCGCGGTGGAGACCTTCCGGGTCGAGGTCGAGAATTTCTCCCGGTTGCACCATCAGAAGCTCGGTCCGATGTACGCCCGCCTCGATGAGCTCGATGCCCAGATCGCGGAGGCCCGCGCTGCCCGGACCGGTGACCCCGAGGACCTCCGCAAGGCACAGGAGGCCCGGGCGATCGTGATGCCGATGCCGGGCGTCGACGAGCTGTTCCACGACTGGATCGACTCGGACGGGCTGTCCCCCGAGGCGGCGGCGATGCTGACCGAGCAGCCGGTCCGGCCGCCCAAGCGGGTCCGGCCGACCGAAGAGGCGCGCAAGCTCTACCGCGAGCTGGCGCGCAAGGCCCACCCGGACCTGGCACAGGACGAGACGGAGCGGGCACGCCGGGAGGAGTTCATCACCCGCGTCAACGCCGCCTATGGGCGCGGGGACGAGGCGCTTCTGACGGAGCTGGCGCAGGAGTGGGCGTCGGGGCCGGTGGTGCCGGAGGCGGAGCTGAGCGAGAGCGAGGAGCTCTACGCCCGGCTGAACTGGCTGACCCAGCGCAAGGAGCTCCTCACGGTGCTCGCCCGGGAGCTTGAGGAGAGCGCCATCGGAGCCATGCTGCGGATGGCTCCCGATGATCCGGACCGGCTGCTCGACGAGATCGCCGATCAGCTGCTGGGCGAGGTCTCTCAGCGAGAGGCGGAGCTGGCAGCTCTGGTGCAGTAGCGTTCCTGGTGACTTCGGAGCGTACGTACGAGAGAAGGCATGACCCATGAATTTCGCCCCGCTGCCCTCGATGGACGTCGCGGCGGTTCCGTCGGACGGCTTCGTGCTGGATGTCCGGGAGAACGACGAATGGGCGGCCGGGCATGTCGAGGGCGCCCTGCACATCCCGATGAGCGATTTCGTGGGGCGCTTCGGTGAGCTGACCGAGGCTGCCGAGGACGGTCGGCGCGTACACGTGATGTGCCGGGTCGGTGGCCGGTCCGCCCAGGTCACCCAGTACCTGGTGCAGCAAGGCATCGACGCCGTGAACATCGACGGCGGGATGCTCGCCTGGGACGGCGCCGGACGTCCGATGGTCACCGACAACGGCTCCGCTGCCTTCGTCCTCTGAGCCCTGGTGGCTGTCCGGCCACCGAGGCACCGGCACTCACGGCCGGTGTCTGCCGAGGTCATAGCGGACGGTCGAGGTCACGGCGGACGGTGTAGGTCAGGTCCTGGTCGGGTTCAGCCGAGGAGGTGCGCGGCCAGCAGGTCGCCCAGCGCTTCCTCGTGCGCCGCTGCCGGACCGAGGGAGAGTTCGATCTGCTTCGCCCAGGCATGGAAGCGGTGCAGCGGATAGTCGGTGTCCGCGCCGAAGCCCCCGTGCAGATGCTGTGCGGTCTGTACGACCCGCCGGACACCGTCCGAGGCCCAGATCTTCGCCACGGCGATGTCGCCCTCGGCGGGAAGCGCGCCGTCGGCCCCGGTGGAGATCCGCCAGGCCGCCTGCCAGAGCGTCACTTCCATGGCGCGCAGGTCGATGTAACGGTCCGCGGCCTGTACGGCGACGGACTGGAAGGTCGCGACCGGAAAGCCGAACTGTTCGCGCTTGCCGGTGTAATCGCTCGTCATGGCGAGTACGGCCTCACCCAGTCCGAGCGCCAGCGCGCAGGTCCCCGTGGTGAGCAGGGCGCGCAGCCAGTCCCAGGCCCCGGCGGCGTCCATCAGCGCACGGTTGTCGATCTGCACCGAGTCCAGCCGGACCTCGGCGAACAGCTCGCCACTGGTGGAGACCTGCTCGGCCAGGGTGACGCCGTCTTGGGTGGACCGGATCAGGGCGACAACGGCTCGGCCCTCGCCCGTGTGGGCGGGAACCGCGATCCAGTCCGCGGCCTGTGCCCAGGGCACCCCTGACTGCACGCCGTCGAGCACCCAGTCCACAGCGTCATCGGCGGCATCCGTGGGGGCCTCGCCAGGTCCCTCGCCGGACGGGTCGTTCGGCGCGGGAACGACCCGGCGTGCGGTGACGGCGAGTTCGGCCGGATCGTGGCCGGAGCGGCCGTTGGCCCCGACGGTGAGGACCAATTCGCCCCGGCCGACCCGGGGGAGCAACTCGGCGGCCAGCCCGCGGTCGCCGTAGCGCTGGAGCGCCATCGCGACCGCACACGTCTCCAGCAGCGGCGCCCGTGCAAGCACCTTGGCGGATTCGCGCAGCACCAGACAGAGCGCGACGAGATCGAGTCCGGCGCCGCCGTGTTGCGGCGACAGTGTCAGGCTCAGCAGGTCGCCCGCCGCGAGCCCGGCCCACAGGGGCCGGTCGATGTCCTCGGACACTGCGCCCGGTACGAGAGCGGGGCTGGGAACCCCGTCCGGCGCAATGCCCGAGAAGACCGCTCTCGCCGCCTCCGTGGCTGCCTGCTGTTCCTCGGTGAAGGTGAAGTCCACTGCCCTGGCCTCCCGCCAACCGCTGCCCTCGTGACCGGATCTGACGGTTCGTCAAGATAGAACACGTTCTATGAGAAGGGAACAGGCAGGGCATGGGCTGTGAGGGGGGAGGGGGAGGAGCGGGCCGGGGGTGTGGTCAGCGGTCGAAGTCGAGCTCCACCTCCGGAGTGACCGGATGGGACTGGCACGCCAGCACATAGCCGGCACCCGTCTCTTCGGGTTCCAGCGCGAAGTTGCGGTCCATCCGCACTTCGCCCGAGACCAGGAACGCCCGGCAGGTCCCGCACACACCGCCCTTGCAGGCGTACGGTGCGTCGGAGCGGCTGCGCAGCACGGTTTCCAGCAGTGATTCGCCGTCCTGCACCGGCCATGTGCCGGAGCGGCCGTCCAGGGTTGCGGTGAGTCTGCTGTGCGCCGGTGTCTCGGCCCGGATGCGGGCAGGCGCGTTCGGGCCGTCGTCCACATGGAAGATCTCCTGGTGGATACGGGTCCGGTCCACGCCCAGGCCGTGCAGTGCGCTTTCGGCCGCCTGGACCAGCCCGAACGGGCCGCACAGATACCAGCCGTCCACCTCTGTCACCGGGAGCAGCGAGGGCAGCAGTCCGGTGAGCCGGTCCCGGTCCAGTCGCCCGGACGGAAGACCTGCCTGCTGCTCCTCCCGGGAGAGCGCCGTCACCAGCTGGAACCGGTCAGGGTAGCGGTCCTT
Source organism: Streptomyces sp. NPDC014727 (assembly GCF_043083485.1). Classification (NCBI taxonomy): domain Bacteria; kingdom Bacillati; phylum Actinomycetota; class Actinomycetes; order Kitasatosporales; family Streptomycetaceae; genus Streptomyces; species Streptomyces sp. NPDC014727. Next base: position 160,069 of record NZ_JBIBYR010000004.1, on the reverse strand, counting down.
GAGGTCGGCGACCTCGTCCAGGAACATCGTCGAGACCGCGGTCCGGTCGCTGCGGATCAGACAGAAACCGGCGTCGGGCTCCCGTGCCAGCAGTGTCGCCGCGATCGACAGCACCGGTGTGATCCCGCTGCCTCCGACGATCGCCGCGAAGCGTCCGGCGCGTGGTGTGAGCAGGAAGCGGCCCATCGGAGGCATCGCCTCCACCAGGTCACCGACGGCGAGTTCCTTCAGTGCGTAGGTGGAGAACACGCCGCCATCGACGAGCCGAATCCCCACGCGCAGTACCGGATCGGCTGGTTCCTCGACGACCGGGGAACAGATCGAGTACGAGCGGCGGATCTCCTCGCCGTCGACGGCGTAGCGCACATTGAGGTGCTGTCCCGGCTTGTGTCGGAAGGTCTCGCGAAGCTCAGGCGGCACGGCGAGGGTGACGGCCACCGCATCGTCCGTGAGCCGTTCGATCGCACGGACCCGGAGCGGATGGAACATCTACAACTCCTTGAAATGGTCGAACGGTTCGCGGCATGTCACACACCGGCGCAGTGCCTTGCAGGCGGTGGAGGAGAACCGGCTCAGCAGCTCCGTATCGGTCGAGCCGCAGTGCGGGCAACGCACCGAGAGCGTGAGCGGCACCGGGCCGCCCGCGGGGACCTTGACGCCGTGCGGGCGCGGGGGCGCGATGCCGAACTTGGCGAGCTTGCGCCGCCCTTCCGCGCTGATGTCGTCCGTGGACCAGGCCGGCGAGAGCACCGTGACCACGGAGACCTCCGGTATGCCGTGGTCATGTAGCACTCGCTCGATGTCGGCGGACATGGCCTCGATCGCCGGACAGCCGGTGTAGGTCGGGGTGAGACGCACGGTCACCTTGCCGGGTGCGAGCACGTCCACGCCCCGGAGTACGCCCAGTTCGTCCAGAGTCAGCACCGGCAGTTCCGGATCGGGCACGGAGCCTGCGATCCGGTGCAGCTCCTCCTCCAGGAGTGTCTCGGTCACCATGACGCCCCCGGGTGGCTGCGATGCAGATGCTGCATCTCGGCGATCATCCGGCCGAAGGGTTCGGTGTGGATGCCCTGACGGCCCGCGCCCGCCGTCCACGCTCCGGACTGCGGACCGTCCGGCACGGTCAGCGTGGCCTGCTCCAGCACCGTGGTGACGGACTCCAGCCAGCCGCTGCGCAGCGACTGCCAGTCGATGTCCACACCCTCGACGGGCTGGAACAATTCGCCGGTGAACCGCCACAGTGCATCCACCGCGCGCTGCATCCGCTCGTGGCTCTCGGTCGTGCCGTCGCCGAGCCGCAGTGTCCAGTGCTCCGCGTGGTCCTGGTGGTACGCGACCTCCTTGACCGCCTTCGCCGCCAGGCCGGCGAACGGGCCGTCACCGGCCGACAGCTGCTCGTACAGCACTCGCTGGTAGCCGGAGAAGTAGAGCTGGCGGGCGATGGTGTGGGCGAAGTCGCCGTTGGGCTGCTCGACCAGTTGGACGTTGCGAAAGGCGCGTTCCTCACGCAGATACGCCAGCTCGTCCTCGTCCCCGACGAGGGAGAGCAGCACTCGGGCCTGCCCCAGGAGGTCCAGGGCCATGTTGGCCAGGGCCACTTCCTCTTCCAGCACCGGGGCGTGGCCGGCCCACTCCCCCAGCCGGTGCGAGAGCACCAGCGCGTCGTCGCCCAGGGCGAGAGCCGCGGTCACAGGTGCTTCACCCCTTCCGGGATCTCGTAGAACGTCGGGTGCCGGTAGGGCTTGTCACCGGCCGGCTCGAAGAAGGAATCCTTCTCGTCCGGCGAGGAGGCCGTGACCTGTGCGGACGGGACCACCCAGATGGAGACTCCCTCGGAGCGGCGCGTGTACAGATCGCGCGCGTTGCGCAGGGCCATTTCCGCGTCCGGGGCGTGCAGGCTGCCCGCGTGGGTGTGGGACAGCCCGCGGCGCGAACGCACGAACACCTCCCACAGCGGCCATTCGGTCGAGCTGTTCATGCCGTCGCCTCCCCGTTCCTCGGTGCTGTGTGCTTCTCGGCGTACGCGGTCGCCGCGTCCCGGACCCAGGCCCCCTCCTCGTGCGCCCGGCGGCGCTGGGTGAGGCGCTGCTCATTGCAGGGGCCGTTGCCCTTGAGGACTTCCTGGAACTCCTTCCAGTCGATCGCTCCGAAGTCGTGCTGTGCGCGCTCCTCGTTCCACCGGAGATCCGGGTCCGGAAGGGTGAGCCCCAGAGCTTCGGCCTGTGGGACACAGATGTCCACGAAGCGCTGCCGCAGTTCGTCGTTGGAGTGCCGCTTGATCTTCCAGGTCATCGACTGCGCCGAGTGCGCCGATGCGTCGTCCGGCGGACCGAACATCATCAGGGACGGCCACCACCAGCGGTTCACCGCGTCCTGCGCCATTTCGTGCTGTGCCGGGGTACCGCGGCTGAGGGTGAGCAGCAGCTCGTACCCCTGGCGCTGGTGGAAGGACTCCTCCTTGCAGATGCGCACCATCGCCCGGGCGTACGGGCCGTAGGAGCAACGGCAGAGCGGTACCTGATTGGTGATCGCGGCGCCATCCACCAGCCAGCCGATCGCTCCGACGTCCGCCCAGGTCAGCGTGGGGTAATTGAAGATCGACGAATATCTCTGGCGGCCCGCGTGGAGCTTGTCGAGCAGTTCCTCACGGCTGGTGCCGAGCGTTTCCGTGGCGCTGTACAGATAGAGCCCGTGTCCGGCCTCGTCCTGAACCTTGGCCATGAGGATCGCCTTGCGGCGCAGCGAGGGTGCCCGCGAGATCCAGTTGGCCTCCGGCTGCATTCCGATGATTTCGGAGTGGGCGTGCTGGGCCATTTGCCTGACCAGCGAGGCACGGTACGCATCCGGCATCCAGTCGCGCGGCTCGATGCGCTCGTCCGCCGCGACCGCGGCGTCGAAGCCTGCCTCCAGGGCCTCGCCCGCCCCTTCGGGCCCGCCTGCTCCCGCCTGCGCCGCCTGGCTCGCAGTCACTGCCGTCATCCCGGACTCCCTACCGACCGACCGATCGTTCGGTTCAATGTCTTCAATGGTGAGTCGGCGGCCCGTAGGGTGTCAACCCTGTGGATGACGGACCGGGGATCGACGGGGATCGGGGCGGGATGGATTCGTACGACGACAGGAGCGCCGAAGGCGGGAACGGGAGCGCCGGGCCGGGGCCGGGGCGGGGCGAGAACACGGCGCCCGATGTTGTTCAGGGGCCGGGGCCGTGCGCCGGCGCCGGCATGGCCGCCCTGTCGCTTCCGTACCAGATCGTGGCCGCGATCGCGTTGTCCGTCATCGGGCTGGTCGCCTGCGTGCAGCTGGCCATGGTGTTCCTCCATGTCGCACCCTCCAACACGCTGACGAAGCAGCACGGCGAAGCGGTCGACGAGTGGATCTACCCCGAGTTCGAACAGAACTGGAAGCTCTTCGCTCCGAATCCGCTTCAGCAGAACGTGGCCGTTCATGTGCGGGCCGAGATAGTCGGCGCCGACGCCCGCCGCACCACACCCTGGATGAGCCTTTCGGCGGAGGACGGCCGCGCGATACGCGGCAATCTCCTCCCCAGCCACATCCACCAGAACGAGCTGCGTCGCGGTTGGGACTTCTACATCGGCTCCCACGACAACGAGAACCGGGCGAACGGTCTGCGTGGTGAGCTGTCCGAGCGCTACCTCCGCCGAATAGTGATGGCGCGCCTGGGCAAGCACGACTACGGGGGCACCGTCGAGCGTATCCAGATCCGTTCCGAGACGCGGTCGGTCGGGGCGCCCGGCTGGAGCGAGGAGAAGATCAGCACGAAGCCGTCCTACCGAGTGCTGCCCTGGTGGACCGTAACCCCCGCCGACCTTCCCGAGAACGCCGAGGGGGCGGGCAAATGAGTACGTTCGCCTTCGATCGCAAGCTCGCCCGCGGCATCCAGCGCATCACCTCCTCGGCTCTCGGCCCGTACCAGAGCGCCGTCATCCGGATCGGATTCTCCGCCACTTATCTGCTGTTCCTGCTGCGTGAAGTGCCGCATCGCCACGTGATGTACGGCCCCGACGGCCCATGGGGCTGGGACATGGCGAAGCAGCTCATATCGGGCAATCAAGCCTTCACCACGCTCATGTGGTCGGACAGTGCGGTCTGGTTCGAGATCGTGTACGCGGTGGCACTGCTCTCCGCCGCGCTGCTGATGGTCGGCTGGCACACCCGTGCCACGTCGGTCCTGTTCATGGTCGGTGTGCTCTCCCTCCAGAACCGCAGCATCTTCATGGGTGACGGCGGCGACAACGTCATCCATCTGATGGCGATCTACCTCGTGCTGACGCGCTGCGCACAGGTCTGGTCGTTGGACGCCCGGCGCGCGGCTCGTGCAGCCCGTGCGGCGGAGACGGATGGCGCAGCAGAAGCGGGTGAGGACGCGGAAGCGGCAGTGGACGCCGATGATCCTCGGCGCTCGGTGCGGGGGAACGTGGCCGGTCCGGTTCTCTGGGGACTGCTGGGCCTGGTCCTGATCGTGGCCACCGTGACGGACGGCCTCGGCGGCACCTGGTGGCTGCCGGTTCTCTTCTGGGTCCTCTGGGTCGGCCAGGGCGTCTGGTGGGCCGTGAACCGCCGCGCGCCGCACAGCGAGGCGCGCACTCTGCTCGACGTCATCGCCAACCTCGCCCACAACGCGACCCTCGTCGTGATCATGGCCGAGGTCTGTCTGATCTATGCGACGGCGGGTTGGTACAAGATCCAGGGGTCGCGGTGGCAGGACGGCACGGCGCTGTACTACCCGCTCAAGCTCGACTACTTCACGCCCTGGCCCGCGCTGTCCGACATCCTCGCTTCCAACGGTGTGATGGTGATGCTGCTGACGTACGGCACGGTCGTCGTGCAGGTCGCCTTCCCCTTCACGCTGTTCAACCGGCGGGTCAAGAACGTCCTGCTCGTCGTCATGATGTGCGAGCACGCCGGAATCGCCCTGCTGCTCGGGCTGCCCTTCTTCTCGATGGCGATGATCGCCGCCGACGCCGTCTTCCTGCCGACCGTCTTCCTCGTGTGGCTCGGCGGCCGGGTGACGCTCGGACGGGAGCTGCTGTTCTCGCGCCAGGGCAAGGTGCCTGGGCCGCGGCGGGCCGTCGATGACGAGGAGGCCCCGCAGCACAGCGGCGACGGGGGCCATACGCTCGTCGGGTGAGTAGTGAGAGCGGCAGCAGCACTGGTGGCATCGGCGGCCCCGGCGGGAGAGCGTCGACCGGGGAATCCGCGGGGTGGGAACCGTCCGGCACATCCGTTCCGACGGCAGATCCTGGTCAGTCCGCGGAACCGATGCAGTACGACGACGGATTCGGGACGGAGATCGGCGTCGGGCCGCACCCGCTCCCCTGGCCCGCGGACGAGCGGTACGACCCCGAACTGCTTGCCCACGGTGACCGGCGCAATGTGGGTGACGCCTACCGGTACTGGACGCGGGAGGCGATCGTCGCCGATCTGGACCTACGGCGGCATGACTTCCACGTGGCGGTCGAGAACTGGGGCCACGACTTCAATATCGGCTCCGTGGTGCGCACCGCGAACGCCTTCCTCGCCAAGGAGATCCACATTGTGGGGCGGCGGCGCTGGAACCGGCGCGGTGCGATGGTCACCGACCGGTACCAGCATGTGCGGCACCACCCCGACACGGAGTCGCTGACGACGTGGGCGGCGGCGGAGGCGCTGCCGATCATCGGGATCGACAATCTGCCGGGGGCGGTGCCGCTGGAGCGGACCGAGCTGCCGCGGCGGTGTGTGCTGCTCTTCGGGCAGGAAGGGCCCGGACTGACCGACGAGGCCCGCAAGCACGCGGCCATGGTGTGCTCCATCGCGCAGTTCGGGTCGACGCGGTCGATCAATGCGGGGGCCGCGGCCGCGATCGCCATGCACGCGTGGGTGCAGAGGTATGCGGAGATTCCGGGGGATGGACGGAATCCAGAGGTCTGACGCAGGCAGCCGGCGCGGTACGGGTACGGGGCGACGTACGGGCACGTGCACGGACGGGGCATCCGGTTGCCCGCTGTCCCCTCCACCCGCCCCCTCCACCCGCCCTTTTCATATGGGCGAGGGACCTCCGGGCGAGGCCCCACTCCGGCCGGAGGGCGTGGACGTCCGGGCGGGGCAGGGAGGGGGCGGGCCGATGGCTCGGAACGAGGACTACGCCTGGCGACGGACTTCCACCATACGGAAACGGTTTGATACAAAGGCCCCGTCGCACAGGGCCGCGTTCGCAGCCGGGTTGCCCCCCGAACCGTGGAAGTCGGAGAACGCCGCAGTCTGGTTGACGTACACCCCACCGGTCAGATTCAGCGAGAGCTGGGCCGACTCGTCCAGGCAGACGTCCTCCACCGCGCGCTCCACCTCCGGTGAGGTGGTGTACGCGCCCACCGTCATCGCACCCTTGTCGCGAATCGTGCGGCGGAGCAGTTCCACGGCGTCGGCGGTCGAGTCGACCGCCACCGCGAAGGAGACCGGCCCGAAGCACTCCGACAGGTAGTGCTCCTCGTCGTCCGGCTTGGCGCCGTCCAGTTTGACGACGACAGGGGTGCGGACCACGGCGTCGGGGAATTCCGGGTTGGCCACCTCGCGGGAGGGCAGGGCGACCTTCCCCAGCTCCGCGGCCGCGTCCAGACGGGCTTTCACATCGGGGTTGACCAGGGCGCCGAGCAGCGCGTTCGCCCGGGAGTCGTCGCCCAGCAGTCCGCTGACCGCGACCGCGATGTCGTCGACGACCTCGTCGTACGTCTTGTCGCCGGCATCGGTGGTGATGCCGTCCCGGGGAATCAGCAGATTCTGTGGGGTCGTGCACATCTGGCCGCTGTACAGAGAGAGGGAGAACGCGAGGTTGGCGAGCATCCCCTGGTAGTTGTCGGTGGAGTCGAGGACGATCGTGTTGACTCCGGACTTCTCCGTGTAGACCTGGGCCTGGCGGGCGTTGGCCTCCAGCCAGTCGCCGAAGGCGGTGGATCCGGTGTAGTCGATGATCTTGATCTCGGGGCGGACCGCCAGGGTCTTCGCGATGCCCTCACCCGGTCGTTCGGTGGCCAGAGCGACCAAGTTGGCGTCGAAGCCCGCCTCGGCGAGCACCTCGCGCGCCAGCTGCACCGTGAGCGCCAGCGGGAGCACGGCGCGCGGATGCGGCTTGACCAGGACGGGATTGCCGGTGGCCAGGGAGGCGAAGAGCCCGGGATAGCCGTTCCACGTGGGGAACGTGTTGCAGCCGACCAGGAGCGAGATGCCACGGGGTGCCGCGACGAACGACTTGTGCAGCCGGAGCGGATCGCGCTTGCCCTGGGGCTTGGACCAGTCGGCGCTCCGCGGGGTGCGGATCTGCTCCTCGTACGCGTACGCCACCGCTTCCAGGCCCCGGTCCTGGGCGTGTGGGCCGCCCGCCTGGAACGCCATCATGAAGGCCTGGCCGCTGGTGTGCATCACCGCGTGGCCGAACTCATGAGTCCGGGCGCTGATGCGCGCGAGGATCTCCAGGCAGACCAGGGCCCTGGTCTCGGGGCCCGCGGCACGCCAGGCGGCCATGCCCGTACGCATCGCGGGAAGCAGGACGTCCAGGTCGGCATGCGGATACTCGACGCCCAGCTCGGGCCCGTACGGAGAGATCTCTTTGCCCGTCCAGCCGTCGGTGCCCGGCTGGCCGAGGTCGAGCCGGGTGTGCAGCACGGCGTCGAAGGCGGCCTTGCCCTCGGCGGCGCTCAGGCTGCCGGGGGCACCGCCCTCGCCGTACGCCTTCGGATGCTCGGGGTGCGGGGACCAGTAGGCGCGCGTACGGATCGCGTCGAGGGCCTGGTCGAGCGTGGGGCGGTGCTTCTCGGACAGCAGGTGCGGGGAGAGCTCGGCGGCCATGACGGACCAACTCCTCATCGAGCTGGGCAGGGACGGGCGGACAGAGTTAGAGTAACCGAACGATCGGTCGGGACAAGGGGGCCCGCCAAACCTGTGGACAACTCGTAGGGGAGGATCGCGGACATGACCACGGCCAAGCGGGACACGTACACCCCGGAGACTCTGCTCACCGTCGCCGTCCGTGTCTTCAACGAGCGCGGCTACGACGGCACGTCCATGGAGCATCTCTCCAAGGCGGCGGGCATCTCCAAGTCGTCCATCTACCACCATGTCGCGGGCAAGGAGGAACTGCTGCGCCGTGCGGTGAGCCGGGCGCTGGACGGGCTCTTCGGGATTCTCGACGAGCCGGGGGCGACGCAGGGACGTGCGATCGAGCAGGTCGAGTACGTCACCCGGCGTACCGTCGATGTGCTCATAGCCGAACTGCCCTACGTCACGCTGCTGCTGCGCGTACGGGGAAACACGAAGACCGAGCGCTGGGCCATGGAGCGCCGCCGCGAGTTCGACCATCGGGTGACCGATCTGCTGAGAGCGGCGGTCGCGGACGGCGATCTCCGCTCCGACGTGGACATACGGCTGGTGACACGGCTGCTCTTCGGAATGGTCAACTCGCTGGTGGAGTGGTACCGCCCGCAACCGGACGGTGGTGCCGACGGGGAGCGGCTGGCCGACACGCTCGTCCGGGTCGCCTTCGACGGGATGCGGTCCAGCCGCTGAACCGTTGTCGTCGGGAGAGGGTCGGGCCGCCGTCCTGCAGCGTGACCGCTTTGTTGCGTTAGCCCGGATTCCTGTCCGTCGGCACGGCTTCCGAAGGGATTCCGTGCGTGAGCGGGTTGCGCGCGTGAACGAGCCCCGTGGCGGAGCGAGTTGTGCTCCTGGTTCGGATTCCGGTTTCCGTCACGTGAGCTCGGTGGGCCGGTCCGGGCCCGGGGCAAGGTCCGTCTCCTCGAACACCAGAAGTGTGCGGGTGGAGAGGACCTCAGGGATGGCCTGGATCCTGGTCAGGACCAGCTCGCGCAGTGACCGGTTGTCCGGAGTGTGCACCAGCAGCAGGACGTCGAAGTCGCCGCTGACGAGCGCGATGTGAGTGGCCCCCGGCAGCGCTTGGAGCTGCTCGCGAACAGTACGCCAGGAATTCTGGACGATCTTGAGCGTGATGTACGCGGAGGCGCCCTGCCCCGCCCGTTCATGGTTCACCCGCGCGCTGAAACCGCGGATCACGCCGTCCTCGACGAGCCGGTTGATCCGGGCGTACGCGTTGGCCCGGGACACATGGACACGATCGGCCACGGAGCGTATCGAGGCGCGGCCGTCCGTCTGGAGCAGCCGCAGGATGTCGCGGTCGATGGCGTCGAGCGGGCGCGCGGGCGGAACCTGGCCGGAGCCCTCGCCCCCATCGGCCATTTGTTCAGCTGACATGTGCCCGCGCCTCCCTGTCCTGGACGACCTGTCCCTATCCCAGGCTGTGGAGAACCGTTTGTCCACAGGCTGAAGGCGCCTGTAGCCAAAATGCGCTCGCGACCGAACAATCGGTAGGTGAGGCACGCCACATCCGTGCCTCGGACAGCGCTCGACATTTCGATGTATTTCGACACCCTCGACATCGGACGACCCCCGATGTCGCCAGAAGCCGCTCGAAACCCTCGATGCAGGAGGTGCTTGTCATGACGGTCCAAGAGCTGCCCGGCGCGGCTGCTTACCGGCCCACGCCGCCCCCGGCCTGGAAGCCGCTCACGGATCCCGCGCCGCTGCTCCCGGACCCCGAGCCGTACCGTGTGCTCGGCACGGACGCCGCGGCCGATGCCGATCCCGAACTGCTGCTGCGGCTCTACGCGGAGCTGGTCCGCGGCCGGCGGTACAACGCACAGGCGACCGCTCTCACCAAGCAGGGCCGACTCGCCGTCTACCCGTCGAGCACGGGGCAGGAGGCCTGCGAGATAGCGGCCGCCCTGGTGCTGGAGGAGCGGGACTGGCTCTTTCCCAGCTATCGCGACACGCTGGCGGCCGTGGCGCGCGGCCTGGACCCGGTCGAGGCCCTGACCCTGCTGCGCGGTGACCGGCACACCGGTTACGACCCGCGCGAGCACCGCATCGCACCACTGTGCACGCCCCTCGCCACCCAGCTGCCGCACGCCGTGGGCCTGGCGCACGCGGCGCGTCTGAAGGGCGACGACGTGGTGGCGCTGGCCATGGTCGGTGACGGCGGGACCAGTGAGGGCGATTTCCACGAGGCGCTGAATTTCGCGGCTGTCTGGCGAGCCCCGGTCGTCTTCCTCGTACAGAACAACGGTTTCGCGATCTCCGTACCGCTGGCGAAGCAGACCGCCGCGCCGTCCCTCGCGCACAAGGCCGTGGGGTACGGGATGCCGGGCCGGCTGGTGGACGGCAACGACGCGGCCGCCGTGCACCAGGTCCTCGGCGAGGCGGTCGCGCGGGCCCGGAGCGGTGTCGGTCCGACGCTCGTCGAGGCGGTGACGTACCGCATGGACGCCCATACGAACGCCGACGACGCCACTCGGTACCGCGTCGAGAGCGAAGTGGAGGCATGGCGTGCGCACGATCCGATCCAGCTCCTGGAGCGGGAGCTGACCGGGCGGGGGCTGCTCGGCGACGACGGGATCGAGGAGGCGCGCGTGGCCGCGGAGCGGATGGCGGCGGCTCTGCGCGAGCGGATGAACGCCGATCCGGTGCTCGACCCGATGGATCTCTTCGCCCATGTCTACGCGGAACAGACCACGCAACTCCGGGAGCAGGCAGCGCGGTTGCGTGTGGAGCTGGACGCCGAGCAGGACCAGCACGGCCACAACGACGTGGAGGAAGGGCGATGACCACCGCAGCGGCGCCGGCCGGAGAGCGTACGGCGAAGGCCAAACCCGCCACCATGGCGCAGGCGCTCGGGCGAGCGCTGCGCGACTCGATGGCCGAGGATCCGACGGTGCACGTCCTCGGCGAGGATGTCGGCACACTCGGTGGCGTCTTCCGGATCACCGACGGCCTGGCGAAGGAATTCGGCGAGGACCGTTGCACGGACACCCCGCTGGCCGAGGCGGGCATTCTCGGCACGGCTGTCGGCATGGCGATGTACGGGCTGAGGCCCGTGGTGGAGATGCAGTTCGACGCCTTCGCCTATCCCGCGTTCGAGCAGCTCATGAGCCATGTGGCCAAGATGCGGAACCGGACGGCCGGTGCCATGCCGTTGCCGATCACGGTGCGGGTGCCGTACGGCGGCGGGATCGGCGGGGTCGAGCACCACAGCGACTCCTCGGAGGCGTACTACATGGCGACGCCCGGCCTCCAGGTCGTCACGCCCGCCACCGTCGAGGACGCGTACGGGCTGCTGAGGGCCTCGATCGCCTCCGACGACCCGGTGGTCTTCCTGGAGCCGAAACGGCTCTACTGGTCGAAGGCCAACTGGTCGCCCGAGGCTCCGGTGATGGTGGAACCGATCGGACGCGCCGTCGTCCGTCGACCCGGGCGCAGCGCGACGCTGATCACATACGGGCCGTCGCTGCCGGTCTGTATGGAGGCCGCGGAAGCGGCCGTCGAAGAGGGCTGGGATCTCGAAGTCGTAGATCTGCGCTCACTGGTGCCGTTCGACGACGAGACCGTGGCCGCTTCCGTGCGGCGTACGGGGCGTGCAGTGGTCGTCCATGAGTCCTCCGGTTTCGGCGGTCCGGGCGGCGAGATCGCGGCCCGGATCACCGAGCGTTGCTTCCACCATCTGGAGGCGCCGGTGCTACGGGTCACCGGGTTCGACATTCCGTATCCGCCGCCGATGCAGGAGCGGCACCATCTGCCGGGCGTGGACCGGGTGCTCGACGCGGTGGCCCGCTTGCAGTGGGAGGCGGAGAACTGATGCCTCAGGTACTCGAATTCAAGCTGCCGGACCTCGGCGAGGGGCTGACCGAGGCGGAGATCGTGCGCTGGCTGGTGGAGGTCGGCGATGTCGTCGCCATCGACCAGCCGGTCGTCGAGGTGGAGACGGCCAAGGCGATGGTGGAGGTGCCGTGCCCGTACGGGGGCGTGGTGACCGCGCGGTTCGGCGAGGAGGGCGTGGAGCTTCCGGTCGGGGCGCCGCTGCTGACGGTGGCGGTGGGGACCGAGGGAGCCGTGGGGTCTGAGGGAGCCTCGGGGTCCGGGGGATCGGCGGGCGCGGGGACGGGCGCGGGCTCGGGTTCGGGGGCCGGGACCGCGGTGGTGGCGTCGGCTGCGGGGCCGGGATTCGGCTCGGGTGGGGCGGAGTCGTCCGGGAATGTGCTGGTCGGGTACGGGACGGGCGCACCGTTGGCGCGCCGTCGGCGGGTTCGCCCCGAGGCGATGGGGGCGCCTGCTGCCTCACATGCGACGGCTGAGGCCGCGAGTTCCGCATCTGTGCCGGACGCGGACCCGGTGCGGGGGCCGGTGGCCGTGGTTTCCCCGCTGGTACGGAAGCTGGCGCGGCAGCACGACCTCGACCTGCGGCAACTGGCGGGGTCCGGGCCCGACGGGCTGATCCTGCGGGCCGACGTTGAATCCGCGATCAGGGCAAAGGACGAACAGAGGGCGACTCCTCTTCCGACCACGGTCCCGGTCCCGGTTCCCGTGCCGGAGCCGGGATCGATGCCGGGGACGGTTTCGGAACCGTCGTTGCGGCCCCCGCCGGCGCGGGGGGCGGCCGGCCCGGCCGTGGAGCGGATCCCGTTGCGTGGTGTACGCGGCGCGGTGGCCGACAAGTTGGCGCGCAGCCGGCGGGAGATCCCCGATGCCACGTGCTGGGTCGACGCCGACGCCACCGAGCTGATGGCCGCCAGATCCGCGATGAACAGCGCCGGTGGTCCGGCCGCCGGCCCCAAGGTGTCGGTGCTCGCCCTGCTGGCGCGTATCTGCGTCGCCGCGCTGGCCCGCTTCCCCGAGCTCAACTCCACGGTGGACGCGGAGGCGCGGGAGGTCGTACGGCTGCCGGAGGTCCATCTCGGGTTCGCGGCCCAGACCGAGAGGGGCCTGGTCGTCCCGGTCGTCCGGGATGCGCACGCCGGGAACGTCGACTCGATCGGTGCCGAGATCGCCCGGCTCACCGAGGCGGCCCGGAACGGCAGGCTGACCCCGGCGGAGCTGACCGGCGGCACGTTCACGCTGAACAACTACGGGGTGTTCGGGGTCGACGGTTCGACCCCGATCATCAACCACCCGGAGGCGGCCATGCTGGGCGTCGGCCGGATCGTTCCCAAGCCGTGGGTGCACGGGGGCGAGCTGGCCGTACGCCAGGTCGTCCAGCTCTCGCTGACCTTCGACCATCGGGTCTGCGACGGCGGGACGGCGGGCGGGTTCCTGCGCTACGTGGCCGACTGCGTGGAGCAACCGGCGTTGCTGCTGCGCACGTTGTAGGCCGGATCGGCCGCGGGCTCTCGTTCTCCCCCTCGTCGATCCGCCGGATTGCGGACGGGGCGGATCGACGGGAGGCCGCGGCCCGCATACTCGGATGCATGACCGCGTATGACGCCATCGTTCTGGCCGGAGGAGCTGCCAAGCGGCTCGGCGGCGCCGACAAGCCGGGGATCCTGGTCGGTGGCCGTGCGCTGCTCGACCGTGTGCTCGCGGCCTGCGCCGATGCCTCGGCCACCGTGGTGGTGGGTGGGCGGCGGCCCACTGTGCGCACAGTGATCTGGACGCGCGAAGAACCGCAGGGTGGCGGCCCACTGGCTGCGCTCGACGTCGGGGTTCGACGTACCACCGCGGAGCGGGTCCTCGTCCTCTCGGCCGATCTGCCGTTCCTGGGGAAGGGCACTGTCGGAGCTCTGTTGGCCGCCGCCGGTGAAGGACAGCGCGACGGGGCCCTGTGCACCGATCAGGACGGTCGCGATCAGCCTCTCGTCGCCGTCTACCGTGCCGAACCGCTGCGCCGCGAGCTCGCCCTGCTCGCCGCCGAGCACGGCAGTCTGTCCGGGCTTCCCCTGCGGTTGCTGACGAATGAGCTCGATCTCGCCCGGGTGGAGGCCGGCCCTCTCGCCTCCTTCGACTGCGACACCTGGCAGGACATTGCGTCGGCCCGTGCCCGCATCAGAGAGCATGGAACCGTGCTGGATGAATGGATCACCGCAGTCAAGAGCGAACTGGGCATCGAACTCGACGTCGACACCGACGTCCTGCTCGATCTGGCCCGTGACGCCGCTCACGGCGTCGCCCGGCCCGCCGCGCCCCTGACGACCTTCCTGGTCGGCTACGCGGCAGCGAAGGCGAGCAGCGACGGTGACGGCCCGGCGGCGGTTGCCGAGGCCGCTCGCAGGGCCGCCGCGCTCGCCCTTCGGTGGGCGGACGAGAACGAGACGCAATGACGGCCGACGACAGCAGATCCGACCTGCCTCCTGCCGCCGACGTCGCGTCGATGGGCGCCGGTCCCTCGATGGGCGCCGGTCCCTCGGCGGGCGTCGGGGCTTCGGCGGGTGTCGGGCCCCCTGTCCGCGACCGTCCGGCTTCGGCCGATCGTGGATCGGAGTCCGGCGACAGTTCTCTGGCGGCCGATCCGTTCTCGACGGGCGGCGGTTCGTTCCCGCAGGCCGCTCTCTCCTCGGCGGGCGGAGGGTCTCCGGCGGTCGGGGTGTCTCCGGCGGTCGGGGTGTCTCCGGCGGGTGCGGTGTCTTCGGAGGGCGACCGGTTTCTGGCCGCGGGTACGGCGGGCGGTTCGTCCTCGGTGGTCGGCTCGCCCTCAGGAGGCGGACGTTCTTCGTCGGCGGATCGGGGACCGACCCCGGAGGAATTGCGGGCTGCCGAGGAGGAACGGGCCGTTGAGCAGGCGCTCGCTCTGGTCGTGCGCCGGTCGCCGGGCGAGGCCTGGTCCACAGGGCGATCTCACTCTGCGGTTCAGTCCCACCTCGCCGGCCGGCCTCGGCCGGCGGACGAGCCCCACCGCGCGGACTCCCGATCGTCGGAGCAGCCGTGTTCCCCGGATCGATCCCGCGCACCGGGTCGGCCGCATTTCATGAACCCGCCCCGGCCCGCTGAGGAGGGTGCGGACGCAGCTGCGGTCCCGCCCCCGGACCAGAGCGCCGACCGGCCCGGCGGACGTGAGCGGCACAGCCCGGCGACGCCCTGGCAAACGGCCCGCGCCCTGGCCGCACGTTCGGGCCGCGACGTCCCCGTCCACGCCCGGCGGATCCCCCTCGATCAGGCAGTCGGACGCGTACTGGCCGAGCCGCTCGTGGCACTCACCGACCTGCCGTCCTTCGACACCTCCGCCATGGATGGCTGGGTCGTCACCGGGCCGGGGCCGTGGACCATCCGCGAGTTCGACGAACCCGGGGGCAAAGAGGGAGCCGGGAACAGAGAGGGGGCCGACGACAGGGCGGAAGTCCGGGGCAAGGAGGGAGCCCGGGACGCGAGTGCCGGCTCGCGCCCCAGCCAGGGTCTCGGCATCCTCGCCGGACACGGCGCCCCCGCCGTACTCCCCGACGGGGATGCCGTACGGATCGCCACCGGCGCGCGCATCCCGGCGGACGCCAACGCCGTGATCCGCAGCGAACACGCTCACGTGGACGAGGCCAAAGGGCTGCTTCACGCGAAAGACCAGGTGCTCCCCGGGCAGGACATCAGGCCTCGTGGCCAGGAATGCCGTTCTGGAGATCAACTCCTTCCCGCCGGAACCCTGGTGACGCCCGCTGTCCTCGGTCTGGCCGCCGCTGCCGGGTACGACGAGTTGCTCGCTGTCACCCGCCCTCGTGTCGAGGTCCTCGTCCTCGGTGACGAACTGCTGACCAGCGGCCTGCCGCACGACGGGCTGATCCGTGACGCGCTCGGCCCGATGATCGGCCCCTGGCTGTCCGCGCTGGGCGCCGAGGTCTCCGCGCCGCGGCGCCTCGGCGACGACGTGAACGCCCTCCGGCGGGCTCTCACCACGTCCGGTGCCGATCTGTTCATCACCACCGGCGGCACGGCATCGGGACCTGTCGACCACGTCCACCCGGTCCTTGCCGAGATCGGAGCCGAGTTGCTGGTCGACGGAGTTGCCGTCCGCCCCGGCCATCCGATGCTGCTGGCCCGACTCAGGACGAAGGACTCCGACGCGGGCCCGTATCTCGTCGGGCTGCCCGGCAACCCCCTGGCCGCCGTATCCGGGCTCCTCACGCTTGCCGAACCGCTGCTCCGTGGGCTGACGGGACGGGCACTGGAGACATCGCACCGGGTCGTCGTGCGCGACGAGGTGCACGGGCATCCGCACGACACCCGTCTGGTGCCCGTCGTCCACCGAGCGGGCAGGGCGGGTGCCGGCGTCGGCGGCTTCGGCAGCATGGGAAGCGGCAGCGGCGCCGAGCATGTCGTGCCGCTGCATTACAACGGTCCGGCGATGCTCCGGGGGGTTGCTGCGGCGGACGGGCTGGCCGTCGTGCCACCCGGCGGGGTACGGTCCGGCACCGAGGTGGAGATCCTCGACCTACCGTGGGCCTCGGCGACGCCGTGGACGGAAGGGTGTTTCACGTGAAACTTCCCGGTCACGACGCGATGGCCAGGCGTGCCGACGAGTACGTCGCGCCCACGCGGGTGCTGCTCCCGCGCAGGGTCGTCGACGGGCCGGCGCGTCAGGTGGCCAAGCGACTGTTGATGGCCTTGATGGTGCTCGCCGTCACCGTGCTGATCGTCTGGCTCGACCGCGGCGGATATCACGACGCCGCAGACAACAACGTCGACCTGCTGGACGCGGTGTACTACGCGACGGTCACCCTCTCCACCACCGGCTACGGCGACATCACCCCGTACGGGGATGTCGCCAGGCTCACCAATGTGCTGCTCATCACACCGCTGCGGGTGCTCTTCCTGATCATCCTGGTCGGCACCACTCTTGAGGTCCTTACGGAACGGACCCGCGAGGACTTTCGGCTGAAGCGTTGGAGAACCAACTTGCGTGACCACACCGTTGTCGTCGGCTTCGGCACGAAGGGACGTTCGGCCATCCAAACCCTGCGCGCCACCGGCCTGAAGAAGGAACAGATCGTCATCGTCGACCCGGCGACCAAGGTGATCGAGATCGCCAACGCCGAGGGGTTCGTGGGAGTGGTCGGCGATGCGACCCGCAGCGAGGTGCTGTTGCGGGCCGAGCTCCAGAAGGCACGGCAGATCATCATCGCCACTCAGCGCGATGACACGGCGGTGCTGGTGGCTCTGACGGCGCGACAGCTCAACCGCGGCGCGAAGATCGTCGCCGCGGTGCGCGAGGAGGAGAACGCTCCATTGCTGCGGCAGTCCGGCGCGGACGCCGTGATCACCAGCGCCAGCGCGGCGGGCCGACTGCTCGGCCTCTCCGTTCTCAGCCCCAGCGCGGGCACGGTGATGGAGGACCTGATCCAGCAGGGCAGCGGTCTCGATCTCGTCGAGCGGCCGGTGATAAAGGCCGAGGTGGGCAAGAACGTCCGGGAGACCGGCGATCTCGTGGTCAGCGTGCTGCGGGGGCATCGGCTGATCGGCTACGACGACCCGGCGGCCAGCCCACTGCAGTTGACGGACCGTTTGATCACCATCGTGCGCGCCTCGAACGAGCCGCCGGTGAGCAACCCGGTCACGGGGGGCCCGCTCCCGTAGCGGTGTCGCTCCGGAGTGGATCGCCTCCGTCGGCGCGGGCCTCCATGAAGGGGGCTCCCGGCGTCCCGGCGTCCCGACGCCCAGACGCCCCGGTCATGGCCGTTCCAGCCACGGCCGCCCGGCCAGCCGCCGGTCAGCGCCGGCCGCCCGGCCCGCCGCTGCCTCCTGGCCCACCGCCGTGACACCGTCGTCCGGCCCGCGTCACGGAGTAGCCTCGCCGCCATGTATGCGATCACGATCCCCGAACCCGGTGGCCCCGAGGCGCTCGTGTGGGCCGAGGTGCCCGATCCGGTAGCCGGCGAGGGCGAGGTCCTCATCGATGTCGTGTCCAGCGCGGTCAACCGCGCCGACGTGCTGCAGCGGCAGGGTTTCTACAACCCGCCGCCCGGCGCGTCCCCGTACCCGGGCCTGGAGTGCGCGGGCCACATCTCGGCGGTCGGGCCCGGTGTCACCGGCTGGTCGGTCGGCGACGAGGTGTGTGCGCTGCTCGCCGGTGGCGGTTACGCGGAGAAGGTCGCCGTACCCGCCGGACAGCTGTTGCCCGTACCTGCCGGTGTCGGCCTGGCCTCGGCCGCCGCGCTGCCCGAGGTGACGGCCACCGTCTGGTCGAACGTGTTCATGGTGGCTCACCTTCGCCCCGGCGAGACCCTGTTGGTGCACGGGGGGTCCAGCGGCATCGGCACCATGGCGATCCAGCTCGCCAAGGCCGTGGGCGCACAGGTCGCGGTGACCGCCGGTGGCCCGATGAAGCTGGAGCGCTGCGCGGAACTCGGCGCCGACATCCTGATCGACTACCGGGAACAGGACTTCGTCGAGGAGCTGCGCAAGGCGACGGACGGGGTCGGCGCGGATGTCATCCTCGACATCGTCGGCGCGAAGTACCTGGACCGGAACGTGAAGGCGCTCGCCGTCAACGGCCGGCTGGCCATCATCGGCCTCCAGGGCGGCGCCAAGGGCGAGCTGAATCTGAGCGCCCTGCTGAACAAGCGGGCCGCCATCACCGCGACCTCGCTGCGCGGTCGCCCGCTCGTCGAGAAGGCCGCCATCGTTGCCGCCGTGCGCGAGCACGTCTGGCCATTGATCGCCGACGGCGTGGTCCGGCCGATCGTGGACCGTACGCTGCCGATGGCCGACGCCGCCGAGGCCCACCGGGTGCTGGAGTCCAGCGCGCACATCGGAAAGGTGCTTCTGCAGACCCCCGCGGGCTGACGCGCCGCCTCCCCGCTCCACACCCCCGAGCCACACGCTCCACGCCACATCCCCGCCCGTGCCTCCCGCATCGTGCGGGAAAAGGCCCGGTGCACAGGTCGTCGACCATGTGCGCCGGGCCCAGGGCCTCTCGTCGGATCATGCCGGGCTCGCGTGCCCCGGTGCCGCGCCTCGCCGCGTTGTCGTCGGTCGCCATGGCGCCGCCATGGCTCCCTCCTCCGCCTTGCGACGTACGGACTGGCTAGAGATACGGGCCGGTCCTGATGGCCCCGTGCTGGTCCCCGCTGCCGTCCTCGTCCTCGTGACCGCTCCCCGGCGGAAGGGCGCGCCGCATCTGCTCCAGCTGTGCCCGCGCCGCCATCTGCTGGGCGAACAACGCCGTCTGGATGCCGTGGAAGAGGCCCTCCAGCCAGCCCACCAACTGGGCCTGCGCGATCCGGAGTTCCGCCTCGGACGGCACCGACTCCTCGGTGAACGGCAGGGAGAGCCGCTCCAGCTCCTCCACCAGTTCCGGCGCGAGGCCGTCCTCCAGCTCCTTCACGGAACTCGCGTGGATCTCCTTGAGCCTGACCCGGCTCGCTTCGTCGAGAGGAGCCGCCCTGACCTCCTCCAGGAGCTGCTTGATCATGCTGCCGATGCGCATGACCTTCGCGGGCTGTTCGACCATCTCCGTCACCGGGACCTCACGCGATTCGTCGTCAGTGCCACCGCCGCCGATCGCCATGCCGTCCTGCCCCACCACCAGGACTTGAGGGTGCTCCTGCGACCGTTCATTCCTCGGCATCTCCATGGCGTCATTGTCTCGCACACCTGCCGTACAACACGGTGGTGCCCCCGCAAACGCTTGATCCACCGTGCGCAGGGGCACCGAATCAGCCGGTCAGGCCACTCACCGCACCACCCGCGCGCTCATCCGGCCCGCCGTGCCACCACCACGCGCGACCGTGTGAACGCCGCCGCGAGCACCCCGGCCAGCAGCGGAACGCACACGACGAGCAGACCGATGGTCGCCCAGGGCAGCACGATCGGCGTGTACGCCGACTGTGTGGGGTCGATCCGCATCGCCTTCAGGGCTTCCCGCAGGTCGACGAGGCGCAGCGCCACCGCGGGCACCAGGCCGGCCAGTGTGCCGAGCACCACACCTGTGAGCGCCACCACCAGGCACTGGAAGCCGGACAGCTTCCGCCGGACGCCCGGAGGCGCGCCCACCGCGCTGAGGGTGTTGAGATCGGCCTCCGCGTCCGCCTTGGCGAGGCCCGTCGTGATCGCGGCCGCGCCCAGCGTCACCACGCCGGCGAACAGGGACAGGATCAGCAGTACGGTGTTGTCCTGCTGGCCGAGGCCGTATTCGGACTGCACCCAGATGCCGCCGCCGGCCTGCTCGATGGCATCGGAGACGCGCTGGTCCTCGGCGTTCGTCGGGGCATGGGCGACGGCATACGCGCTTCCGGCCGCCCTGGTGTGCAGGCCGAGCCGCTCCGCGGTCCGCTCCGGAAGGATCATGCGGATTCCGGGGGTGGACGCGTACTTCGCGGGAGCCACGTACACCTTCAGCTTGTCCACGGTGGTCCGCGCCTTGCCCGGATGCTGCTTCCCGTACGTCTTGTCCTTCTCGCTGTACTGGTGGACCGCCTTGACGGTCACCTCGCCGTTCTCCGCGTACACCGGGTTGAGCAGCACCGGGGTGCCCGCTGCCAGCGCCTTGGCGGCCGCGGGGTCGTCGAGCTTCACGTACGTGTCGAGCAGGGCCGCGTCCGCGACGACGATGTTGCTCTCATCGGTGCTGAAGAGACCCGACGCCATCACGTCGGTGAGGCAGGCGGGGGACCGCATCAGCTTTTTGTGCTCGTCGGCGGAGAGCCGCGCGGCGAGTTCCTTGGCTCCCTTGCGGGTGAGCGGGCAGCTGTGGGCCTTGCCGGTGGGCCTGACCAGTTCCAGCGAGCCGCAGTGGTTCTCCTCGTAGTGGTTGCAGTCACTGCCTGCCCAGACCCGCTGGAAGTCCGCGTGCCCGCTGGTGACGGCCATGTTCCGTTCCACCGCCGTCCGTGCCGGCAGGAGGCGCTCGGCCGCCTTCTCGTCGAAGGACGAGACGACGATCGTCCCCTTGGTGAGCGAAGGGATGTAGTTGTACTCGAGCTCGGCGGAATGGCTGGACGTATACGTGGCGACGGCCACCGAACCCGCGACCGCCGCCATCACCGCGGCGACGGCGGGAGCGGTACGACCACGGTTGCGGGCCGCGTCGCGCAGCGCCATCCGGGGCCCGAGAGGCAACCTCCGGCCGAGCCGCCCGAGGAGGCCGACGATCACCGGGATGCAGCCGAGCAGCCCGAGTTCGGCGACCATCGAGCCCGCGACGACGAGTGTCGCGTTCCCGCTGGTGCCGCCGTAGAGGGCGATCGCGGCACCGAACGCCAGCACGCAGGCGCCCAGGACGGGCAGCACGCGCGAGGAGCGACGGACGCCCCGGCGGCCGGTCAGCGACTCCAGCACGGACTGCCGGCTCGCCACGATCGCCGGGGCGAACGCCGCCAACAAGCCGGTGATCAGGCCGATCGCGGCGATGACCAGCAACTCCAGCGGCGCGATCGTCAGAGAGCCGAACCGGTGTCCGGCCCAGTTCTCGATCATGGGCTGGAAAGCCGCGGTGAGTCCGAGGCCGAGCACGACACCCGTCACCGCTCCGATGCCACCGAGCACCAGACCGCCACCGAGCACCACGGCCCTGACATGACGTTTGTCTCCGCCGCAGGTGCCGAGGAGGCCGAGCTGACGGCGGGAACGGCGTGCACCGACGGCGAAGGCAGGCCCGGCGAGCAGCACGATCTCCAGGACCGCCATGGCGATCACGGTGACGAGTGCCGTGCTGAGCTCTCCGGAGCCTCCGTCGGCGAACCGTGGGTTCCGGGCCATCAGCGGGACCTCGGAGTCCGGCGGCGGGTCGAGGGCGACCTGCCGGGACGTGACGAGCACGCCCGCCTTATTGGCCTCCAGGACGTGCGGCCAGGTCACACCCACCCCTGCGGGGCCTTTGACCAGCCAGTCCGTGGACCCGGCGTTCGGCGGAAGCACCTTCTTGTCGTGGTCGGCCCTGTCCTGCCACGGCGCGATGACCGCACCGGGCTCGGCGTAGAGCGCCTCGGTCTTCAGATCGCTGGGCAGCTCGACCGCGCCGGTGATGGTGTACGTCCGGCCGGAGTTGCGCACGGTGGTGGTCGAGCCGACGTGCAGCCCGGTCGCCTCCAGGAACGGCTCGGTGGCGGCCATCTCGTCCTTGCCGTGCGGGTAGGCGCCGCGCACGAGGTCGATCTTGCCGCGCGCCATCGCGTCCGACGTCCGGAACTCGACGATGTCGGTGTTCGTGACGCCGTACCGGGTGGTGACGCTCGCCGGGACGGACTGGACGCTGATCGCCCGCGAGCCCTTGGGGAATATCGTCCTGATGTCGAGCGGGTCGCCGTTCTCCACGGGCGGTGCGTCGTCCACGCCCATGTAGATGTTCCTCACCGCCCCATCGGGGAGCTGCTCGATGGGCCCGATCATCTCGTCGCTGAACAGCGCGTCGGCGGAGCCCATTTCGCTGGTCAGCTTCTCGGCGATGGACGGATTCTCGCTGCGGTACGTCACATCGAGGGCCGTGACGCCGAGTACCGGTATCGCGATCATCGCGACCACCAGTGCGCTGCGGCCCTTGGCGCGCATCGCGTCGCGCCTGGCCATGCGGAGGGAGGCGCGCCAGCCCGTGAAGACGCTCACTCGGCGCCCTCGGCGGCCAGCAGCGAGTCGGCGTCGGCGGTGAGCGTCTGGTCGACGAGCGATCCGTCCCGGAGGAAGACGACCCGGTCCGCCCAGGCCGCGTACCGCGGCTCGTGCGTCACCATGACTCCGGCCGCGCCCTGGTCACAGCGCTTGCGCAGCAGCGCGAGCACGGCCTCGCCGGTCTCCGAGTCGAGCGCCCCGGTCGGTTCGTCGGCGAGCACGAGGCGCCGGTCCCCCACGAGCGCGCGGGCGATGGCGACGCGCTGCTGCTGGCCGCCGGACATCTCGTCCGGGAACCGGTCGGCGATCTCCAGGAGCCTCATCTCCTCCAGCGCCGCGCGCGCCTCCTTGCGCGCCGCGCGCACGGAGACGCCGTCGAGCTCGCGCGGCAGGGCGATGTTCTCGGCGGCGGTGAGCGCCGGGATCAGGTTGTAGTCCTGGAAGACGTAGCCGATGCTGCGGCGGCGCAGGGCGGCGACGCCCTTGCGGCCGAGGCCGGAGATGTCCTGGCCCTCGATGACGACCTGGCCGCTGGTCGCGGTGTCGAGACCGCCCGCGATGGTCAGCAAGGTGGACTTGCCGGAGCCGGAGGGGCCCATCACGGCGACCAGTTCACCGGTGCGCACGGAGAGGTCGATGCCGCGCAGGGCGTGCACCTCGGCGATGCCGGTGCCGTGGGTGCGGGTGAGTGCTCGGAGTTCGAGCACCGGTGTGTCCGCGGCCGGCGGTGAGCCGGACGCGGACCGGGACGGGGCGCGCGAGGACATGGTGGTGGTTCCCCCTTGGAACGAGTTGTGGGGCCGACGGACCGAGTTGTGGGGCCGACATCGGGGCGCCGAGGCGGTCCGTGGTCGGCACAAGGCGCGTACGCGGTGGTCCGTCGTGGTGCCGGAAGCCGGGATGCGTACGCGCGGTGGTGTGTGGTCAGCGCCGGCCGCGCGGGCGGGCGGCGGGGGCAGGAGTGCGGACGGCCGGGGCGCGCCCGGTCGCGCGTACCTCGGGCTCCGGCTCCGTGGCGGCGGCCTCGGCGAGACGGACCAGCCGGGACTCGCAGTGGTCCAGCCAGCGGGCCTCGGCCTCCGCCTGGAAGATCAGCTGTTCGAGCACGAGCAGCCAGGCGACCTCGTCGCGGTTGGCCGGGGCATCGGTGAGCGCCTGCGCCTTCAGGCGGGTGTAGTCCTGCATCGCCTTCACGGTGTGGCGGCGCTGGGACTGGATGACGGCGCGGAGGTCCACACCGGGCGCGCCGACCGCCATGGCGAGCTTGATGGCCAGCTCGTCGCGCGGTGGACTGCTGCGGTCGACGGGCGTCTCGAACCAGCTCCGCAGTTCGGTACGGCCGTCGTCGGTGATGGCGTAGAGGGCGTGCCCCTGGTCGTCCTCGTCGTCCTGGACGACCAGGCCGTCGCGCTCCAGCCGGCTCAGTGTCGTGTACACCTGGCCGACGTTGAGCGGCCAGGTGGAGCCGGTGCGCGACTCGAATTCGGTACGGAGCTGGGAGCCGTATCTGGGTCCCCGCTCCAGCAGGGCCAGCAGCCCGTGACGGATCGACATACTGAGTATGTATACCGAGTATGTTGGTGGGCGCAAGTCGCGGCCGGAGCGTGTGGGCGCTGCTGGGGAGGGTGCGGGGCGTCTCAGTTCGAGCGGCGCATACGGAGTGCCAGGAAGCCGAGCCCCAGTCCTATCAGTGCGATTCCGGCACCCAGCGACACGTGCCGGACCTGTCGCACGACGGGGCCGTCGAGGGCCTGGGGCGCGAGCCGACCGGCTGCGGGGGATGTGTCCGCCGCCGGTGTCACGCCGGGCGCCGGCCCCGGATCGCTCGCCGCAGGGCGTGTGTCGGTCCCGTCGGCGGAACTGTCCGCGTGTGCGAGGCCCCACGGAGCGAGCGGCCGTCCGGGGCGCGGTCTTCCTTCCCCGGCCTCGCGCCCGGCGAGCGGGGGCTGGGCGTCGGGGGGTGCCGACCCTTCGGCGGCCGAGGCGCTGGGGGAGGCGGAGGCGGGGGCGGACGGATCGGCGGGGGCGGACGGGGAAGGGGGGCGAGAAGGGGAGGGGGAGGACGCCGGGGTTGCGGGGGCGGCCGAGGTGTCATCCGTGGATATCGCCGAGGGTTCGGCCGAAGGGGTGGTGGAGGGGGCCGCCGAAGCGTCGGCTGACGGTTCGACACCGGCGGGCGTGGGGCGGGTGGAAGGTGCGTTTGGTGCGGCCGGGGGCGGCGTCACCGAGGCGCCGACCGCTCCGGGCGCCCCGTCGGGTGCGCGCTGTTGGGCGTGCGCCTCGACCGTGGCGGCCCCCAGCGCGGCGCCCGCCGAGAATATGAGACCGACCACGCACCTCGTGGACCGTGAAGGGAGAAGTCCTGGAGCCATGAGGGCAGCGTCACATGTGACGATATGTCCGGCATCTTGGGCATATCGCGCCCCTGGGCTCGCCATACTCTCCCTGGGCTCGCACCGGCCCCGGAGAGCCGCGCCTCCGCGCGTGCGCCCGCTCAGGCCGGGTCGCCCGTCGCGACGCGCAGCTCGAAGTGGGCGCCCGTCTTGTCGACGGCCGTTCCGGAGGTCGGGAACTGGTCGATGACCTGGTCCTCCGCGTACGCGTTCCCCGGCACCTTGATCTTCTTGACGGTCCAGCCCGCCGCATCCGCGCAGGCCTTCGCGGAGAGGAAGTCCTTGTACAGGAACTTCGGCGCGTCCACCTTCTCCGGGTCGTCCGAGTCCTCCAAGGCGTCCGTGCAGTCCTCGGTCTTCA
Source organism: Streptomyces sp. NPDC014727 (assembly GCF_043083485.1). Classification (NCBI taxonomy): domain Bacteria; kingdom Bacillati; phylum Actinomycetota; class Actinomycetes; order Kitasatosporales; family Streptomycetaceae; genus Streptomyces; species Streptomyces sp. NPDC014727. The sequence goes on along the minus strand of NZ_JBIBYR010000004.1, from coordinate 134,959 downwards.
TCGTCCGGTTCCGCTCCGGATCCTTGTGCTCGCTCGCGGCCGGCGACTCGTTCGCGGAGGAGCCGCCCGAAGGCGGGTCCCCCTTCAGCGAGAGAACCGTGATCAGGCCGCCGACCGCGATCAGCGCGACCACGATCGAGCCGACGATCACCGGCATGTTCCGCTTGGAGCCGCCGCCGGAGCCGCCATGCGTCTGTGTCTGGGGCTGGACCGTGTACGGCGGCGGGGTCTGCTGCTGCATCGGCGACATAGGCGACATCGGCGCCTGGCCCTGGTACGCCGGAGCCGACTGCGGATATCCGTACGACGGAGCCGGTGTGGGGGCCGGGGTCGGCGCACCGTACGGCCCCGACCGGTACGGGCCCGGCTGGTACGGCGTCTGGACGTTCTGCGGCGCCGAGGTGGACTGGTCGACCGGCGGGAAGACCGCCGAGCCGACACCCGAACCGTTGTTCGACGGTGCGCCGCCACCTGCGACGATCGCCGGGGCGCCGGTCTGCCCGCCCGCGCTCAGCACGCGCGCGATCTCGTCCTGCATCGCCGCGGCGCTGGGGAAGCGCTCGTTCGGGTTCTTCCTCAGCGCGCGGGCCACGAGCGCGTCCATCGCCGGGGTGATCGACCGGTTGATGGCGGAGGGCGCGACCGGCTCCTCCTGGACATGCGCGTACGCGATGGCGAGCGGCGAGTCCGCGTCGAACGGGATGCGCCCGGTCAGCAGCTGGAACAGCATGATGCCGACCGAGTACAGGTCGGAGCGCGCGTCCACCCCGCGGCCCAGGGCCTGCTCGGGGGAGAGGTACTGCGGGGTGCCGACGACCATGCCGGTCTGCGTCATCGACGTGACGCCCGACTGCATGGCGCGGGCGATGCCGAAGTCCATGACCTTCACGACGCCGCGTTTGGTCACCATCACGTTGCCGGGCTTGATGTCGCGGTGGACCAGACCCATCTCGTGGCTGGTGTCCAATGCGGCCAGCACGTCGGCCGTCACCTTGAGCGCCTTGTCGGCCGGCATCGCGCCGTAGCTCTGGATGTCCGCCTGGAGCACCGAGCCGAGCGGCTGCCCCTCGACGTACTCCATGACGATGTACGGCATCAGCGCGCCGCCGAGCTCGTCCTCACCGGTGTCGAAGACCGAGACGATGTTGGTGTGCTGCAGCTTGGCGACGGCCTGCGCCTCGCGCCGGAACCGCTCGCGGAAGGACTGTTCGCGTCCCAGCTCCGTGTGCAGCGTCTTGATCGCGACCTGGCGGTCCAGTGCGGAGTCGTACGCCAGGTATACGGATGCCATCCCGCCTTCGCCGAGCAGGTCGCGCAGCTGGTATCGGCCGCCGGCGACCGAACCGCCGGCATAGCGCCCCTGAGCGCCGTGTGCGCCGTCCTGGCTCATGACTTGCTTCCCCCTCGGCGCGCGACTGACGCGATGATCCCTATTACGCGCCAAGTCTGCCCGAGGGGTACGACACGTCAAGCCAGGTGCCCGTTCCGTGACCCTACGCACAAGAAGCGTCTCGGAAGCGTTACAGGAAGCGCATGGAATTTGCGCGCGCGGCACGCCGGCCGGTTGGATGGCCCGTCCCTCTCGGAAACGGTGTGTCCGGCAGAGGCTGTAGCGTGACGTGGCAATGCAGCTAGACACCGTGAGAACCCGCGGACGCGCGGACAGATACGACGGCGAGGACTGATGGCACCCGATTCCGAAGCAAACGGCGGCGGAGTTTCGGATGGCACCGACTCCTGGGGCATCGGCGGCGTCGTCGGTGACGGGCGCTACCGGATGACCCACCGGCTCGGCCGGGGCGGCATGGCGGAGGTCTTCGCGGCCGAGGACGTCAGGCTGGGACGGACAGTCGCGGTCAAGCTCCTGCGTTCCGATCTCGCCGAGGACCCGGTCTCCAAGGCCCGGTTCACGCGCGAGGCACAGTCGGTCGCCGGCCTCAACCACCACGCGATCGTCGCCGTGTACGACTCCGGCGAGGACGTCGTGGGCGGCCAGACCGTCCCCTACATCGTGATGGAGCTCGTCGAGGGCCGCACCATCCGCGATCTGCTGCTCAATGCCGAGGCCCCGCCGCCCGAGCAGGCGTTGATCATCGTCTCGGGCGTGCTGGAAGCCCTCGCGTACTCGCACCAGCACGGCATCGTGCACCGTGACATCAAGCCCGCCAACGTGATCATCACGGACTCGGGTGCGGTCAAGGTGATGGACTTCGGCATCGCCCGTGCGCTGCACGGCGCGCAGTCGACGATGACGCAGACCGGCATGGTCATGGGCACGCCGCAGTACCTCTCCCCGGAGCAGGCGCTGGGCAAGGCCGTCGACCACCGCTCCGACCTCTATGCCACCGGCTGTCTGCTGTACGAACTCCTGGCGCTGCGGCCCCCGTTCACGGGTGAGACGCCGCTCTCCGTCGTGTACCAGCATGTGCAGGACATTCCGGTTCCGCCGTCCGACGTGCTGGAGGCGGCTCCGCCGGAGCTGGACGGGCTGGTCATGCGCTCGCTCGCGAAGGATCCGGACGACCGGTTCCAGAGCGCCGAGGAGATGCGCGGGCTCGTCCAGTACAGCCTGCAGATGCTTCAGGTGCAGGGTGGCCACACGGGTACGTGGAACACCGGCCCCGTAGCGATGCACGAAGGCGGACACACCCCGCCCATGGGCGTCGCCGGGGGCACGATGGCGATGGGACACCCGCAGTACGGGGACACCTCGCAGGGCCCGATCCTGCCGCCGATGAACCCGGACGACGGTGGTTACGAGGGCGGACAGCAGGGCGGCGGCGGCCGGGGCAAGCTGTGGCTCTTCGTCGTACTCGCGCTGATCGCGATCGGGGCCGGCGTCGCCATGGCCGTCAACGCGGCGAGCGGCGACGACGGCGGGCACAAGAAGAAGCCCACAGAGACGTCCAGCTCGTCGTCGTCGCCCGAGAGTTCGCCCTCACCGAGCGACCGGCAGAGCGACGAGCAGAGTCGGCAGCCGGAGAACTCCACCGGCAACCAGCAGAACACGCCGCCGCGGCACTCCTACTCCCCGTCGTACACCCCGAGCCAGCCCGTCGAGCCGCCGCCGACCGAGCCGTCCACACCGGTCACGGGCGGCACGACCGACGGAGGTACGGGCACGACCGACGGAGGTTCCGGTACGACCGACGGTGGTACGGGCACGACCGACGGCGGCACCGGTACGACCGACGGCGGCACCGGGACCCCCGGCGGCACGGGTACGGCCGACGGCGGTGCCGGTGGCGAGGCCGCCGGTACCACCACCGGCACGTCCGCAGGGACCGGCAACGTGGCGGGCACCTCCCCGTAACCGGCGTTCCGTGCCCTGTGCGGTGGCCCGCACAGGGCGGGCTCACTCACCCCGTGAACGCCTCGCACACCGCCTGGTACTCGCGCGTCCACCAGACCGCCAGGGCCGACACCGCAGGGAACTGCGGGTCGGCCCTTCGGTCGTCCAGGCAGTAGCGCCAGCGCAGTATCCAGAAGTCGTTGAGCCGTTCCCACCACACCCGGTGCACCGCCGCGGCGAGTTCCCCCGCCCCCGCCCCGGCCGCCCGCCGGTAGGCCCCCGCGTACGCCCGTACCTTCTCCAGCTCCAGCTTCCCGGCCGGCTGGACGAAGAAGATCACCGCGGCCCGTACCGCCTCCTCCGCGCGCGGCTGGACGCCGAGCCGGTCCCAGTCGAGGATCGCGACCGGGTCCGTGCCCCGGTAGAGGACGTTCAGCGGGTGGAAGTCGCCGTGCACCCAGCCGGTGGCCGGGATGTCGGGGGTGGGAGGCCTGCGGCCGGCGTGCTGTTCCAGCAGGGTGCGCCGTTCCAGGAGGCGGTGTTCGGCCAGCTCGTCGAAGGAGTCCCGGGGGCGGCGCCCGCGTGCGGCCGCCAGCAGGTCCTCGATCAGCGCGAAGGTGTCGACGGGGTCGGCGCTCCGGTGTCCGCCGGGCCGCCCGGCAGGCCCCGAGCCCGTCTCCATGACCTGTTCGAGGCCGGTGTGCACGGCCCCGAGCAGTGCTCCGAGCCGCTGCGACTGGGCGGTGGTGAGCTGGGCGCCGACCCGGTGCAGCCCGTCCACCCAGGGGTGCAGGGCGTAGCACCGGCCACCGATCTCCGTGACCGTGCCGCCCTCGGTGTCCTCCAGGGGCGGGGCGACGGGCACGCCGAGTGACTGCAGCCGCTGGGTGGCGCGGTGCTGGCGGACGATCGTGGCGCGGTCGCCGGTGGAGTCGTCGAGGTGGTGCTTGAGGAAGTACGAGCCGCGGGTGGTGGAGACGCGGTAGCCGTGGTTGAGCAAACCCTGGGTCACGGGCTTGCAGGTGAGGGGCGTACCGGCGTCCGGATAGCGGCGCAGCACCTCGTCCACCGGAGGAACGGGCGGCCGGGACACGGAGGAGCGGGGCACGGATGAGCGCAGCACCTCGCCGGCCGGTGGAGCAGACGGAAGGGTTACAGATGAGCGCGGCACTCACCAGATGTTAGATCACGCTGCGTTGCCGATCGGCTGACTTGCGTGGAAGCCCAGAGTGTGCACGGAGACGAAGTGCGGGTCGACCCCGAGGAACGCGGGGGTGAAGGGCTCCCCGTTCACCCGGGCGGGGGCGATACCGAAGCGGCCTTGCTGTTCGGCGGTCGGGTGCACGATCTCGGCGGGGCCGGTGAACTGCACGGACCACAGCTCGCCCCCGTCCCCCGAGGGCGCGGTGTTGAAGTTGTCCGCCCCGTACGCCACGACCGTGCCGTCGCAGGCGTCGTGGTAGCCGAGGCCGCCGTGCATCCGCAGGACGACACGGCCGTCGACCACGATGTGGCGGGCCACCGCCAGTATCGGGAGGGCCCGCATGCTCGTCGCCAGCCGGCCGTAGGGGACACGGCCGAGCAGTTCGAGCGCGTGGAGTTGCTCAGAGGGCATGCCGTCCACTCTCCGTCACCGGAGAGTCCGTGGAAAGAGGCTGCGGCCCCAGGTGGTGCGGGACCAAAGTCCCGAAGATCACTCGCCCGGGAGCGCGACCGCCCCGCCCGCGTCCGCCCGTCGTGCGCGCCGCTCAGCGCTTCTCCGCCTGCAGCCTGGCGACGTACGCGGCGGCCTGCGAGCGCCGTTCCATGCCCAGCTTGGAGAGCAGACTGGAGACATAATTCTTGATCGTCTTCTCGGCGAGATGCAGCCGCTCGCCGATCACCCGGTTCGTCAGCCCCTCGCCGATCAGATCGAGGATCTTGCGCTCCTGATCGGTGAGGCGCGCGAGCTTGTCGTCGCCGCGGCCCTTCTTGCCGTCGCGCAGCCGCTCCAGCACCCGGGCGGTCGCGACCGGGTCCAGCAGGGACTTCCCGGCCGCCACGTCCCGTACCGCGTTCAGCAGTTCGTTGCCGCGGATCGCCTTCAGCACATATCCCGAGGCGCCCGCCATGATCGCGTCGAAGAGCGCCTCGTCATCGGCGTACGAGGTCAGCATCAGGCATGTGATGCTGTCGTCCTGGGAACGGATCTCCCGGCAGACCTCCACCCCGCTCCCGTCCGGCAGCCGTACGTCGAGCACCGCCACGTCGGGCCGGGTCGCGGGAATGCGGACCAGCGCGTCGGCCGCCGTGCCGGCCTCGCCGACGACTTCGATGTCGGGCTCGACCGAGAGCAATTCATGGACCCCGCGCCGGACGACTTCGTGATCGTCCAGCAGAAAAACAGTGATTTTTCCTTGTTCGCGCACAAAACGCAGTGTCACACACTCGCCTCTTCCCTGCCGCCGAACGGCGGGATAACGTGCCGTTGTTCCGGCGGCCTGCGAGGCTGTTCCCAGTGCTGTGACCAGCGAGAGTTCCCGACTTTTTCGATTTACTTGGAAATCCAAGCAAAATCGCAGGTCAGATAGGGTTTCGCAGTTAAGCGGCGTACTGGGTAACGTGCTTTTGGCAGGGCGCTCGCCGGGGCACCTGTCACGCCTGTTTCCGGACCGAGCGGCACCCACCCCGTGCACGGGTACGGACACAGGCGAGCCGCACTGGCTTCCCGGCAGACCCCGGGGGCCGGACCGACGGAGGAGCACGCACGTGACCGTGGAGAGCACTGCCGCGAGCAAAACGCGACGCAGCAGTAAGCGGACCAGCGCCGTTAAGACAGCCGCTGAGACGTCCGCCAAGACGCCGGCCAGGACGTCCGCGAAGACGCCCGCCAGGACGCCACAGAGTTCCGAGCCCGAGCTCGTACAGCTGCTGACGCCCGAGGGCGAGCGCGTGGAGCACCCGGACTACCGGATCGACCTGACCGCCGAGGAGCTGCGCGGTCTGTACCGGGACATGGTCCTGACCCGCCGCTTCGATGCCGAGGCCACCGCCCTGCAGCGCCAGGGCGAGCTGGGTCTGTGGGCCTCGCTGCTCGGCCAGGAGGCCGCCCAGATCGGCTCCGGCCGGGCCCTGCGTGACGACGACTACGTCTTCCCGACGTACCGCGAACACGGCGTCGCCTGGTGCCGGGGGGTCGATCCGACCAATCTGCTCGGCATGTTCCGCGGTGTGAACCATGGTGGATGGGACCCCAACAGCAACAACTTCCACCTGTACACGATCGTCATCGGCTCGCAGACCCTGCACGCCACCGGCTACGCCATGGGCGTCGCCAAGGACGGCGCGGACTCGGCCGTGATCGCGTACTTCGGCGACGGTGCCTCCAGCCAGGGAGACGTCGCCGAGTCCTTCACCTTCTCCGCGGTCTACAACGCCCCGGTCGTCTTCTTCTGCCAGAACAACCAGTGGGCGATCTCCGAGCCGACCGAGAAGCAGACCCGCGTCCCGCTCTACCAGCGCGCGCAGGGCTTCGGCTTCCCCGGTGTCCGGGTCGACGGCAACGATGTGCTCGCCTGCCTGGCCGTCACCAGGTCGGCGCTGGAGCGGGCCCGCCGGGGGGAAGGGCCCACGCTCGTCGAGGCCTTCACCTACCGCATGGGCGCGCACACCACCTCCGACGACCCCACGAAGTACCGGGCGGACGAGGAGCGCGCAGCCTGGGAGGCCAAGGACCCGATCCTGCGGCTGCGTACGTACCTGGAGAAGCAGGGCGCCGCCGACGAGGCGTTCTTCACCGCGCTGGAGGAGGAGAGCGAAGCCCTCGGCAAGCGGGTGCGTGAGGCGGTGCGGGCGATGCCCGATCCGGAACGGATGGCGATCTTCGACCACGTCTACGCCGACGGGAACCCGCTCGTCGACGAGGAGCGCGCCCAGTTCGCCGCGTACCAGGCATCGTTCGCGGACTCCGCCGAGGAAGGCAAGTAGCCATGGCCATGGAAAAGATGTCCATCGCGAAGGCGCTCAACGAGTCGCTGCGCAAGGCCCTCGACACCGACCCCAAGGTCCTCGTCATGGGCGAGGACGTCGGCAAGCTGGGCGGGGTCTTCCGGATCACCGACGGACTTCAGAAGGACTTCGGCGAGGACCGGGTGATCGACACCCCGCTCGCCGAGTCCGGCATCGTCGGCACCGCGATCGGCCTGGCCCTGCGCGGCTACCGGCCCGTCGTGGAGATCCAGTTCGACGGCTTCGTCTTCCCCGCTTACGACCAGATCGTCACGCAGCTCGCCAAGATGCACGCGCGGGCGCTCGGCAAGATCAAGCTGCCGGTCGTCGTGCGGATTCCGTACGGCGGCGGCATCGGTGCCGTCGAGCACCACAGCGAGTCCCCTGAAGCCCTGTTCGCGCACGTCGCGGGCCTGAAGGTGGTCTCGCCCTCGAACGCGAGCGACGCCTACTGGATGATGCAGCAGGCCGTCCAGAGCGACGACCCGGTCATCTTCTTCGAGCCGAAGCGCCGCTACTGGGACAAGGGAGAGGTCGAGACCGACTCCATTCCCGGCCCGCTGCACCGGGCCACGGTGGCGCGTACCGGCTCCGACCTCACGCTCGTCGCCTACGGCCCGATGGTGAAGGTCTGTCTGGAAGCGGCCGCGGCCGCCCAGGAGGAGGGCAAGTCGATCGAGGTGCTGGACCTGCGGTCCATGTCCCCGATCGACTTCGACACCATCCAGACCTCGGTCGAGAAGACCGGACGGCTCGTGGTGGTCCACGAGGCACCGGTGTTCTACGGCTCCGGGGCCGAGATCGCCGCCCGGATCACCGAGCGCTGCTTCTACCACCTGGAAGCACCGGTGCTGAGGGTCGGCGGCTACCACGCCCCGTACCCGCCGGCGCGGCTGGAGGACGAGTACCTGCCGGGTCTCGACCGTGTGCTCGACGCCGTCGACCGCGCGCTGGCGTACTGAGGACTGGGGCGTGACAACGATGACCGACACTTCCAACGCTGCTCGCTTCCGTGAGTTCAAGATGCCCGACGTGGGCGAGGGACTGACCGAGGCCGAGATCCTCAAGTGGTACGTCCAGGCCGGCGACACCGTCACCGACGGCCAGGTCGTGTGCGAGGTCGAGACGGCCAAGGCGGCCGTGGAGCTGCCGATTCCGTTCGACGGGGTGGTGCATGAGCTGCGCTTCCCCGAGGGCACGACCGTGGACGTCGGCCAGGTGATCATCGCGGTGGACGTGGCACCGGGCAGCGGTGACGCCGCTCCGGCGCCGGTCGCCGAGGCCGAACCGGAGCCCGAGGCTCCCAAGGGCCGTCAGCCCGTTCTGGTGGGGTACGGCGTCGCCGAGAGCTCGACCAAGCGGCGTGCCCGCAAGGGCGCCACGACGGCGGTGCCCGCTGCCGCTGCGGCGATCCAGAGCGAGATGAACGGCCACGGCGCCGTGGTCCCGGAGAGCCGGCCGCTGGCGAAGCCGCCGGTGCGCAAGCTGGCCAAGGACCTGGGCATCGACCTGGCGACGGTCGTGCCGACCGGTGAAGGCGGCATCATCACCCGCGCGGACGTGCACGCGGCGGCCACGACCGTGCCGGCCCAGGCCGAGGTCCCGGTCGAGGTGGAGGCCACCGTGTCCTCGGCCCCCGAGGTGCCGGCCCCCGTCGTCGCGGGCGTGCGGGAGACCCGTGTCCCGGTCAAGGGCGTACGGAAGGCCATCGCCCAGGCGATGGTCGACAGCGCCTTCACCGCGCCGCACGTCACGGAGTTCGTGACCGTCGATGTGACGCGCACGATGAAGCTGGTGGCGGAGCTCAAGGAAGACAAGGACATGGCGGGGGTCCGGGTCAACCCGCTCCTGATCATCGCCAAGGCCCTCCTGGTCGCGATCAGGCGCAATCCGGACGTCAACTCCGCCTGGGACGAGGCGAACCAGGAGATCGTGCAGAAGCACTACGTGAACCTGGGCATCGCCGCCGCCACCCCGCGCGGTCTGATCGTGCCGAACATCAAGGACGCGCACGACAAGACCCTGCCGGAACTCGCCGCGGCACTGGGCGAGCTGGTCTCCACGGCCCGCGAGGGCAAGACGTCCCCGGCCGCGATGGCGGGCGGCACGGTGACCATCACCAACGTCGGTGTCTTCGGCGTCGACACGGGTACGCCGATCCTGAACCCGGGCGAGTCGGCGATCCTCGCGGTCGGCGCGATCAAGCTCCAGCCGTGGGTGCACAAGGGCAAGGTGAAGCCCCGTCAGGTCACCACGCTGGCGCTGTCGTTCGACCATCGTCTGGTCGACGGCGAGCTCGGCTCCAAGGTACTGGCGGATGTCGCCGCGATCCTGGAACAGCCGAAGCGGCTGATCACCTGGGCGTAGCTGTACGAGATGGGCCCGCGCGAAGTTCGCGCGGGCCCATCGGCATGTCCGGCCCCTGCCGCAGGGCGAGTTCGGCGAACACGGTCTTGCCGACGGTGCGCGGCTCGACGCCCCAGCGGTCCGCCAGCCGCGCGATGATCAGGAGCCCCGCCCATAGCACTCCTCGGCCGTCGCCTCGCGCGGGACCGGCAGGTCTTCGCCGCGCGGGTCGCTGACCGAGATACGGAGCGCGGTCGCGGTGAGCGTGAGGTGGACGCGGAAGAGCCGCCCCCGGATGGCGCCGTGCAGTAACGCGTTGGTCGCCAACTCGCTGACCATCAATGCCGCGTCGCCGGACAGGCCCGGATGCCGTTCCGGTGCGGGATCCGGATATCGCAGCGCTCTGCACTTTCTACGGAGTCAGCGAGCCGAGGATCCTCGGCCACTTGCTGGAGCCGGCGAAGACCGATCGCGAGAGACGCAAGATCAAAGGGTGGTGGAACGAGACCCCAACTCTTGCGACGCAGGTGGAGTACATCGCGATGGAGGACGCTGCGGTCAAGGTTCGGCAGTGGCAGATGGCTCTCATCCCCGGCTTGTTCCAGACCGCTGAATACACGCGGGCCATGGGTGTGGCTGACATGTCATGGGACGACATCGACAGAATTGAGGACGTCGTCGCGGGCAGAGCGAAGCGCCAGGCCAGGCTGTACGGCGACACACCCCTGCGTATCCATGCCGTCGTCTGGGAAGCTGCGTTCCGTCAACTGATGGGCGGACCCGCGGTGATGGCACGCCGGCTTGAGCACCTGTGACTGCGTTCCGCTTCTACAAGTCCAGCTACAGCGCGACGTCGAGCGAGTGTGTCGAGGTTGCCCGCAACGTCTCCTCCACGGTGGCCGTCCGCGACTCCAAGCGGCCCGACGGCCCCGTCCTCGTCCTCGCTCCCGCCGCCTGGGACGCCTTCCGGGCCGGGCTGGTCCGGCCGTAGGACCGACCTGCGATCAGTGATCGCTTCACTGGCTGGTCAGCCTTGTCGTCCGTGGAGTGCCGTTGCGAGGGTGTCCAGACGCTCAGACGATCTCGGACTCATTCGTCCAGCGCTGCGACTCCACCGCCCTCCCCGGTACCAGCAGGGCGAGGGTACTGCGTGCTTCGCGCCGTAGTACGCGGCGACGGGCGAAGGTCGCGGTGAGGGCGAGGACGGAGACCGTGCCTCCGTAGAGCACGGCGGCAATCGTGGAGAGGAGCCCGACGTACACCGGGCACGCACCTTTCTTCCCCCGCTCGGCCCGCCCGGCGCGTGGCCGGAGGCGGGCGTTGATGCGTTGCCTCTCCATCGTACGGAAACCGTCAACTCCCTTTTCGAGGTGCCGTCAGCGTCTGGAAGGGCGCTGAGAATCGCGGGCTCAAAAAAGGGGAACTGGCCTTCGGAGGCCCGCTGTTAGGGTGGCCGGATGGCATCGGTCAAGAAGATCCAGGTCACTTTCGACTGCGCGGACCCCGAGCGTGTCGCTCGTTTCTGGTGCGAGGTGCTCGGGTACGTCGCACCGCCCCCGCCGGAGGGCTTCGAAACCTGGGACGACTACAACGCGTCGCTGCCGCCCGAGGAGCGGGGGGCATGGTTCTCGTGCTCCGATCCCACGGGGGAGGGCCCACGCATGTACTTCCAGCGCGTTCCCGAGGGCAAGGTCGCCAAGAACAGGGTGCACCTCGACGTGCGGGCCGGCACCGGTCTCGTGGGTGCGGAACGGCTGGCCGTGCTTGAGGCCGAACGCGATCGGCTGGTGGCGCTCGGCGCGGTGTGCACGAACGTGCTGTATGCCGACGAGGACAACGAGTCGTGCATCAACATGCAGGACGTCGAGGGCAACGAGTTCTGTCTCGACTGAGGTGCTCACGGGCGGAGACAGTGGGTGGGGGGCCACGGTGTTCCCGCCCGTTCCGACGCGGCGGCCCGGAACGCCTCCGTCAGGAGGGCGCCCGGGTATGTGCCGAACACCGAGTACTTCCAGCAGCGGTACTCCGAACAGTAGCTCACCGCACGCTGTTCCGTACGGGCGAAGAATGCGGCGTTGCGCACGATGAAGTCTCCCGTGGAGTCCGCGCTCCACGGAGCCCGGCTCGCCGTGATGGATCCGGTACGAAATGACGACGGTCTCTCCCGACATCTCGACACGGGACGGGGCCAGCGGGTGAATCTCCCCGTGCGGCATGACTGCCGGAACACCGCGAACGTCACTCGTGAGCTCGGACGGAAGGGCCCGCGGCCGGGAAGGGGCGGGGGCCGGCGGCTCCGAGGGTCTCTCCACGGTGCGAGAGCAGACGGGGCGTTTCTCCCGGCCCGGGGCAGAGGGGCGGTGTGGACGCGAGAGGGCCCCGCCGACGCGGGGCCCTCCAGGTGCTGTGGTGATCGGGCTTCGCCGCGATCGGGCGTGGGCTACTTCTTGAAGGAGTAGTCCATGATCTTCTTCATGTCCGCGGTGCGGGTGGTCGCGCTCGTGGAGGAGAGCACCGTGCCGATGACCGTCTTGCCGTTGCGGGTCGCGGCGAAGACCAGGCAGTACTTGGCCGTCGGGCCGGAACCGGTCTTCACACCGATCGCCCCGCTGTAGCTGCTGAGCATGGTGTTGGTGTTGGACCACGACATGTAGCGGTAACCGCCGGACTTCGTGGTGACCTTCTGCTTGGTCGACTTGGTCTTCACGACCGTGCGGAACGTGGAGTTCTTCATCGCGCTGCTGGCGATCTTCGTCAGGTCGCGCGGCGTCGAGTAGTTCGAGCCGTTCCCTATGCCGTCGAACGAGTCGAAGTGGGTGTTCTTCAGGCCGAGGGACTTCGCGGAGGCGTTCATCTTGCCGATGAACGACTTCACGCGGGCCGCACGGGTGGTGCCGGAGCCGTACTTGTCGGCCAGTGCGTACGCGGCGTCGCAGCCGGACGGCAGCATCAGGCCGTACAGCAGCTGACGGACCGTGACCTTGTCGCCCACGATCAGGTGGGCCGAGGAGGCGCCCTTGGAGACGATGTAGTCGCTGTACGCCTTCTGGATCGTGACCTTGGAGTCCAGGTTCAGATTCTTCTGCTCCAGGACGACCTTGGCGGTCATGATCTTGGTGGTGGAACCGGTGGAGCGACGGGTGTCCGCGGCCTTGGTGAACAGGGTCTTCGCGGTGCCGTTGTTCATCACGAAACCGCCCTTGGCGGTGATCGTGGGGGTGGGCGGCGTGGCAGCCTGCGCCGTGGAGGCGAACACGCTGCCCGCGATGACGGCACCCGCGGTGAGAGCCACGGTGGCAGTGGCGGAAACGCGGTTTATGCCCTTAATGCCGATTTTCAACTTGAACGCTCCAAATGCCCCTGGAATGCGGCCACATGAGGGTGCCGCTCGGTGGTGAGACTCATGAGACGGGTGGAAGGATGTGCTGATTCCTGGGGCAATTTCGGGGAAGTGCGGCGCGGATCTTCTTCCGCGGTGGGGCGCGGGTCTGTCCGGAGCAGGCAAGGACCTGTCCGGATCCCGGACGGGTGCCACCATGTACGCATCTTGTATCTATGCTGTGTGCATGCCTGCCGCGCCCCCAGTTGTGAAGCCCCCCGTGAAGTCCGCCGTGAAGTCCGCCGCGAAGCCGACGAAGTCGACCGTCAAGCAGCCCCCCGCCGCCGAGCGCGTCTACACCCACATCAAGGAAGCGGTTCTGGACCGTCGCTACGAGGGCGGCACGCTCCTCACCGAAGGTGATCTCGCGGAGGCCGTCGGTGTCTCCCGTACGCCCGTGCGGGAGGCGCTGCTGCGGCTGGAGGTCGAGGGGCTGATCAAGCTGTATCCGAAGAAGGGTGCTCTCGTGCTCGCCGTCTCCGCGCAGGAGATCGCGGACGTGGTGGAGACCCGGCTGCTGGTCGAGGAGTTCGCGGCCCGCAAGGCCGTGCCCGCCTCCGCGCAGTTGATCGGACGGCTCGAAGAACTCCTGGAGGAGCAGCGCCAGTTGGCTCAGGCCGGGGATCTGGCCGCGGTGTCCGTGAAGGACCGCTGCTTCCACGCCGAGATCGTGCGCAACGCGGGCAACGACATTCTCTCGCGCCTCTACGACCAGCTGCGCGACCGGCAGTTGCGGATGGGCGTCGCCGTGATGGAGGCGCATCCGGGAAGGATCGCCGCGAACATCACCGAGCACGGCGAGCTGCTGGAGGCCATCCGGTCCGGTGACGCCGATGGTGCCGCGCAGGTCGTGCGGCGTCATGTCAGCCGGGTCAAGGTGCTGGTCAGGGGTGAGGACCGGTGAGTTCTGCCGCCGCTCCCACCCTCTCCCTGCCCGGTGATCCACCCGGTGGCCGGCGTGCCGTGTGGGTGTGGGGCATCGGTGTCGCCGTCTACTTCGTCGCGATCATCTTCCGTACCAGCCTGGGCGTGGCCGGACTCGACGCCGCTGACCGGTTCCACGTCAATGCCTCGGCGCTCTCCACCTTCTCCATCCTTCAGCTGCTCGTCTACGCGGGCATGCAGATACCCGTCGGCCTGATGGTCGACCGGCTCGGCACCAAGAAGGTCCTCACCCTCGGGGCCGTGCTGTTCACACTCGGGCAGCTCGGCTTCGCGCTCTCCCCCTCGTACGGCATGGCGCTGGCGTCCAGGGCGCTGCTCGGCTGCGGTGACGCGATGACGTTCATCAGCGTGCTGAGGCTCGGCGCGCGCTGGTTCCCGGCCCGGCGCGGTCCGCTGATCGGTCAGGTCGCCGCGCTCTTCGGGATGGCGGGCAACCTCGTCTCGACGCTCTTCATCGCGCGGGCCCTGCACGGATTCGGCTGGACCACCACGTTCGCCGGCAGCTCCGTCGCCGGGGTTCTCGTTCTCGTCCTGCTTCTGCTGTTCCTGAAGGATCACCCCGAGGGCCACGAGCCGCCACCCGTCGAGCACGCGGGCGCCGCCTATGTGCGCAAGCAGATCGCCGCCTCCTGGCGGGAGCCCGGCACCCGGCTCGGCATGTGGGTGCACTTCACCACGCAGTTCCCGGCCATGGTCTTCCTGCTGCTGTGGGGTCTGCCGTTCCTGGTGGAGGCGCAGGGGCTGAGCCGGTCGGCGGCCGGTGAGCTGCTCACCCTGGTGGTGCTCTCCAACATGGCGTTCGGGCTGGTCTACGGGCAGATCATCGCCCGCCACCACGCGGCCCGCGCCCCGCTGGCCCTCGGGACGGTCACGGTGACGGCCCTGCTCTGGGCGTCGACCATCTTCTACCCGGGCGACCACGCGCCGATGTGGCTGCTGATCGTCCTGTGCGTGGTGCTCGGCGCGTGCGGTCCCGCCTCGATGATCGGCTTCGACTTCGCACGGCCCGCCAACCCGCCGGAGCGCCAGGGCACCGCGTCGGGCATCGTCAACATGGGCGGTTTCGTCGCCTCGATGACCACACTGTTCGCCGTCGGTGTGCTGCTGGACGCGACCGGCGACAACTACCGGATCGCGTTCGCCTCGGTCTTCGTGCTGGAGACGCTCGGCGTCGTACAGATCCTGCGACTGCACTCCCGGGCCACGCACCGCGAGCGGGACCACCATGTGATCAGCCGCGTGGAAGCCGTGCACGTACCCGCGTGACGCCGCTGTCGCGCCGGATCGGCGGCGCGCCCGTCTTCGCACGACGGGCGCCGCCGACCCGCGGTGGCACGGCGCCGGGGCGCTACGGCCTCAGGGCCTCAGGGCCTCGCAGCGTCACGGCGTCACGGCGAAGTTCTGCAGGATCGCCGCCGCCAGTTCCTGGTCGCCCTCGATCTTGACCCGGTCCGCGACCGCGCCGACGCGCACCCGCCCGCAGGCGAGGCGGAAGTACGTCTCCCAGTCCATCGCGAGCGTCACCGCGGGACCCAGCGACGGCGAGCCGTCCACCGAACCGCGTCCCTCCGCGTCGACCCTGACCGTGCGCAGGAACTCCATCGGCCCGTGCACATCGAGCACGACCGCCGAGTTGTTCGGCGCGCCCGCGTCCTTGGCGACCACCTTCGGCAGCGCGGCGAGCAGGGTGTCCCGGACGACGGAGGCGCCGGGAGAGTCCAGATTGCCGGGCTGCCTCAGCGTCGTCCGCAGATCCTGCTCATGCACCCAGACGTCGAAGGCCCGCATCCGCAGCGCGAGTTCGAGGGTCTGCTCGGCGCCCAGCGGCGCCCGGACCATGGTCTCGGGGTCACGCGTCTCGTTGCGCAGCTGACGCGCGCGGCGAATGATCGTGTACTCCAGCTCGGAGGTCATCTCCGGCGCGGTGTGGTGACGCCGCACATCGACCTGCATCTCCATGTAGCGAGCGAAGTCGCTCTGCACATGGAAGAGGTCGCGCGGCAGCGTGTGGATCGGACGCGGATCGCCGAGCTGCTCGGACTCCATGCCGATGATGTGCGAGACGATGTCGCGCACCGACCAGTTGGGGCACGGTGTACGGGCGTTCCACTCTCCCTCGGCGAGCGGCTTCACCAGCTCGGCTATCGACTCGATGGAGTGGGTCCAGGCATCGGCGTAGGTCTGGAGGCTGGGATGGACGGTCACGGGACCCCTCGTGCGGTTCTGCGGTGCATGGGCTGGAGTGCTGGGCGCGGGCGGCGGGCTGCGTGGGAGGTTCAGTCGCTCAGAGCGTCCGGTGACCGGGGGGTGGCGTCACGGGGCTGGGCACGCACATCTGCGGCTTGTCGTCGGTCACCAACGCTCCGCGTTGGCTCCCTCCTCCGCCTCGCAGCTGCACGCACCCAGCCCCGCTCCTTCGTCCACCCCCCAGTCGCCGGACGCTCTAAGTTACGCTGCGAGCAGGCACCCCGGCAGTGCTTTCGTGTGACGATCGTAGGCCTGTGTTGACGGCTCGAATGCCAGGACGGTGGTAGTGTGCGCGCCTCCCTCATCCAGATCGCAGTAGACCCGGACGAATCCGTCAATTCCCGCAGGGAGCGTGCGGCTTCGCTGATCGCGGCCCAGCGCGGTGCGGATCTGGTGATTCTTCCCGAGCTCTGGCCCGTCGGCGCCTTCGCCTACACGGCCTTCGAGGACGAGGCCGAACCCTTCCAGGGGCCCACCCACGACATCATGGCGAAGGCCGCTGCCGATGCCGGGGTCTGGCTGCACGCGGGCTCCTTCGTCGAGCGCGCCGCCGACGGCACTCTCTACAACACCGCGCTCGTCTTCACGCCCGAGGGCGAGCGAGCCGCCGCGTACCGCAAGATCCATCGCTTCGGCTTCGACCAGGGCGAGGCGGTCATGATGGGCGCCGGCGAGGAACTGGTCACGGTCGCTCTGCCGGAGACCACGCTGGGCCTTGCCACCTGTTACGACCTGCGCTTCCCGGAGATGTTCCGTGGTCTGGTCGACGCGGGTGCAGAGACGCTGATCGTCGCGGCGGGCTGGCCCGAGCGCCGCCGCTCCCACTGGACACTGCTGGCCCAGGCCCGTGCCGTCGAGAACCAGTCGTACGTGCTGGCCGTCGCCACCGCGGGCACCCACGCCGGAATCCAGCAGGCCGGACACAGCATCGTCGTCGACCCATGGGGCGAGGTGCTCGCCGAGGCGGGCGCGGACGAGGAGGTGCTGAGCGTGGAGTTCGACCCGTCGAAGGTCGCCGCCACGCGTGAGCAGTTCCCGGCGCTCAAGGACCGGCGGCTGGGGCTGGCCCCGCCCGAGACGGTCAAGTAGTCCCGTTTCACGTGAAACCGGGCCCGGCCGCCGTCGGAGGGCCCGCCCCCCGGCGATTTTGCCCACGGCCCGCGGGCCGTGGGCGGGTTCCGACCTCCATGGGCGGGCCCTCGGCTGCCTGACGGGCTCGGTCTCCGTGCCCGTCAGTCGTTGTCGCGCTCCTTGTCGGCGAGCACGATGACGCACACGGATACGGCGATCAGCAGCGCCATGTCGGCGTCCTCCCGTACGACGTCGATGCCGTACGTGTCCCGGACGGTCAGCCACCGTCGCGAGATCTGGGCCAGCAGTTCCCCGTCGTAGTCGATGGCGAACTCGCGGTCCAGGATCTTGCCGCTGACATCGAGTTCGGTGCCGTCCACCAGCGTGACCCGGTAGTGGTTGCGCAGCAGCGACAGCCGTTTGCGCTTGACCTTGGCGAGCTCCTCGCCCTCGCGCTCGATGAGCATCGTGTCGCGCAGACTGAGCAGCTTCTGCCGGATCTCGACCAGGATCCGGCCCTGCGCGTCCTTCAGCTCGAAGGTGTCACGCACCCGCAGGGCCTTGCCGTCGACGAGGAAGACCTTGCGGCCGTCCGTGTCCTCGATCCAGTAGTCGTCACCGATGGCGAAGAGCCGTTCGCGTACCAGGAATCTCATGGCTCACAGGTTCCCCCAGGACGCCCCGGAATGCGTGGACCCTCAGGAATGCGCGCGGGCCACGGTGATGTTGACTGTTCACATGGCAACACGTGCGCGCGTCAGGGCCCCCGAGCTGATCGGCAAGGGCGGCTGGCTCAACACAGGCGACCAGCAGTACACCCTCGCTGACCTGCGAGGACGCATTGTGATCCTGGATTTTTGGACCTTCTGCTGTGTGAACTGTCTGCATGTCCTCGATGAGCTGCGCGAGCTGGAGGAGAAGCACCGCGACACCGTCGTGATCATCGGTGTGCACTCGCCGAAGTTCGTGCACGAGGCCGAGCACCAGGCAGTCGTCGACGCCGTCGAGCGGTACGAGGTCCACCATCCGGTCCTCGACGACCCGGAGCTGGGGACCTGGAAGCAGTACGCCGTACGGGCCTGGCCCACGCTCGTCGTCGTCGATCCCGAGGGCTATGTCGTCGCCCAGCACGCGGGTGAGGGACATGCGCACGCCATCGAGAAGCTGGTCGAGGAGCTGGAGGCGGAGCACGGGGCGAAGGGCACACTGCGCCGCGGTGACGGCCCCTATGTCGCGCCCGAGCCGGTCGCCACGCATCTGCGCTTCCCCGGCAAGGCCCTGCTTCTGCCCGACGGCGGTTTCCTGGTCTCCGACACCACCCGGCACCGCCTGGTCGAGATCGAAAGCGACGGTGAAACGGTCCGCCGCCATGTCGGAACGGGCGACCGGGGATTCGCCGACGGCGGGCCCGACGAGGCCCGGTTCTCCGAGCCCCAGGGACTCGCCGTGCTGCCCGACGGCCGGATCGCGGTCGCCGACACGGTCAATCACGCCGTCCGCGCCCTCGACCTCACCACCGGGATCACGACGACCCTCGCCGGCACCGGCCGCCAGTGGTGGCAGGGTTCGCCGACGGCCGGCCCGGCCCGCGAGGTCGACCTCTCCTCCCCCTGGGACGTCGCCTGGTTCGCGGACCGGCTGTGGATCGCCATGGCGGGCGTGCACCAGCTGTGGACGTACGACCCCGGGACGGGGACCGTGCGCGTCGCGGCGGGCACGACCAACGAGGGCCTGGTCGACGGGCCTGCCGACGAAGCCTGGTTCGCCCAGCCGTCGGGGCTCGCCGTGTCGGCCGACGGGGAGCGGCTGTGGGTCGCCGACTCGGAGACGTCCGCCCTGCGGTACGTCGAACGCGACGGCACCGGCTTCGCCGTCCGTACGGCCGTGGGCACCGGCCTCTTCGACTTCGGACACCGCGACGGCCGAGCGGATCAGGCACTGTTCCAGCACCCGCTGGGCGTGACCGCGCTGCCCGACGGGTCCGTCGCCGTCTGCGACACGTACAACCACGCGTTGCGGCGCTACGACCCCGTGAGCGGCGAGGTCACCACCCTGGCCACGGATCTGCGTGAGCCCAGCGACGCGGTGCTGGTCGACGGCGCTCTCGTCGTCGTCGAGTCCGCCCGGCACCGGCTGACCCGGCTGCGGCTCCCGGAGGAGGCCGTACGTGTCTCCGGCCAGGCGCATCACACGCAGCGCGCAGCCACCGAGATCGCTCCGGGAACGCTCCGGCTCGATGTGGTCTTCCAGGCCCCCGCCGGGCAGAAGCTGGACACCCGGTACGGTCCTTCGACCCGGCTGCTGGTCTCGGCGACCCCGCCCGAGCTGCTCGCGCAGGGTTCCGGTCCCGGTACCGATCTCTTCCGCGACCTGGTCCTGGCCGACGGCGTCACCGAGGGGGTCCTGCACGTGTCCGCCATGGCGGCGTCCTGCGACGACGACCCCGCGAACGAGTACCCGGCCTGCCATGTCCACCAACAGGACTGGGGCGTCCCCGTCCGCGTGAGTGCGGAGGGAACGCCCCGGCTGCCGCTGGTGCTGGCAGGGATGGACGAGCGGGCCTGACGGTGCGCGGAGCCCCGGATACGGAGGGCGTCGTGCGCCGGGGGCGGTGTGTGCGGCGGGGTGGGGCCGCGTCCCGCGGGGCCTCGTCGTACGGCCCGGCTCAGCGGGTCAGGAGGTGCCCGCCTGCTTCATGGAGGTCACCGCTTCGGCGACCGTGCTCCGGTACAGGCCGAGCTTCGGGTCGCGCACCTTCACATCGGGGCCGAGCTCGAAGTTCTGCGTCTCCGCGTTGGGCATGTGGTCGTCGTCGGCGAGCACGTTCATCTCGTTGATCCAGGTCAGACCGTTCGCACCGCTCGGGTTGAGGTCGATCACCGCGAGGGCGGCCGTCTTGGGCCTGACCGGGTACGCGGGTGCGCCGCCCAGGCCGCCGGGAACGATCGGCCTGATGTCGGAGCTGTGGTCCGAGGCCTTCGCGGCGCCCAGGCTGACCCGCGGGAAGTAGCTCAGGCCGCAGGAGTTCGCGCCGACGTTGTTGACCTCGATCACCTGCTGGGTGGCCGAGCCCTCGCGGGGGTACACGCGCACCGACAGGTCCCCGCTCTTGCACGGGTGCGTGTAGGCGTAGCTGTCGCTGGTGTTGCCGCCCGTCTTGGCGCTGCCGTTGGACGCGCCGGTCTTCGAGGTGCCCGTCTTCGTGGCTCCGGTGTTCTGCCCGGCACCGCCGGTCTTCGAGGTGCCCGTGATCGTGGCGTCGGCGGCGGGCTGGGTGGCGTCCGTCGAAGCGGCAGCCGCTGCGGCGTCGCTCGCCGGCCCGGCGGACTTCGTACCGGAGCCGTCTCCGCCACAGGCCGTGAGGGCCAGGGCCAGGACGGCGGTGGTCGCGGCGGCGAGGACGGTGGTGCGGTGGCGGAGCGTACTCATGGAAATTCCCCCGAGTGTGACGGTGCGGCGGACGCCTGGTCATGTGGCGAACGCGCCCCTGACCTGCTGACACGTATGAGTCTCGGGCGCGCCGCTCATG
This sequence comes from Streptomyces sp. NPDC014727, assembly GCF_043083485.1. NCBI lineage: Bacteria > Bacillati > Actinomycetota > Actinomycetes > Kitasatosporales > Streptomycetaceae > Streptomyces > Streptomyces sp. NPDC014727. The sequence goes on along the minus strand of NZ_JBIBYR010000004.1, from coordinate 114,163 downwards.
TTCGGCTGACGTCCCGCTGACGTCCCGCTGACGCTCGCGGCCGCACGCTCACGTCACCGTGCGGGCGCGCGGCTCACTCGTCGTCGGCGAGCCGCCGGACCGCCTCTTCGTACCGTTTGCGGTACTCCGTGTGTGCCGTCACCCGCAGCAGCGCTTCGAGGGCCCGGACCGCGCCGTCGTCGTAACCCGCGTGTTCCGCCTCTCCGGCCGCCAGGTCCAGCAGCCGGATGCCCTCGTCCTCCTCGCCGAGCGCCAGCCGGGCCTCGCCGCTGACGGTCAGCAGCAGCACCCGGCGCGCGACCTCCTCGTGTTCGGGGCCGAGGTCGAGCGCCGTGCGGGCGGAGTGCAGCGCCTCCTGCGGGCGGTCGGCGGTGAGCTGCATCCGGGCGAGGTGCTGCAGGGCGAGCATCTCGGTGTGTGCGTCGGCTTCCTCGCGGGCCAGGCCGACGGCCCGTGCGCAGCCCTCCAGCGCCGCGTCGAGCCCGCCCTGTTCGGCCTGCACGATGGCCAGGTTGACCAGTGCGGTCGCCTCGCCGAGCCGGTCGCCGGCCTGTCGGGCGAGGGCGGGCGAGCGCTCCAGCAGGGTGACGGCCTCGGCGGTCCTGCCCTCCTCGGTCAGCACCCAGCCCAGCAGATTGAGCACCCGTGACTCGGCGTAAGGGTCGTGCCGGGTACGGGCCGAGTCCAGCGCCAGTTCCAGCAGCGGGGTCCAGCTGTCCCGTACCCGCCACACCACCTGCGGCCACTGGAGCAGGATGATCCGCCAGGTCCGGTCGTCGAGTCCGGCGGTCCGGGCCGCGTGGGCGGCCAGGGCCAGGTCGTCGCGCTCGTCGGCCAGCCAGCGCATCGCCGCCGCCCGGTCGGTGAAGTCCCTGACGGCGGCGGGGCGGCGGAAGCCGTCCGGCAGGACGAAGCAGGGCTCACCGCCGGGTTCGGCCGTGTCGGCGGCGGCGAGCGCCGTCGCTATGTAGTGGTCGAGGACACCGATGAGGGCTTCGGGCCCGGACGCGGGATCCAGGCCGCGCGCGTAGAGGCGTACCAGGTCGTGCAGGATCCAGCGGCCCGGCGCCGTCTCGGTGACGAGGTGCGCGGTGGAGAGCCGGTCCAGTGCGGCCGCCGCGGCGACCGGGTCCGTACCGGCGAGCGCGGCGGCCGTGTAGGGGTCGAAGTGGCTGCCGGGGTGGTGGCCGAGCCGGGTGAACTGGTGGACGGCGTCCGGCGGCAGCTGCTGCACGGTCAGCCGGAGCGCGGCGGAGACGCCGGTGTCGTCCACGTCGAGGTACGTCAGCCGACTGTGTTCGTCGGCGAGTTCGTCGGCCAGACCGGCCAGGGTCCGCTGCGGGCGTCCGGCCAGCCGGGCCGCGGTGACGCGCAGGGCGAGCGGCAGTCCTCCGCAGAGTCCGGCGAGCCGGCGGGCGGCCACGGGTTCGGCGAGGACCCGTTCCTCGCCGAGCACGCCGGCCAACAGGGCGGTGCTGTCCTGCGGTTCGAGTACGTCGAGCGGAACGGGACGGGCCGCGTCCGAGGCGATGAGGCCTTCCAGCCGGTGCCGACTGGTGACCAGCGTGACGCAGTCCGTGCCGCCCGGGAGCAGCTGCCTGACCAGGGCCGAGTTGTGGGCGTTGTCGAGGACGACGAGCAGCCGGCGCCGGTCGGTCAGGGACCGGAAGAGCGCTGCCGCGGCGGGGGCGGACTCCGGGATGCGGCGCGGCGCGACGCCGAGCGCCAGCAGGAACTCGCGCAGGACCTCGATGAGCGTCGGCTCACCGGTGGCGCTGAATCCGCGCAGATCGGCGAAGAGCCGGCCGTCCGGGAAGGCGGTGGAGTTGCGGTGCGCCCACTGGAGGGCCAGCGCGGTCTTTCCCACGCCGGCCGGTCCGGTGACCAGACAGATGGGCGCCTCGCCCGCCGCGGCCCGGCTGAGCGCGGCCAGTTCGGCGACCCGGCCGTGGAAGCCGCGGGGCGCGCGCGGCAGCAGGTCGGTGGGGTGCGGTTCGCCGATGAAGGGGTGCGGGGCCGGGGAGCGGGGAAGCGGCGGGCCGGGGGTGCTGTCCGCCCCGGCCTCCGTACCCGCCCCGGCCTCCGTGCCACCGGACGGGCCGACCGGCGCATCCGGTCCGGGGGTGCCGCGCAGGATCAGAGCGTACGCGTCGGCGAGTTCGTGTCCCGGGTCGATCCCCAGTTCGTCGGCGAGCAGCCGCCGCGTGCGGTGGAACCAGTCCAAGGCCTCCGACTGACGCCCCGCCCGGTACAGCGCCGTCATCAGGGCCGCCGCCAGCGACTCCCGCATCGGATGCGCGACCGCTTCCGCCCGCAGCACCGACGCGGCCCGGCTGTGCTCTCCCAGCGCCGTGCAGAAGTGCGCCAGTTGCTCGACCGCCGCCAGCCGGGACTCCTCCAGAGAATGCGCGGCGGCCTGCAGCGGCGGGCCGGTGAACGCACCGGTGAGCGCCGGGCCCTGCCACAGGGACAGGGCCTCCTTGAGCATCAGTACGGAGTCGGCGGGACTGCGCTGCTCCCGCGCCAGTACCAGCAGTTCCTCGAACCGCTGCGAGTCCAGCAGGGTCTCCGGCAACCGCAGCACGTACGCGTCGCCGAGCGTGATCAGTTCCACCCCGTACGCTTCCGCGTCCGCGCCCACCAGGAGGGCGCGGAGCCGGGAGACATGGCCCTGGATGACACTGCGGGCGTGCAGCGGGGGTTCGTCGTCCCACAGGGAGTCCGTCAGCCGGGCGATGGACACAGGTGTGTTGGCGGACAGCAGCAACGCGGCCAGCAGGCTGCGGCGTTTGGCGGGGCCGAGGGGCAGTGGCCCGGTGCGGGTGTCGACGGAGACGGTGCCGAGCAGCCGGAACTCCACGTACGGCTCCCCTTCCGGGCGGGTGCACCTGTGGTGGGGGCACAGGCGAAGTCCCAGGATATCGGGGGTGCCGCGGAGTCGGCGAGGCGTCACCGCCGGGTCGGCGGGGCACGATCCGGGAGTCGTCGTGGGTCAGGGGTGGCGGCGCTCGTCCTCGGACACGATCGTGGTGCCGGGCGGCACGACCATCCGGCGGCGGCGCGCGATGCTCGCGTAGACGAAGACCCCGATGATGCCGACGACCATCATGATCCAGCCGGCCAGGTCGACGTCGACGGTGTCCAGCTTCCAGTCCGTGGCGAAGGCCAGTATCGCGCCGACGCCGATGAGGACGATGCATCCTCCGAGTCCCATGATTCCCGCCTCCTCGACGGCCCGGCGGTTCCGGGCCGGTGTACGGATCGCGTACCCGGCCCGGTGACGGCCATGCCCGGGACCGTGGTCGGGGCGGTGGGGGACTCAGCCCGCCAGGAACGCCGCCAGCGCGTTGGCCAGCAGATACGGATCGTCGGCGCCGCACAGCTCACGGGCGCTGTGCATCGAGAGGATCGCGACACCGATGTCCACGGTCTGGATGCCGTGCCGGGCGGCGGTGATCGGGCCGATCGTGGTGCCGCACGGCATCGAGTTGTTGGAGACGAACGTCTGCCACGGCACGTCGGCCTTCCGGCACGCCTCCGCGAACACGGCCCGGCCGCTGCCGTCGGTCGCGTACCGCATATTGACGTTGACCTTGAGGATCGGTCCGCCGTTGACCACCGGGTGGTGGGTCGGATCGTGGCGCTCGGCGTAGTTGGGGTGGATCGCGTGGCCGGTGTCGGAGGAGAGGCAGACGGTCCCGGCGAAGGCACGGGCACGGTCCTCGTACGCACCGCCGCGGGCGAAGACGGAACGCTCCAGGACCGTCCCGAGCAGCGGTCCGTCGGCGCCGGTGTCGGACTGCGAGCCGTTCTCCTCGTGGTCGAAGGCGGCCATGACCGGGATGTACGGCAGCTCGGTGTCCGGCTGCCCGGAGACGGTGGCGAGCGCGGCGGTCGCCGCGTGCACGGAGAGCAGGTTGTCCATCCTGGGCCCGGCCAGCAGCTCGCGGTCCCGGCCCAGGTAGGCGGGCGGCTCGACGGCGTGCGGCATCAGGTCCCAGCCGGTCACGTCCTCGGCGTCGACGCCCGCCTCCTGGGCGACGAACCGGATCAGGTCGCCCTCCTCGACCTCCCCGAGCCCCCAGATCGGCTGCATGTGCTTCTGCCGGTCGAGCTTCAGGCCGTCGGGGTTGGCCGACCGGTCCAGGTGCACGGCCAGCTGCGGTACGCGCAGGAGCGGCCGGACGATGTTCACCAGCCGGTGCGTGCCGTCGCGCAGCGAGATCCGGCCGGCGAGGCCGAGGTCCCGGTCGAGCCAGGTGTTGAGGAGCGTTCCGCCGTAGATCTCCACGGCGACCTGGCGCCAGCCGTACGCGCCGGTGTCGGGCAGCGGCTTGACCCGCAGGTTCGGCGAATCGGTGTGCGCTCCGACGATCCGGTACGGGGTGTGGGCCGAGGCGCCCTCGGGCACGTACCAGGCCACGATCGCACCGCCGCGCAGGACGTACTTCCCCCCGGTGGTGCCGTCCCAGGCCGCGGTTTCCTCGACCTGGCGGAACCCGGCCTTCTCCAGCCGCTCGGCCGCAGTGGCCACGGCGTGGTAAGGGGAGGGGGAGGCCATCAGGAAGGCCATCAGGTCGTCGGTGTGGCCGCGGTCGAAGCGGAGGGAGGAACTCATGTTCTTCACTGTAACGAGGCCGGACCGGCCGGATTCACCGCTCTCCCGCGGCGGCGCCGCGGCGCGTCCGCGGAGACCGGGGCGGATGTGGGGAGACCGGACCTACAGCTGGTCGATGGCGGTCAGGTCGATGTCGATGTCGTACGGGGCGGAGAGCTTCAGCCGGTCGCGGTGTACGCCGGTGGAGACGTACTTCTTGGTCACCTCGTCGCACTCGTACGTCCACACCACGGGCTGGTCGTGCTCGCCGCTCATCTCGACCCGCCAGAAGTGCGGGATGCCCGCCGCCGCGTACTTGTGAGGTTTGGTGTCGCGGTCGCGGTCCTCGGAGTCGGGGGAGACCACCTCGACGGCGAGCAGGACGTCGGCGGCCTCGTAGCGTGTTTGTCGTGGGCCTCCTACGCCGTCAGCCTTCACCACGACGAGATCAGGTTCTGGGACATTGCGCTTACCGAGCACGACGGCCATCTCCCGGCGCACTCGCAGAGCCTCGGGAACGTGCTGGCGCAGCCCCTGCTCCAGCAGATACATCGCCAGCGTGTGAAAGTTCCGCTGCGGACTCACGAAAACCAGGCTCCCGTCGATCAGCTCTGTGTGCGGCGGGAGGTCAAGCGTGAAGAAATCGTCCACGGTGTAGCCGTCCTCAGGCGGGACCGGCCACTTGGAATCGTCGCGCCGCAGCTGCGACGCTTCGGGCAGTGCCTCGGCGGTCATGGTTCCTCCCATGGACGGGATTCTGAGCCCTGCAGCCAGCGTACCCAGCTGATACGACAGCACCGCCACCCGAAAGCGTGTCCGGGTGACGGTGCGTGTTGACGATCGTGAGCGGGGCCTGAGGCCAGTGCCCCTCGCGGCAAGCTTTGACCCGTCGCGCAAACTTTGCCGGTCGCGGCCCTAGAACGCGGCCTCGTCCAGCTCCATCAGCGAGTTGTCGACGGACTCCGCGAGCGCGCGCTCGGTGGAGACGCCCGGCAGGACGTTCGCGGCGAAGAACTTCGCGGCGGCGATCTTGCCCTGGTAGAACGCGACGTCCTTCGCCGCGGCGGTCGGCAGCTTCTCGGCCGCGACGGCCGCGCCCTTGAGCAGCAGGTAGCCGACGACGACATCGCCGGAGGCCATCAGCAGGCGGGTGGTGTTGAGGCCCACCTTGTAGATGTTCTTGACGTCCTCGCCGGTCGCGGTCAGGTCGGTGATCATCGTGCCGACGATCGCCTCCAGGTCCACGGCGGCCTTGGCGAGCGAGTCCAGCGCGCCGGACAGCTCCTCGTTGCCCTGGGCGCCGGCGAGGAACTTCTTGATCTCCTCGGAGAGGGCGTTCAGCGAGGCACCCTGGTCGCGGACGATCTTCCGGAAGAAGAAGTCCTGGCCCTGGATCGCCGTCGTGCCCTCGTACAGCGTGTCGATCTTCGCGTCACGGATGTACTGCTCGATCGGGTACTCCTGGAGGTACCCGGAGCCGCCGAACGTCTGGAGCGACTGCGCCAGCTGCTCGTACGACTTCTCGGAGCCGTAGCCCTTCACGATCGGGAGCAGCAGGTCGTTGAGGCCGTGCAGCGCCTTGGCGTCCTCGCCCGCGGCCTCCTTCTCCTGGATCGCGTCCTGGACGGTGGCGGTGTACAGCACGAGGGAGCGCATGCCCTCCGCGTACGCCTTCTGCGTCATGAGCGCGCGGCGCACGTCGGGGTGGTGCGTGATGGTGACCTTGGGGGCGGCCTTGTCCATGAACTGCGAGAGGTCGGTGCCCTGGACGCGCTCCTTGGCGTACTCCAGCGCGTTCAGGTAGCCGGTGGACAGGGTCGCGATGGCCTTCGTGCCGACCATCATGCGGGCGAACTCGATGATGCGGAACATCTGGCGGATGCCGTCGTGCTTGTCACCGATCAGCCAGCCCTTGGCCGGGTGCTGGTCGCCGAAGGTCATCTCGCAGGTGTTGGACGCCTTGAGGCCCATCTTGTGCTCGACGTTCGTCGCGTACACGCCGTTGCGCTCGCCCAGCTCGCCGGTGGTCCAGTCGAAGTGGAACTTCGGGACCATGAAGAGCGAGAGGCCCTTCGTGCCGGGACCGGCGCCCTCGGGGCGGGCCAGCACGTAGTGGATGATGTTCTCGGACATGTCGTGCTCGCCCGAGGTGATGAAGCGCTTCACGCCCTCGATGTGCCAGGAGCCGTCCTCCTGCTCGACGGCCTTCGTGCGGCCCGCGCCGACGTCCGAGCCGGCGTCCGGCTCGGTCAGCACCATCGTCGAGCCCCACTGCTTGTCGACGGCGATCTCGGCGATCTTCTTCTGTGCCTCGTTGCCCTCCTCGAAGAGGATGCCGGCGAACGCCGGGCCCGAGGAGTACATCCACACGGCCGGGTTCGAGCCGAGCAGCAGCTCCGCGTAGGACCAGATCAGGGAGCGCGGCGAGGTGGTGCCGCCGATCTCCTCGGGCAGGCCCAGACGCCAGTACTCGGAGTCCATAAAGGCCTGGTACGACTTCTTGAAGGTCTCCGGGACCGGCGCGGTGTTGGTCTCCGGGTCGAAGACCGGCGGGTTGCGGTCGGCGTCGGCGAAGGACTCGGCCAGCTCGTTCTCCGCGAGACGGCCGACCTCGTCGAGGATGCTCTTCGCCGTCTCGACGTCCATCTCGGCGAACGGGCCGGTGCCGTACGTCTTGTCGCGCCCGAGGACCTCGAAGAGGTTGAACTCGATGTCGCGGAGATTCGACTTGTAGTGCCCCATGGAAGGCTCCGTAATCAATAGCAGTGGCGCGCAGCGCCCCGGGAGGGGGCGTGGACCGGGCGGGCGACGAGCTGGCGTGGGTATATCAGCTGACCTCTACGATGATGCTACCCGCCAGTAATAAGACGCAACCCCTCAAGGGCCCGATGTGGCCGATTACTCTTTGCGGTATGTACGGCTACGACCAGAACCCGGGTGCACAGCAGCAGATGGGTGGCGGCTACGGCGAGCAGCCGCTGTATCCCGAGCCCTCGCCGCCCTCCCTGGGGGACGCGGTACGTGCCTTCACCACCGGCTCGCTGTCCGCCGAGGACTTCCAGCAGATCTTCGCGACGTCGAAGGTCTACTGCCCGCGCGGCGACAACCCCGGCTTCCTCGCGCTGCACAACACGCAGCAGCCGGTGATCCCGATGTTCACCACGCTCAAGGAGCTCCGGCTGTACGCGGGCAAGGAGTCCAAGTACTTCGTGATCACCGGCGCCGAGGTGATCGACCTGCTGCCGACCGGCTACGGGTTCGTCCTCGACATGGAGGGTGAGCATCGCATGGTCTTCGACGCCAAGGCCGTGGAGCAGATGGTCGACTTCGCGATGCGCCGTATGTACGGCTGAGATTCGCTTTTCGTTCCCGAAGGGGCCCGTACCGCCAGGTACGGGCCCCTTCTCGTCGTCCGGCCGGAGCGCGGGAATGGATGGCGCCTTGCAGGATGTTCACCATTCAACTAAATTGGGCTCAGGACAAACCCGGAGGTGGCTCCCATGCCCGCAGTGACCGTCGAAAACCCGCTGACCCTGCCCAAGGTCGCCGCCTCGGGCGACGCCACGGCCCGCCCCGTGCTCGCCGTCACCACGGCGCCGAGCGGATTCGAGGGGGAGGGCTTCCCGGTTCGCCGTGCGTTCGCCGGGATCAACTACAAGTACCTCGACCCGTTCATCATGATGGACCAGATGGGCGAGGTGGAGTACGCGGCCGGAGAGCCGAAGGGGACCCCCTGGCACCCGCACCGCGGCTTCGAGACCGTCACGTACCTGATCGACGGAACCTTCGTCCACCAGGACTCCAACGGTGGCGGCGGCACCATCCGCAACGGCGACACCCAGTGGATGACCGCCGGGTCCGGCCTCCTCCACATCGAGGCCCCGCCGGAGTCCCTGGTGATGTCGGGCGGCCTCTTCCACGGCCTCCAGCTCTGGGTGAACCTGCCCAAGGCCGACAAGATGATGGCCCCCCGCTACCAGGACATCCGTGGCGGCCAGGTCCAGCTCCTCGCCTCCCCGGACGGCGGCGCGCTGCTCCGCGTCATCGCCGGTGAGCTCGACGGGCACGAGGGTCCCGGCATCACCCACACCCCGATCACGATGATCCACGCCACCGTCCGTCCCGGCGCCGAGGTGACCCTGCCGTGGCGCGAGGACTTCAACGGACTCGCGTACGTGCTCGCCGGCCGCGGCACCGTCGGTGCGGAGCGCCGCCCCGTCCACATGGGGCAGACCGCGGTCTTCGGCGCCGGCTCCTCGCTGACCGTCCGCGCGGACGAGAAGCAGGACGGCAACACCCCGGACCTGGAGGTCGTGCTGCTCGGCGGCCGTCCGATCCGCGAGCCCATGGCGCACTACGGGCCGTTCGTGATGAACAGCCAGGCCGAACTGAAGCAGGCCTTCGAGGACTTCCAGGCCGGCCGCCTCGGCACGGTGCCCGCCGTCCACGGAATGTGACCCCCGCGGCCGACGTGTGACAGCCCGTCACCCGTACGGCCACGCAAGCGGGACATCACACCCACGCCGTGATCGGGTGGGAGGGTGCAGACCCCCAAGCCCCTCCTGCCCGACGGCGCGCGGCGTACCGCGGCCTGGTGCGGTGTCGTTCTCCTCGTCACCGGGGTCGCCGCGGTCGCCGTCTGGCTGTGCGTCACCTTCAAGACCGCGGTCACCCCCGTGCTGCTCGCCCTGCTCGGCACGGCGCTGCTCGGGCCGGTCCATCGCCGGCTGACCCGCCGCGGGCTGAACCGCTCACTGGCCGCGGGGCTCACATGCGCCCTGCTCGTCGCGGTGGTCGGCGGCGCCGGATACATCGTCGTCACCGCGCTCGTCGACTCCGGCCCCCAGATCGTCCGCTCGCTGAAGGACACCGGGCAGTGGGTCGTCGACCACTTCGGGATCGGCAAGAACATCCATGTGGACGACCTCGTCGCCAACGCCCAGAAAATCCTTGAGAAGTTCGGCGCGAGCGCGGCGGGCGGACTCCTCTCCGGGCTCAGCCTGATCGGCTCGCTGATCGCCACCAGCGTCCTCGCCCTCCTGCTGACCTTCTTCTTCCTGCGCGACTCCGACCGGGCCGCGAACCTTGCCCACGCGGTCGCCCCGCGCGGCACCGGAGAGCTGGTCGAGGCCATGGGGCGGCGGGCCTTCGAAGCCGTCCAGGGCTTCATGCGCGGCACCACCTTCATCGCGCTGATCGACGCGACCTGCATCACCGTCGGCCTGCTGATCCTGAGCGTCCCCGGCGCGGTGGGGCTCGGCGCGCTCGTCTTCGTCGGTGCCTACATCCCCTATCTCGGGGCCTTCATCTCCGGCACGGTCGCGGTACTGGTCGCGCTCGCCGACCGGGGGTTCGTCATCGCGCTGTGGGCCCTGGGGGTGGTGCTCGCCGTTCAGGTGCTGGAGGGCCACGTCCTGCAGCCGGTGATCCAGAGCCGTACGGTCCAGATGCACCCCGCCACCATCATGATCGCCATCACCGCGGGCGCCGGTGTGGCGGGACTGCTGGGCATGCTGCTCGCGGTACCGGTCTGCGCGGCTGCCTTCGGCATCGTCGGCGAACTGCGGGGGGAGCGGGGAGCGGAGAGCGAGGGCGGCGAGCCCGGTGGCCCGGCCCCCTCCCCGGCCCCGCCCGACGCCTGACCGGGGCCGTGTCCGTCCACGCGGAAGCCCGGACGTGACGGCCCGGCTCAGCCCTCCTCGTCCGGCCCCGGCTCGTACAGCTCGAACCAGATCGACTTCCCCACCCCCTGCGGATCCACCCCCCACGCATCGGCGAGCATCTCCATCAGCACCAGCCCCCGCCCGCTGGAAGCCATCTCCCCGGGCCGCCGACGGTGCGGCAGCTCGTCGCTGGCGTCCGCCACCTCCACCCGCAGTCGCCGCTCCCCGGGCTCCCCCGTCGCCTCGGCGACCATCAGCGCGTCCCCGTCCGTGTGGACGAGCACATTGGTGGCCATCTCGGAGATCATCAGCACCGCCGCGTCGACCTGCTCCGGATCGGCCCAGTCGTGGAGCAGTTCCCGCAGATGCTGCCGGGCCGCCGCGATCCGCTGCGGTTCCGCCTGCGCGATGGTCAGCGCGGTGCGCCGTGCGGTCTCCCGCGGCGTCCCTCCGTCGCGCCGCAGCAGCAGCACCGCTATGTCGTCCTCCCGGCGGTCCGCCAGCGGCCCCGTCGTGTAGTGCGACGTCGGCCCGTGCACGGCCTGCACGAGGGCGTCGGCGAGCTTCTCCAGGTCGGCCGTTCGCTGTTCCAGGATCGGCCGCAGCCGGATCCAGCCGGTCGCCAGATCGTGGCCGCCGGTCTCGATCAGCCCGTCGGTGCAGAGCATGATCGTTTCGCCGGCCTCCAGGGTGAGCCGGGTCGTCGGGTAGTCGGCGTCCGCCTCGATGCCGAGCGGCAGCCCGCCCTCGGTCTGGCGGATCATCGCGGTTCCGTCGGCCGTCATCACCACCGGATCCGGGTGGCCGGCCCGCGCGATGTCGAGAACGCCGGTCTCCGGGTCGGCCTCCGCGTACAGACAGGTCGCGAAGCGCAGCCCCGTCCCCGCCCCGTCCTCGTACGCGTCGGTGAGGCCGGAGAGGAACCGGGACGCGCGGGAGAGCACCGCGTCCGGGCGATGCCCCTCGGAGGCGTACGCGCGCAGCGCGATCCGCAACTGGCCCATCAGGCCCGCGGCACGCACGTCGTGGCCCTGGACGTCACCGATGACGAGCGCGATGCGGCCGTTGGGGAGGGGGATCAGGTCGTACCAGTCGCCGCCGACCTGGAGCCCGCCACCGGTCGGGACATAGCGGGCGGCGACCGTCATCCCCGGGATCTCGGGGCCGAGCGACGGCATCATCGAGCGCTGCAGCCCCAGCGACAGCTCGCGCTCCGTCTCGGCGACCCCGGCACGGGTCAGGGCCTGGGCGAGCATCCGGGCCACGGTCGTCAGTACGGCACGCTCGTCCGGCGAGAACGACACCGGGTGCCGGAAGCCTGCCATCCAGGCGCCCATGGTCCGCCCTGCCACGATCAGCGGCAGAAAGGCCCAGGAGCGGCGTCCGAAACGGCTGGCGAGCGGCCAGGTGGACGGGTAGCGGCGGCTGTACTCCTCGGGCGAGGGCAGGTAGATCGCGCGTCCCGTCCGTACGACCTCGGCGGCCGGATAGTCCGTCTCCAGCGGCATGTCGTTGAACGGGCCGTCGTCGCCCACGCTGTGCCCGTGGTGCCCGATGATCGTCAGCCGCTCGCCCGAGACACCGAAGACCGCCAGGCCGTCCGGCGAGAACCCGGGCATGGACAGCGAGGCGGCGACCCGCAGCACCTCCGCGGTCGACCGGGCCTCGGCCAGCGCCCGGCCCGCGTCCAGCAGGAACGCCTCACGGGAGCGGCGCCAGTCGCCGGTGATGGGGGTGTGCGCCCCGGTGGTGCCCGGCTGCGGCTCGGCGACCTCCTGGAGCGTGCCGACCAGCACATAGGACGTGCTGGTCGGCGTCTCGGACGGGAACGGCTTGGAACGGCTGCGCACGGTACGCAGCACCCGGCCGTGCTCGTCCACGATCCGCAGCCGGGCCTCGGCGAGGGTGCCCTCGGCCACTGCGAGATTCACCACTCCGTAGATCTCGTTCCAGTCGACCGGGTGGAAGCGGGAACGCACCGCGGACTCGCGGAAGACACCGGCTGCGGCGGGCAGCTCGAGCAGCCGGGCCGCCTCGGCATCGAGCGTGACGGTCCCGGCTGCGTCGTCCCAGCGCCACAGGCCGGTCGCGGTCGCGGCCAGGACGTCCTCGGTGCGCATTGCCCCACTTTAAGAAGATCTGCTCGGCAAACGCCACCGAGGACGGACGACCGGGGCCCGCCGGGCACGGTCCCGGCCCGCCTGCCGAGCCCCCCGATGATCTTGAAATGTCAATGTCAATGAATCGGTGCGGGTGCGAGCGGTAGCCTGGGGAGGCTGAATCCACCCCGAATCGCGAAGACTGGATGAACGAGAATGCATCGGTACAGGTCACACACCTGCGGCGAGCTCCGCGCCTCTGACGTCGGCACCGACGTCCGGCTGAGCGGCTGGCTGCACAATCGCCGAGACCTGGGCGGCATCCTCTTCATCGATCTGCGCGACCACTACGGTCTGGTGCAGCTCGTCGCCCGTCCCGGTACCCCCGGCAACGAGGCTCTCGCGAAGCTCACCAAGGAGACCGTCGTACGGATCGACGGCAAGGTCTCCGCGCGCGGTGCCGACAACGTGAACCCGGAGCTGCCGACCGGCGAGATCGAGATCGAGGTCACCGAGGTCGAGGTGCTGGGCGAGGCCGCCCCGCTGCCCTTCACGATCAACATCGAGGACGGGGTCAACGAGGAGCGGCGCCTGGAGTACCGCTTCCTCGACCTGCGCCGCGAGCGCATGCACCGCAACATCATGCTGCGCTCGGCCGTCATCGCCTCCATCCGCGCCAAGATGGTGGCCCTCGGCTTCAACGAGCTGGCGACCCCGATCCTCACGGCGACGTCCCCCGAGGGCGCCCGTGACTTCGTCGTCCCGTCCCGCCTGAACCCGGGCAAGTTCTACGCCCTGCCGCAGGCCCCGCAGCAGTTCAAGCAGCTGCTGATGATCTCCGGCTTCGACCGCTACTTCCAGATCGCGCCGTGCTTCCGCGACGAGGACGCCCGCGCCGACCGTTCGCCCGGCGAGTTCTACCAGCTCGACGTCGAGCTGTCGTTCGTCGAGCAGGAGGACGTCTTCCGGCCGATCGAGAAGCTGATGACCGAGCTCTTCGAGGAGTTCGGCAACGGCCGCCACGTCACCTCGCCGTTCCCGCGCATCCCGTTCCGCGAGGCGATGCTGAAGTACGGCAACGACAAGCCGGACCTGCGCGCCCAGCTGGAGCTGGTCGACATCTCCGACATCTTCGCCGACTCGGAGTTCAAGGCCTTCGCGGGCAAGCACGTCCGCGCCCTCCCGGTCCCGGACACGGCGGGCCAGTCCCGGAAGTTCTTCGACGGCCTCGGCGACTACGCCGTCCAGCACGGCGCCAAGGGCCTGGCCTGGGTCCGTGTCGGCGAGGACGGCGGCCTGACCGGCCCGATCGCCAAGTTCCTCACCGAGACCGACATCAAGACCCTCACCGAGCGTCTGTCCCTCGTCCCCGGCCACGCGGTCTTCTTCGGCGCGGGCGAGTTCGACGAGGTCTCCAAGATCATGTCCGCCGTCCGCGTCGAGGCCGCCAAGCGCGCCGGCCACTTCGAGGAGGGCGTCTTCCGGTTCTGCTGGGTCGTCGACTTCCCGATGTACGAGAAGGACGAGGACACCGGCAAGATCGACTTCTCGCACAACCCCTTCTCGATGCCCCAGGGCGGCATGAAGGACCTGGAGGAGAAGGACCCTCTCGACATCCTCGCCTGGCAGTACGACATCGTCTGCAACGGCATCGAGCTGTCCTCGGGCGCCATCCGTAACCACGAGCCCGACGTGATGCTCAAGGCCTTCGAGATCGCCGGTTACGACCGCGAGACCGTCGAGCACGAGTTCGCGGGCATGCTCCGCGCCTTCCGCCTCGGCGCCCCGCCGCACGGCGGCATCGCCCCGGGCGTCGACCGCATCGTGATGCTGCTGGCCGACGAGCCGAACATCCGCGAGACGATCGCCTTCCCGCTCAACGGCAACGCCCAGGACCTGATGATGGGCGCCCCGACGGAGCTGGACGAGTCCCGCCTGCGCGAGCTGAACATCCAGCTCCGCAAGCCGGCGGCGACGGCGAAGGACAAGACGGAGAAGTAGCCACGCGCCGCTTGTCCCGGTTCCACAGCCCCCGGCCGTCCGGCTGGGGGCTGTTCGCTGACGTCGTTGGGCCTGGGACACGGGTATACGACTTACGTCCGGACCTCACAGCAACACACAGCTCACACCCATCCGTTTCCCGACTTCCCTGTCTAGCCTCGGCGTTCATGACAGAGACTCAAGGGCCCGCGCACAAGAAGGACATGTCCCGCCGTCGAGTGGTGCTCGCCGGGGGTGCGGTGATCGTGGCCGCCGGGATCGGGGCGGACGCCGTCGCCAGTGCCTCGGCCGATGAGGACACGACCGGTGCCGAGAAGTCCGGGGGCGAACACGGCGAGGCCTGTTACCGGCTCACCTCGGAGACCACCCGCGACGGGGGCACCCCGCCGACCGACGTCCCCACCGGCCCGCCGCCGTCCGGCGGCCCCGGCGGCGGGCACAGTGAGCCCACCGATGACGAGCGCTACCTGAGGGGCACCCAGCTGACCGACAAACACGGGTACGTGGAGTTCAAGACGATCTTCCCGGGCTGGTACCAGGGGCGCTGCGTGCACATCCACACCAAGGTGCACGTCGGCGGGAAGATGACCGACGCCGGGTACGAGGGCGGGCACACCTGTCACACGGGGCAGTTCTTCTTCGCGGAGTCGGCGGTCCTCGACTCGGCGAAGATCGAGCCGTACTCGACCAGCACCACCACCCGTACCACCCTCACCGAGGACACCGTCTACGACCAGAGCGGGGTCACCGGCGGGCTGATGAAGCTCTCGTACCGCAAGCGTCACATGGCGCGCGGCGTCGTCGGCCTGATCACGATGGGCGTGGACCCGGACGAGACGCACGACGGCACGGACCTCTGACCGGGCCTCAGCCGCCTGCTCTCCCCGCACGGAGACGAAGGGCCCGGAACCCGCGTGGACGACCAGCGGTTCCGGGCCCTGCCTGCGGGTGTGCCCTGCGGGCGGTACAGCCGTATGGCCCTCGTGCGGATTCGCGCTCGCGGGTCGCGGCGTTAACTGGGTTCGGCGGGACGATGCGTGACGGGGAGCCCGCCTGAACAGCCTGCGCCCACGACCGCTGAGGAGTGCCCGTGTCCATATTCTGTCCGTCGGCCGCCCGGCGTCCCCTGTACGCCGTCCGCGCCGGCACCTGCGTCACCGCGATCCTGCTGCTCACCGCCTGCGACAACACCTCCGAAACCGACATAGCCACCCGCAAGGTCCCGGCATCCGCCCCGGCATCTGCCCCCGCATCCGCCACGGCCTCCGCCGGTGTCGGGGGGCCGCAGGCCGACGGGATACGGGGAAAGGCCGCCCCCGCCCCGGCGGCCCCGCGCCTTCGCCCCCGGGAGATCCCCGCGCTGGGGCCGCAGATGCGGGCCGAGATCCCGACGGACTCCCAGCAGGCGCTCGTCGTCACCGGCGATTTCTACAATTCCAGCCTGTCCACCGCGGTCCTCTACACCCGTGACGATCCCGCCCGGGGCTGGCGCGCGGCGACGGACCGCTGGCCCGCCCGCAACGCCCTGAACGGCTGGACGGACGAGCACTGGGAGGACGACCTCCGCACCCCGGTCGGGGTCTACGGGCTGACGGCCGCGGGCGGCCTGCTCGCACCCCCGGGCACCACGTTCCCGTACAACCAGAGCCCGTCGTTCGCCGTGAGCGGCGAGGGGTTCGACGGGGAGTCCCTCGAAGGTTCCTTCAACTATGTCGTCGCCGTCGACTACAACCGGACCCCCGGCACCTCCCCCCTGGACCCGGAGCGTCCGCTGGGCAAGGAACGGGGTGGCGGCATCTGGATCCACGCGGACCACGGCGGCCCGACCCAGGGCTGCGTCTCCCTCCCCGAGGACCGGATGAGGGAACTGCTCCGCCTTCTCGATCCCCAGAAGAAGCCGGTCGTCGTGATGGGGGACGTGGAGGCGCTGGAGCGGTGAACCGGGTACGGGCCGGGTGGGGCGCCCGTACGCTGGACGCAGCCCGGTTTCCGTCGGGAGGCAGTGATGCGCGTGGGCGAGGAAGGTGTGCTGACCCAGGAGGTCTTCGAGGATCTCGCCCGTCGCATTGCTCGCTTCGATGAGGCACCGCGGTGGGAGTTCGTGAACGGGAAACCGGGAGCGAAGGCTCTGCCGGACGGGGACCACGGGCGGATCATCGAGTGGCTGACGCGGCTGTGCATCCGGGCCGATCCGGGCAACTGGCTCTTTGCCGCGCAAGGGCTGCGCATCGGGGCGTACCGCAAGGGCAACGCGCTCGCGGCCCGATGGCGTGCGGTACGAGCAAGCTGACGGTGCCATACGGGAAGTCCGTGGAACTGCCCGACCCCGTGGGCATCGAACTGGACACCGAGCCGCTGAAGAACTGGGTTCGCTGACCCGGAAGCGGCAGAGCAGCGGAAAGGGCCGGAACCCGAGTCGTGCGGTCCCGGCCCTTCCCCGTGTGTACGTCCGGTTACGCCGGCTTCTCCTCCAGGCGGGGGAACAGCACCGCGCCCTTCGTCACCGTCGCGCCCGCCGGGAGCCGGCCCCAGGTGCCCGCGTCCTGTACGCGCTGGTCGGACAGCGCGCCCAGGGACGCCTCGGCGCCCAGGGAGTCCCACAGCTTCTGCGAGGTCTCCGGCATCACGGCGTTCAGCAGGACCGCGACACCGCGCAGCGACTCGGCGGCCGTGTAGAGGATCGTCGCGAGGCGGGCCTGGCCCTCGGGGGAGGTGTCCTTGGCGACCTTCCAGGGCTCCTGCTCCGTGATGTAGCCGTTGACCTGCTTCACGAAGTCGAAGACCGCCAGGATGCCGGCCTGGAAGTCCAGCTCCTCGCCGATCTTCTCGTCGGCCGTGGCGACGGCCTTCGCCAGCCCCTCCTGGACCGCCTTCTCGGCGTCACCCGCGGCGGCGGCCTCGGGAAGTGCCCCGCCGAAGTACTTGCCGACCATGGCGGCGACGCGCGAGGCGAGGTTGCCGTAGTCGTTGGCGAGTTCGGAGGTGTAGCGGGCGGAGAAGTCCTCCCAGGAGAACGAGCCGTCGCTGCCGAACGCGATGGCGCGCAGGAAGTACCAGCGGTACGCGTCCACGCCGAAGTGCGAGGTCAGGTCCTGCGGCTTGATGCCGGTCAGGTTCGACTTGGACATCTTCTCGCCGCCGACCATCAGCCAGCCGTTGGCCGCGACCCGGCCCGGCAGCGGCAGCCCCTGCGCCATCAGCATCGCGGGCCAGATCACCGCGTGGAAGCGGAGGATGTCCTTGCCGACCAGGTGGACGTCGGCGGGGAAGGTCCCGTCGAACTTCTCCTGGTTGGCGCCGTAGCCGACCGCCGTGGCGTAGTTCAGCAGGGCGTCGACCCACACGTAGATGACGTGCTTCTCGTCCCACGGCACCGGGACGCCCCAGTCGAACGTCGAACGGGAGATGGAGAGGTCCTGCAGACCCTGCTTGACGAAGTTCACGACCTCGTTGCGGGCCGACTCGGGCTGGATGAAGCCGGGGTTGTTCGCGTAGAACTCCATCAGCTTCGGGCCGTAGGCGCTCAGCTTGAAGAAGTAGTTCTCCTCCTTGAGGATCTCCACCGGCTTCTTGTGGATCGGGCACAGCTTGACGCCGTTCTCGTCCTCGATGAGGTCGCCGGGGAGCTTGTACTCCTCGCAGCCCACGCAGTACGGGCCCTCGTACCCGCCCTTGTAGATCTCGCCCTTGCCGTACAGGTCCTGCACGAACTCCTGCACCCGGTCGGTGTGGCGCTTCTCCGTGGTACGGATGAAGTCGTCGTTCGCGATGTTGAGGTGCTCCCAGAGGGGCTTCCACGCCTCCTCGACGAGCTTGTCGCACCAGGCCTGCGGGGTGACGTTGTTCGCCTCGGCCGTGCGCATGATCTTCTGACCGTGCTCGTCCGTGCCGGTGAGGTACCACACCTTCTCGCCGCGCTGGCGGTGCCAGCGCGTGAGCACGTCGCCTGCGACGGTCGTGTAGGCGTGGCCCAGGTGAGGAGCGTCGTTGACGTAGTAAATGGGGGTCGAGACGTAGTACGCCGTCGCCCCCTGCTTCTCGGATCCAGTGGCCGCCATGGTCGAAATCCTAACGGCCAGCGGAAGATCGACTCACACCGATTACGGTCGGCCGCCCCCGGACCAGGGAAGGAAGGGGTCCTCGACGAAGACCGAATAGGCGGGGAGATCCATCCCCCCGGCCGGGACGGGGGCGAGCGGGAGGGCGGTGCCGTCGACGTGGCCGGTACGGCAGTGGATGGTGAGCGCCGCCTCGAAGACGGGCCGGTCCGTCGCGGGCGGCGGGATCACCGACCGGGCCACCGACGGCCAGTCCACGCCGTGGTGGTCGGACACCTGCCCCAGCAGTTCCGCCAGGTCCTTCGCCGCCTGCGCGAACGCGGAGTCACGGTCGACGACCGAGTCGTCCAGGGCCGGCAGAAGGGTGAACGGGGCGAGGCCCAGGAGTTCGTGCACCGCGGCGGAGGCGTCCCGCGCTTCCGTCTTCCAGGTACCGATCGAACGGGACAGCAGCAGGATCCGCACGGGGTGGACGCACTCCAGCGACTGGCGGAGCAGCTCCCGTATGAGATCGGGCCGGGACTCGGCGTAGTCGACGACGAACACGGCGGGGTGCTGGATCCGGGCGAAGCCGGTGCGGGAGCAGTGCCGCGGCGGTGTCCGGCAGCTCGCTCCGGATGAAACCGGCGGCCCAGCCGTGCGAGCGCATCGTGGTCACCAGCCACCGGGCGAGCCGCGCCGCGGTGTTCAGCGGCCCGCTGCTGCTGGGAGTGGTCCGGCACGACCGGGGAGCCCGCACCGGCGCACGGCTGTCCGCCACCCGCAGCCATGAGCTGCTGCGGGACGACGCCTTCGCCCGTACGCTCACCGCCCACACCGGTCTGCGCCCCGAGACCGAGGCCGCGGACCTGGCCGACCTGCTCTCGCCCGCGCCCCTGCAACGCGCGGTGTCGGTGACCGGCCGTCCCCAGCGCTGGATGCGTAAGTCCCCCGACCCGTGCGAGCAGGCAGGCGGCCGCCGGTCGGCCGCGGTGATGTGGAGCAGCGCCGCGTCGACCGAATCGTCGAGCCGCGGCCAGACGGGCTGCGCGGGCCACTCGGTGAAGGGCGGTGCGGCGGGAGCCGGTCGCGCGGCGGTGTCCGGCGGCGCGGGGTCGGCCGGCCGCCGTGCGTGGGCGTCCGCCTGCGTGGCGGGGGCCGAGGGGACGGCGACCAGGGGTTCGGCCTCCTCGGCCGGCAGGTGTGCTGCGGTCAGCACCAGCCGGGGTGCGACCGGATAGCCCGAGCCGGTGCGCGTACGTCCGTCACGGTGGCGGACATGGATGCGGACCACACGGTGTTCGTCCACGGCACCCCACCCCGTACGTCTCGTCCGGCACGCCCGGCGCGTCCCGCCCGGAATCCGGGCCGCCTACTCCCAGTCGCCGATCTGTACGTCCTCTGAACGCCGGGCCCTGCGCTGCGACTCGGCCACCTGGGAGCGCAACAGATCGAGGGCGTCCGCCAGGTCGAGCCAGTCGTCGCCGTGTGTGGAACCGGTCACCATACGTCCCCGTTCATACATGGGTTCAACACCTCAAGTACGTAACGTGGTTGAGGCCAGAGTTGGTTCCGGGAGCCCGGTGGCCGGGTGTGCGGAGACCTTTGCGAAACATACCTTCCCGTAGCAAAGACGCATCCTGGGAGGGAGTGGACACGCATGCACGAGGCAAGGGACATCACGATGCGGGTACTGGTCGCCGAGGACGAGGAGATCCTGGCGGAGCTGGTCGCCACCGGGCTGCGGCGGGCGGGGTTCGCCGTCGACACGGTGTACAGCGGTGACGCCGCCCTCGCCTACCTGGGACTGCACGACTACGACGTCGTCGTTCTCGACCGCGACCTGCCACGGGTGCACGGCGACGACGTGGCACGCGGACTGGTCGCCTCCGGGTCCCGGACCAGGATTCTGATGCTCACCGCCGCCGTGTCCATGGAGGACCGGGTCGCGGGGCTCGATCTCGGCGCGGACGACTATCTGGGCAAGCCGTTCGAGTTCCCCGAGCTGGTGTCGCGGGTACGGGCGCTGCGGCGGCGCAGCGCCCGCCCCGTACCGCCGCAGCTGGAGCGGCACGGCATCCGGCTCGACACCGTACGGCGCACCGCTTCCCGGGAGGGGCGGGAGCTGGACCTCTCGCCGAAGGAGTTCTCGGTGCTCCAACTGCTGCTGGAGGCCGACGGCGGGACCGTCAGCGCGGAGGAGCTGCTGGAGCGGGCCTGGGACGCCAACGCCGATCCGTTCACCGGCGCAGTCCGCGTCTGCATGAGCAAGCTGCGCGGCAAGCTCGGGGAGCCGGCCCTGATCCGTACGGTGCAGGGCGTGGGGTACGCCCTGTGAAGCGCCCGTCACGCCTCCCGCGCGTCCTGCGCGCCGCTCGCGTCCCGCACGTCCAGCACTCGACGATCCGGACCCGGATCGCGCTCGTGTACGGCGGGGTGTTCCTGGTCCTCGGGACGGCACTGCTCGCCACCGTCAACCTCGCCTCGCGCGCGGGCACGGACTCCCAGGCGCGCGCCATCGCCCGCACGGCCGCGGTCGTCCAGCCCGGATACGCGGTGAACGGCCCCCTCATCACCCGGCGCAGTCTCGGGCCGCCCACCGTCTACGACCTCACGGACCACGTCAGCGACGCGGCCGGTCACCAGCTGCTCATCTGGTCCGCGGCCGCGCTGCTCGTGATGACGGCCTGCGCGGTCGGCGTGGGGTGGTGGACCGCGGGCCGGGTGCTGCGGCCCGTCCACGCCATGACCGCCAAGGCGCGCCGGCTGTCCGAGCACACCCTGCACGAACGGATCGCGTCCAGCGGCCCGGACGACGAGCTGAAGGAGCTCGGCGACACGCTCGACGCGCTGCTGGCCCGGCTGGAGAAGGCGTTCGACAGCCAGCGCCGGTTCATCGCCAACGCCTCCCACGAGCTGCGGACACCGCTCGCCACCCAGCGGGCCGCGATCCAGATCGGTCTGGACGACCCGTCCCCCGACGATCTCGTACGGACCCGGAAGACGCTCCTGGACAACAACCGGCGCAGCGAACGGCTCATCGAGGGGCTGCTGGTCCTGGCGCGCAGCGAGCGCGGGCTGGTGACGGGCGAGCAGGAAGCGGTGGATTTCGCGCAGGTGGTGGCGGAGGAGACGGCCCGGCACCCGGGGGTGAAGGTCGACGCCGGGCCCTGTGCGGTGCGGGGGAACCGGATGCTGCTCGCCCAGCTGGTGGCGAATCTGCTGGCCAACGCCGTCACGTACAACGTGCCGGACGGGACGGTGGAGGTGTCCCTGGTGACGGCCGGGGACGGGGCGCTGATGGAGGTGCGCAACACCGGGCCGGTGGTGGACGCGGCGGACATCCCAGGGCTGTTCGAGCCGTTCCGCCGGGGTGAGGGCAAGGACCGGATGGGGCCGGGCTCAGGTCTCGGCCTCTCGATCGTGCGTTCTATCGCGGTGGCCCACGGCGGTACGGTCACGGCGGTGCCGGGCCCCCAGGGCGGGCTCGCCGTGACCGTACGCCTGCCGGCGGATCAGCTCTCGACGGCCGCCTCGCGGTCCGCGATCCAGGCGGGGAGGGCGGCGAGGACCTCGCGGTAGAACGTGGTGTCCGCGATCTCGCGAGGGGTGGGGCCCGCGTGGAAGAACCCGGCGTTCGGGACGTCCAGTTTCCGCAGGAAGTCGAAGCCCTTCGCGTCCTGTTCGCCGAACGCGACGAACTGGAAGAACAGCGGCAGCCGCGCGGCATCGGCGAGCGCCTGCCTGGCGGCCTGCTTGGCGTCCGGCGGGCCGTCCGTCTGGAAGATCACCAGAGCCGGACCGGTCGCTTCCGACTTCTCGTAGTGCGCGACCACCTCTTCGACGGCGCGGTGGTAGTTCGTCCGGCCGAGGCGGCCCAGGCCCGCGTTCAGTTCGTCGATCCGGCCCTCGTGGGCGGCGAGGTCGACCGTGCCGGTGCCGTCGATGTCCGTCGAGAAGAAGACGACGGGGACGGTGGCGCTCTCGTCCAGGTGCGCGGCGAGGGCCACGGTGCGGTCGCCCAGGTGCTGGGCGCTGCCGTCCTTGTAGAACGGCCGCATGGAGCCGGAGCGGTCGAGGACCAGGTAGACGGTGGCGCGCAGCCCGGTCAGCCCGTGCGTCTTCAGCCCGCCCTGGGCGGCCTTGTACGAGTCGACGAGCCCGGGGGCACGGGACTTGACCCGCGCGAGGGGGAGGGCGGGCTTGCCGGCGGCGTCCGGTGCGGCTTCGGTGACCGGCGAGGCTTCGGCGTCCGGTGCGGCTTCGGTGACCGGCGAGGTTTCGGCGTCCGGTGCGGCTTCGACGGCCGGTGCCGGTGCTGATTCGGGGGCCGCCTCGGATGCTGCCTCCGGTGCTGTTTCGGGGGCTGTGTCGGCTGCGGGGGCGGGTGCGGGTTCCGGTTCCGTTTCGGGCTCCGGTTCGGGCGTGGCGTCGGCCGTGGGGGCGAGTTCCGCTTCCGCCTCGGACTCCGCTTCCGCCTCGGGCTCCGGGTCCATTTCGATGGTGATCGGGGCGGGCTCGGCCGGGGCCTCGACGGCGACGGGCTCAGGCGTGGCGTCAGTGGCTACGGGCTCGGGCTCGGCCTGCGGCTCGGCTACGCGCTCGGGCGTGGTCTCGGCCTCCGCGACGGAGGGCGTGGCCTCCGGCTCCGCGGCTTCGGCCTGCGGCTTCTCCGGCTCTTCGGGGACCGGCTCCGCAGCTTCGGCCTTGTCGGCCTTCGCGGCCACTGGCTCGGCCTCGGCGACCTCCGGCTCCGCGGCTTCGGCCTGCGGCTTCTCCGGCTCCTCGGCGACCGGCTCCGCGACCTCGGCCTCGTCGGCCTTCGCGGCAACCGGGTCGGCCTCGGCGACCTCCGGCTCCGGCTCCGTGACCTCGGCCTCGGCGACCTCCGGTTCGGTGACTGTGGCCTCTGTCGGCTCCACCGGCTTCGACTTCGGGGCCGAGCCCTGTGCCGGGACCGTGGGGAGGGACGCCTTGTCGAAGGCCGCCGCCACCAGGTCAGATGCCAGGCCGCTGTCGCCGATGGCGGACCGAGGAGAAGAGGGGGCCGGTACCGAGGCTTTGGTGACCGGGGTGGTTTCGCGCACCGAGGCGGTCTCCGTAGCCGGCTCGTCCACCGTGGCCGCGACCGGCTCCGACTCCGCGGACGCGGTGCGTTCGGTCTGGGGCGGGACCGTGGCCGTCGGCGCCGGCGCCGACGCGTCCTGCTCCGCGCGGTCGCGGCCGAACACCTTGCGCAGCAAGCTCCGAATGCCCATGGGCGAGGCCTTTCGCGTGAGTTGGGTGCGATAAATGTCCGACCTGCGGGATTCATCCCTGGCCAGGACGGATACGTAAGGTTAGCGGCCGGATCCGGCCGTTCGGTGGCGCGGCCCGCCCGTGGGACAACTGTGCCGCAACCGAGCTCGGGCCAAGCCCTGCGCATGCCGGACGGACCCGGCGTACTCCGCTCGCATGGGCCTGTTCGGTCCCGGATGGTCCTGCCGGTGCGAGTGGCCGATGTGTCTGACAAGCGGTCAGTCACATCGTTGTTCCGCCTCGTGCACGCGCCCCGGGGCGTGCGAGCGTGAGGCGGAAGCGCCGTAACTGGGGTGAGGACATCAACGACTTCGGCCGATCCCGGCCCGATCTGCTCCCACCCCGGCCCGGCCCGGCACGGTTCCGACCCGACCCGATCCGGCCTGACCCGACGCGTGCGCCGCACTGGACCCGTACTTCGCAGGTGACCGTTTCAGGTTTGTGGCCAGCGGGTTTGTCCGATGTCGCTGTCGAGGAGATCGAGGAGGTGGAGTTGGACGCCGCAGTTGATCTGGACGGTTGGCGGGTTGATGGCGTTGCCGATTCGCAGGGTGAGTTCGCCGAGGTGGTGGAGGATCATCCGGCCGGTGGGGCGGACGCGGCGGTTGTCCGGATAGAGGCCGGGCATGGTCTCGTCGGGGCCGAGTGCTCGTCTGACCTGCCGCTCGATGAGGTAGAAGACGAGCAAGGCCAGGCAGATGACCTGGATCAGCGCGGCGCGAGCGCGCATCTGACGCCGCGGGGGCCGGGAAGTCATCGACACACCCGGACCAACGTCATACGACCGGCCCAGGACACTCCCGGACCGGTCACACCATACGAATCAACGACCCGCGAAGTACGGGACTAGAGTCGGTTGCATGGTTTCCGGTGAGGCGCCGCAGGCGGAGGGAAGCGTTCGGGTCGACGTCTGGATCTGGTCGGTCCGGCTGACGAAGACCCGCTCGCAGGCCGCTGCCGCCTGCCGCGCGGGCCATGTGAAGGTCGGCGGCGAGCGCGCCAAGCCCGCCCAGACACTGCGTGTCGGCGACGAGGTAAGGCTCCGGCACGCGGGCCGGGACCGGATCGTCGTCGTGTCGAAGCTCGTCAAGAAGAGGGTCGGTCCCCCGGTGGCGGCGGAGTGCTTCGTGGACAACAGTCCGCCCCCGCCGCCGCGCGAGGCGGCGATCCAGGTTCCGGTACGGGACCGGGGCGCGGGGCGGCCGACGAAGCGGGACCGACGGGAGATGGAGCGGCTGCGGGGATCGGGTCCGACGGGTTGACGGCCGGCACCGCGCGGTGACGGGAGACGGCGACCGCGGCTACGGCTGCGGGGACGCGATGGCGCGTGCCGCCGCGACCTCCCGGCGCAGCGGAGCCAGTACCCCCTCCTCGTCGCCCCGCAGTTCGGCGCGCACGCCGACCAGGACCTCGCTCGCACGGATGCCGTTCGCGAGTTCCCGCAACTGCCGCTGGACCTCGGCGACCTCCGCGGCGGGTGGCTCCGGTGCTCCGTGGTCGACGCGGACCCGGGCGGCCGTCGTCGCGTCCACGATGCGTTCGACCGCGACGACCAGTGGCCACCACGCGGCGGCCCGGGTGCCGACCGGGGGCGGCTCCGTCAGGGCGCGTTGGAATTCGGAGCGCACGACCGACAGATCGCGGTAGATGCGGCGCCGGGCCCGCACCCGTTCCGCCCGGTCGCCGGAGCCGCCGGGTTCGAACGCGCACGCCACGTAGTCGGCGATGTCCGTGACCGCGTCCGCCAGCCGGTGCCCGACCCGGACGTGCCAGCTCTCCGGCCACAGCAGATAGCCCGCCACCAGCACGATGGCGCAGCCGATCAGGCTGTCCAGGAAGCGCGGCCAGACCAGGTGGAAGCCCTGGTGGTTCAGCAGGTCGGACAGGAGCAGGATGACCGGGGTGATGGCTGCCGTCTGGAAGGCGTACCCCTTCGCCGTGAGCGCCGGGATCAGCGCCGCGAGCACCACCATCACCGGCACGTCCCACCAGCCGATCGGTACCGCGGCGAGCACCGGCGCGGCGATCACGAGACCGGCCGCCGTGCCCACCGAGCGCAGTACGGCGCGCGAGAACACCGAGCCGAAGTCCGGCTTGAGGACGAACGTGACGGTCAGCGCGACCCAGTAGGAGCGCGGCACCGGGATCAGCGAGGTCAGTGCCTGCGCCAGGCCGATGCAGAGGGCGAGGCGCAGCCCGTACCGCCAGGAGGCCCCGGAGAGCAGCACGTCGCGGGTCGTCCGCCGGATCCGCACCCCGAGCGCGGCGGGGCGGCCGAGCCGGTCGTCGACGTTGTACGGATCGGGGTCGGCCTTGTGCACGACGACCGCCGCGTGCCGCAGCGCGCCGTCGACCGCCCTGGTCGCGGGCGAGTCCGGGGCGGGCAGGGTGAGTTCGGCACCGCCGGTGCGGCTCTCCTCGACGGCGGCGGCCAGTTCACGCACCGCCGCCGGGATCTCGTCCGGGAGCGGGCGCCGCCGGACGTGCACGGCGGGCGCCGCCTCGACGAGCGGGATGACGACATTGAGCTGCGCGAGCAGCCGCACCCCGGCGTTGCTGCGGCCGTGGTAGCGGGCCCGGCGGGCCAGGATCAGATCGTAGGAGGTGTTGAGGGACTGGGTGACGGCCTGTCGCCGTTCCTCGTAGGCGTCGGTGCCGGCGGCGGCGAGCAGGTCGGCGACCGCGAGGTAGGTGCTCGCGACCGCGCCCCGTTCCGGCAGCTTCCGTCGCAGCGGCCACGCCAGCAGCGTCATGGCGAGGACGAACAGTCCGCCGACCGTCAGCAGCAGCGGCGCCACCCACCAGGGGTTCGGCATCGGGAGTCCGGCACCGACGACCGCGTTGAGCAGGAGCAGCAGCCCGGACACGGAGGCGATGGCGCCGATCGTCGACATCATTCCGGAGACCAGACCGACCAGGGACAGCGCGGCCACGGCTGCCCAGCCGGCCCCGTACACCAGCGTGCCGAGCATGATGCCGAGTGCGCCGAAGAGTTGCGGTACGGCGATGTTGAGGATGCGCATCCGGTACGCGTCGGCGGTGTCGCCGATGACGCCGGAGAGCGCGCCCATGGAGACGAGCGCGCCGTACGCGGGCCGGTCCAGCGCGAAGCCGACCGCGAGCGGCGCGGCCAGGGCGATGGAGGCGCGGACGACAGCGGCCCGGGCGATGGGGGTGGACGGCTGGGGGCGAAGTCCGCTGAGGAGCCAGGGGGGTGGGGCGGTACGCCTGCGTCCGGAATCGGCCTCCGTGTCGGTCAACGCGTCCCCCTGTGTCGCTCGGTCAGCCCTGGTAGCCCTCGACCTCGGCGGCCGGCCGGACCTTCGCCGCGGACGGGTCCTCGCCGAACTCGCTGAGGGCGCGGCGCTGTCGCAGCAGGTCCCAGCACTGGTCGAGCCTGACCTCCACCGTACGCAGGCGGATCCGTTCGTCCACGGTGAGGCCCGTTTCCCGGTCGGAGCGGTTGCGCAGGTCCCGCTCCTCGGAGATGAGTCCGCCGATGCTGTCGATGATGTCGTGCTCGATTTCGCGCTCGATGTCGCGTTCCCGGTCGTCCATGACGCCTCCTTCGGTCGTGCGCGCGGGGTGGGCTTCAGAGCGCGATGACGGTCTTGCCGCGTGCGCCGCCCGTCCGGTTGCGGTCGAGGGCCTGCGGGGCCTTCTCCAGCGGGACCTCGATGTCGATGGGCACGCGCAGTACGCCCTCGGCGGCGCCCGCGGCCAGGACGTCCAGCAGTACCGGGGAGGGGTCGAGCCGGAAGTCGATGCCGGTCACGCCCGGAGGGAGAGCGGCGCCGGCGGCGACGCCCCGGGTGGTGAGGGCGATCCCGCAGTCGCGTACGAGCGCGGCGTGGGCGGCGAAGTCGTCCGGGGTGGGGGAGACCAGGTCGACCAGCGCGTCGACGCCGTCCGGGAAGCTTTCCCGTACCGCCGCTTCGAGGGGGCGGTCCGTGGTGTCGATCGTGGCGGTGGCGCCCAGGGCCTCCATCCGTCCGTGCTCGTCGCCGCGCACGGCCGCGATCACGCGTACGTCGCGGGCCGCCGCGAGCTGGGTCAGACAGCTGCCGACGCCACCCGCGGCCCCGATGACCAGCAGGCTCTCGTGGCCGCGGAGCACCGCGGTCTCCAGGATCTGGGCGGAGGCCATCCCGGCGGACGGCAGCGCCGCGGCGGTGCGCAGGGAGAGACCGGGCGGGACGAGGGTGATGGCGGAGTCCTGCGGTACGGACACGTAGTCGCAGTACGTACCGGAACCGGTGCCGGTCGCCGACCCGGGGACCCGGCCGAAGACCTGGTCACCGACCCGGAACCGGTTGCCGCCGCTGCCGATCATGTCGACCCGGCCCGCGAAGTCCACGCCGACCACCAGCGGGAACACCCGCGGAGCGAGTTCGTCGTCCAGGGAGTCGGGGGCGGCCTGCCAGTCGCACGGGTTGAGTGCGGCGTACTCGATCCGGACCCGCACCTCACCGGCTTCCGGCTCGGGCTTGGGCATCTCGACCAGTTCGGGGTCGGCCTGGAACGCGCCGACGGCTATGGCTCGCATACGGAAGACCTCTCAGTCGTCCTTGATCCGGCGGTCACGAGAACCACTCTTCCCCGGCCGGTCCCGCGCCGCACGTCGAACCCCGGCCCGCCCGTACGGCCCGTGCCGCCCCGGCCCGTGCCGTTACGGAGCCGTGCGCCGCCGTACCGCCCACAGCCGCCCGAGCAGCGCGCCCAGCGCGACCGCCAGCCCCGCACCGAACACGATCCACGCGGTCGTGCGCAGTGAGCTCGTCAGCGCGTCGTACACCGCCGCCGCACCGCCCGTCTCGCTGTCCGGCACCTCGGCGAGCACCCGGGCGCGGGCGACCGCGACCATCGCGCGCAGGACGAGCGCCCCGAGCGCGAAGCCGAGCCCGGTCACCGCCGTGGCCGAGAGCGCGGCGCGCGCGGAGCGCCCGCGCCCCGGTCCGCCGCGCAGCCAGGCCACGACCACGGCCAGGGCGGCGAGGACGACCGTGCCCACGGCGGGCCAGACGCTGCCGGCCCGCAGCAACCGGAAGCTCTGGCGCAGTTGGTCGGCGCGGTCGGCGGAGATGAGCGTGATGTCGGTGTGCTGAACCGGAATCCGGTCGGCGAACGGCACCCCGTGGTCCTCCAGGTTCCGTTTGACCTGCTCGGTCACAGGGGCAAGATCGATGGTCACGGCCTCGCCGGTGTTGCCGTTCAGCGCTGCGGTGACAGCCTGGTGGGCGGTGCGGTTGGCGGCGTTCCACGCGTTCTGGAAGGCGTCGGTGGTGGTGAAGGACATGACTGCCTGGTGGAGGAAGTCGCGCACGGTGTTCTGGAGCGCCCCCGCCTCGATCTGCTTCATCGTCGCGTCGGTGATGAGGTCGGCGACGGTGTTCCGCACCTCGGGGTCGGAGGCGAGCGGGGCCACCGCGGCGACGTAACGGTCCGTGTTGTCGATCTCCAGATCCACCCAGGCGGCGAGCGCGCTCAGCGGGACGAGCACGGCGAGCAGCACCAGCACCGCCGCCGCCAGAGTCGTCGATAGATACCGCACCCCTCCAGGGAATCCCGTACGGAAGCGGCACGCCCCGGGCCGTAGGCCATCCGAGTTGCCGGGCGGCGCGGCCGGGTGTGCTCTGGAGGGAAAAGGGGCGACGGAAGGAGTTCTCCGCCATGGCCACTCATGCAGCGATGCCGACCCACCGACGGGCCCGGCCCGGGGCACGGACACGTCGGCACAGTGCGCGCGCCTGGGCCATTCCCGCCACGCTCGGCGCGGCGTACGGCCTCTACGCCTCGTTCATCCTCCGCAACAACGGCGCGAGCGGCTTCCGGCAGTTCTGGTACGGCCTGATCGGCGCCGCGGTGCTCGCCGCCCTGTGCTTCGGGCTGGGTCGCATCCAGCACACCATGCTGCCCCTGGTCCGGGCGGTGGCGTACGGCGCGCTGATGGCCGCGGCGATCGGCCTGCTGGTCGGACTGACCGATTCCAGTGTGCTGCGGTCCTCGGCACTGGGACTGGCGGTCGGCCTCGGGATGTTCATCACGACGTTCTACATCTTCTACACACGGGAAGACGTGGGCGCCTCGAAGCGGCAGAGGGCGTAGCCCCGGCGCATCGGACAGGGGAACGGGCCCGCGCTCGGCGCGGGCCCGTTCCCCTGTCCTGACCTGTACGCGGCCGTGCTCAGTCGCGTACGACCGTCACCGGGCACGGTGCGTGCTGGGTGACATGGAGGCTGACCGAGCCGAGCAGGGTCGCCTTGAAGCCGCTGTAACCGCGTGCCCCGA
This sequence comes from Streptomyces sp. NPDC014727, assembly GCF_043083485.1. Taxonomy (NCBI): domain Bacteria; kingdom Bacillati; phylum Actinomycetota; class Actinomycetes; order Kitasatosporales; family Streptomycetaceae; genus Streptomyces; species Streptomyces sp. NPDC014727. The sequence goes on along the minus strand of NZ_JBIBYR010000004.1, from coordinate 84,180 downwards.
CGACCAGCAGGTTCGCGCCCTTGGCGCGCTCCAGCAGGGACTGGGCCGGGTTGCCGATCACCACGACCTTGCTGACCTCGGCCGCGCCCTCGGCTCCCAGGGCCTCCTCCAGCGTCTCGGTGAGGGCCACGGTCGCGACCGCCTGCGGGTCGAAGTCCTCCGGCATGCCCGGCATCATGGACGCCCAGCTGGTCGCGGGGTACTCCCAGCTGTTGACGGCCTCGACGGTGTCACCGGTCAGCTCCGCCTGGCGTACGGCCCAGTGCAGCGCCCTGACCGACGAATCGGAGCCGTCAACGCCCACCACGATCCTGCCCATCTCTGCCTCCAGCTCGGTTCGGCTCAGTGTGCAGAGGCGTCGTGCGGGACTCCTGCGGGAGAACGCCGCACGACGCGTCTTTCAGTCCAACTCTAGTCAAACCGGACAGGGCTTCGGGTGGTAGGGCCTCCCGGCCCCTGTCCGGGGGGCCGATCAGTCCAGTCGGAGGTCGGCGAGCTGCTGCTCGAACGGCACGATCTCGTCGTCGAGCCCGAGGGTCCTCGGTGCCCCGGAGGCCGCCCGGCCGCCCGCGACCATGGCCGCGAGCTCGCCGCCCGCGCGCCGGATCCGGGACGGCAGGCCGTCGGTGTACTCGTCGCCGGACGAGCCCCAGTCCTCCGACGCCGCGTACACGGAGGTCGGTACGACCGTGGCCCGCAGGTAGGCGAAGAGCGGACGCATCGCGTGTTCCAGGACCAGCGAGTGGCGGGCGGTGCCGCCCGTCGCCGCGATGACGACGGGCTTGCCGGTCAGCGCCGTGTTGTCGATCAGGTCGAAGAACGACTTGAACAGTCCGCTGTAGGAGGCGGTGAAGACGGGCGAGACGGCGATCAGTCCGTCCGCCTCCGTCACCTCCTTGATCGCCTCGTCCAGCGCGCCCGGCGGGAATCCGGTCACCAGGTGATGGGCGATGTCGACGGCCAGGTCACGCAGATCGATCACCCGCACCTCGACCGTGCGGTCCTGCTCGGCCAGCAGGCGCTCGCGGGCGGCGCCGGCCAGCCGCTCGGCCAGCAGCCGGGTCGAGGACGGCCGGCTGAGTCCGGCCGAGACGGCGACGATCCTCAAGGGCTCGGTGGCGAACACGCCGGGCGTGGTGGACACGGTGGTCAGCCCTCCTTCGTGGTGGTGGTGCGGGCGGCGACGGCCGGGTGGACAGGGGCGGAGTCCGGGACTCCGGCCGGCCGCAGGTTGGCGAACTCCTTGCGCAGCACCGGGACGACCTCCTCGCCGAGGATGTCGAGCTGCTCCAGGACCGTCTTCAGCGGCAGTCCCGCGTGGTCCATCAGGAACAGCTGGCGCTGGTAGTCACCGACGGCGTCCCGGAAGGACAGGGTCCGCTCGATGACCTCCTGCGGGGAGCCGACGGTCAGCGGGGTCTGCCGGGAGAAGTCCTCCAGGGAAGGACCGTGTCCGTAGACCGGCGCGTTGTCGAAGTACGGGCGGAACTCCCGTACCGCGTCCTGCGAGTTCTTCCGCATGAACACCTGGCCGCCGAGTCCGACGATGGCCTGCTCGGCGGTGCCGTGCCCGTAGTGCGCGTACCGCTGCCGGTAGAGGTTCACCATCTTCTTGGTGTGCTCGATGGGCCAGAAGATGTTGTTGTGGAAGAAGCCGTCGCCGTAGTACGCGGCCTGCTCGGCGATCTCCGGGGAGCGGATCGAGCCGTGCCACACGAACGGCGGGACGCCGTCCAGCGGGCGCGGGGTCGCGGTGAAGGACTGCAGCGGCGTACGGAACTTGCCCTCCCAGTCCACGACGTCCTCGCGCCACAGCTTGTGCAGCAGGGCGTAGTTCTCGATGGCGAGCGGGATGCCCTGGCGGATGTCCTTGCCGAACCAGGGGTAGACCGGTCCGGTGTTGCCGCGTCCCATCATCAGGTCGACGCGGCCGTCCGCGAGGTGCTGGAGCGTCGCGTAGTCCTCGGCGATCTTCACCGGGTCGTTGGTGGTGATCAGCGTCGTGGACGTGGACAGGATGATCCGGTCGGTGCGGGCGGCGAGGTAGCCGAGCGTGGTCGTCGGCGAGGACGGGACGAACGGCGGGTTGTGGTGCTCGCCGGTCGCGAAGACGTCCAGACCGACCTCCTCCGCCTTCTGTGCGATGGCGACGGTGGCCTTGATCCGCTCGTGCTCGCTCGGTGTCCTGCCGGTCGTCGGGTCCGTGGTCACGTCTCCGACGGTGAAGATCCCGAACTCCATGGCGCCCGCCTCCAGAAGCAAGTTGGTTGAACATTGAACTATGTGAACACACCCTACAACGGAACGCCCTCGTGACCTATTCCGCCCCGGTGGGCTGGGCGGGGCGGTGATGATAGGCACTGGGTATCATTGCGTCATGCTGTACGAGATGCCACGCCTGGATTCGGCCGACCTTCAGGTCCTGGAGCAGATCAACGACCTGCGTGAACAGCTGCGGTATGCGGTGCAGCAGGCTCCGACGAAGTGGACCCTTGATCTTCGCAAGGCCCTGACGGCCAGCGCCATCGCGGCGTCGAACACGATCGAGGGCTACCGGGTCGATGCCGTGGACGTTGCCGACCTGATGGACGGCGAGCGTGAAGTCGAGGCCAGCGACGAGAACAAGGTGGAGACCCTGGCCTACCAACAGGCCATGACGTACATCCAGTCGCTGCACGATGTGACTGACTTCCGCTACAGCAAGGAACTCCTCAACAGCCTGCACTGGATGCTCCAGGGGCATCACCACCCCCGCAGGCTCGCCGGGCAGTGGCGCAGAACCTCGATCCGCATCACCGCACCGGGCGACGAACTCGCCACCGATTACGACGGCCCCGACCAGGAACGGGTTCCCGGGCTCATGACCGAGCTCGTGGACTGGCTCAACGAAGGCGACCTGGACAGTCATGTCCTGCTCCGTGCCTCCATGGCCCATCTGAACCTGGTGAAGATCCACCCCTGGTCCGACGGCAACGGCCGCATGTCCCGCTCGCTGCAGACCCTTCTCATCGCACGCGGCGGTGTTCTCGCCCCCGAGTTCTCCTCGATCGAGGAATGGCTGGGCATGCCGGGCAACACCTGGGAGTACTACAAGGTGCTGCGAGAGGTCGGAGGGCCGGTCTGGTCGCCGGAGCGCGACACCTTGCCCTGGATCAAATTCAACCTGCTCGCCTACCACCAGCAGACACAGCGGGTGCAACGCCGTGTCGACCGTTCCAACGACTGCTGGACGCAACTGATGGAGGAGTCAGGTAAGCACGGAGTCACGGAGCGGCAGGTCACCGCACTGCACGAGGTGGCCATGGTCGGCCGGGTGCGGCGCAGCCGCTACGAGAAGGCCGAGGCGATCAACACGCAGCAGGCCACGCGGGATCTGCAGGCACTCACCAAGGCGCAGTTGCTGACGGCCGTGGGCCGGACGAAAGGCCGTCACTACGTCGCCGGGCCGCGGTTTCCGGAGCGGGTGCTGGCCACCGCGCGTCGGCATCACACCATCAGCAACCCGTATGCCACATGATCGCGCGGTGCCGCGTAGCCGAGAGGTCCGGGCAGATCGTCCTCGGCGCGCCCCGGGAGCGCGACGTTCTCCTGCTCCCCGAGCTGCTGACCAATGCCGGGCGGCACGCCCGCGTCTCGCCCGGACGGGAGAGTGTGGGTACGGCGCGCGGTGCGGGCCGGGAAAAGTCGTGTGGGCGGAGCTTGCGCCCGTTAAGCTCGGACCATGACCTCCATCCCGTGCCGGAACTGGTGGCGCTCCTCCTAGGAGCGGCCGCCTTCCCTATGCACGGAACAAGGGCCGTTCGAAATGGACGGCCCTTTCCTCTGCCCTCGTACGGGTACGGATGCCGGTGAGACCACGGCGGGTCGTCCTCCACGCAACCAGCGCCAGCATCGCGAGGAGAGAGACCCCCATGAGTACCGTCACCGCATCGCCCGAGCAGCACGCCGCCGAGCTGGAGGCCCGGATCCGGCAGGCGCCCGACCGGTTCCGCGTGATGACCGGGGACCGGCCCACTGGGCCGCTCCACCTCGGGCACTACTTCGGAACCCTGCACAACCGCGTCCGGCTCCAGGAGCTCGGGGTGGACGTCTTCGTGATCATCGCCGACTACCAGGTGCTGACCGACCGGGACGTGGCCGAACGGCTCACCGAGATCACAGAGGGGCTGCTGCTGGACTACCTGGCCATCGGGATCGACCCGGAACGCTCGACGATCTTCAACCACAGTGCCGTGCCCGCGCTCAACCAGCTGATGCTGCCCTTCCTCAGCCTCGTCTCCGTCGCCGAGCTGAACCGCAACCCCACCGTCAAGGACGAGATCGCGCACTCCCGGCAGTCCACCGTCAGCGGGCTGATGTTCACCTATCCCGTGCACCAGGCGGCCGACATCCTGTTCTGCAAGGGCAACCTCGTCCCCGTCGGGCAGGACCAGCTGCCGCACCTCGAAGTGACGCGGACCGTCGCCCGCCGCTTCAACGAGCGGTACGGGGCGGTCTTTCCGGAGCCGGACGCCCTGCTCTCCGCCGCGCCGCTCCTCCTCGGCACGGACGGCACCAAGATGAGCAAGAGCCGCGGCAACTCCATCGCGCTGGCCGCCACCGCCGACGAGACGGCGCGGCTGATCAAGGGTGCGAGGACGGATGCCGAGCGGCACATCACCTATGAACCGGAGACCCGGCCCGGGGTGTCCTCGCTCGTGCTGCTGGCCGCGCTCTGTCTGGACCGCGACCCGCTCACCGTGGCGGAGGAGATCGGCGGCGGGGGCGCCGCCGCTCTCAAACGGACGGTGACCGAGGCCGTCAACAGCAGGATGGCGCCGATCCGGGCCCGGCGGGCGGAGTACGCGCGGGACATGGGGTACGTGCGGTCGGTGCTGCGGGCGGGGAACGAGCGGGCCAACGCCGTGGCCGACGCGACGCTGGCGGAGGTGCGGGAGGCCATGGGGGGCCTCCTCCAGGTGCCTGGTGTGGGTGTCGGGGCGCGCCGGATGCCGTGCCCCGACACCTCACCGGCGACACCCGGACATAGCTCCCTTTCCTGACGCTTCGTCGGTGCTTCGGGCATTGGTCTTGACCAATGTCTCAAGGTGTGAAAACTATGGGCAAAGCCACCACGGAATCTTTACCATCACCTCCGCGGGAGAATCACGCCCCATGCGCATAACCGCAACCGCCGCAGCCACTGTGCTCGGTGGAGCCCTCGTCCTCGGCCTCGCGGCCGTCCCGGCCGCCCAGGCCGCGCCCGCCGATTCGTCCGGATGCGCCACCGACGCCTTCGAAATCGCCGGAAAGTACGGCGAGTTCGTCCTCGGTGACGACGTCCACACACCCGACGCGGAGGGTGCCGTCGCCGTCGGTGGCAACGCCGACTTCCGCGGCGGCTTCAGTGTCGCCAACGAGCTCACGGCGGCGGAGGTCGACGCCCTGCCCGGCCGGGCTTCGCTCGTGGTCCGCGGCGATCTGCTCAACGGCGGGTCGGTCACCGCGGTGATGAAGGGCGACGCGGTCGTCGGCGGCCAGGTCCGGGACCGCGCCGTCGAGCTGCACTCCGGCGCCTTCCGTCAGAACGCCGGGCTGATCGACTTCGATGCCGAGTTCGCCAAGCTCCGGTCCTACTCCTCCGCGCTGGCCGAGGAGCCGGTGACCGGTGGTGCCGACGTGACAGCGGACGGCGCCAAGCTGACCCTGAAGGGCGCCGACGCCACCCGTAACGTCTTCAACGTGACGGCCGATCAGCTGGAGCAGGCCAAGGACGTCTACCTCAAGGTTCCGGCGGGCGCGACCGCGATCGTCAATGTGAGCGGCGAGAACTACGACATGGCCAAGGCCGGCACCACCGGCTTCTTCCTCTCCGGCGGCCAGGACTACGTACTGGACGACAAGCTCCAGAGCGCCTCCGACGGCACGATCCGCGCCCGGCTGCTGTGGAACTTCCCCGAGGCCCGCACGGTCACCAAGAGCAGTTCGGCGGCCTGGCCCGGCAGTGTGCTGGCCCCCCGGGCGCACCTGGAGCTGGGCACCGGCGCACCGGTCAACGGCTCCGTGTGGGTGGCCTCGCTGCATGGCTCGGGCGGAGCGGAGACGCACCACTTCCCCTTCAGCGGCTGCCTCCCGGAGACCGGGAAGACCCCGTCCGCCACGCCGACGCCGAGCACAACACCCGGGACCACGCCGCCGGTGACCGGCACTCCCTCCGACTCCGCGACGCCGCCCCCGGCGAGCGGCACGCCGTCCGCCGGTTCCTCCGGACCCGCCGCACCGGGCACGCCCGCCCCGTCGCAGAGCACGGCGCCCGGCGCCGGCGGTGGCGACCTGGCCTCGACGGGCAGCAGCGGCACGGTGCCGCTGGTCATCGGCACCGCCGTGGTGCTCGCCGCGGGCACCGGTCTGGTCGTGGCGGCCCGCCGCCGCTCCAGGCGGGCCTGACACCCGGGGCCCCGCCTGCTCGGGCGGGGCCCCCCGCCGCCGCTCCGGGCGGACCCGACACCCGCGACCCGCCCGGCTCAGCGGTGCGTCAACGAGACGCGGCGGCGCAGCAGTTCGGCCAGGCCGCGGCGGGTCGCGGCGATCACCACCCGGTCCTGGGGGCGCAGTACGTACCCCGGGTGCAGGTCCCAGACCAGTCCCGACGGACGGTCCGTGGAGACGGGTGCGGGCACCGCCAGGTCCGGGCGCCGGTCCTCGGGCGGGGTGGCGTCCAGGGCCAGCACCCGCCAGGCACCCGCCCGGAACGCCTGCTCCACCGTGCGGCCCTCCAACTGCGGGTGCCCCGCGACCTCGACCGCCGCGAACAGCATCACCTTCCGCTCGACCGGGATCGCGCCCAGGATCTGCCGCCCCATCATGGCGACCGCGAAGGACGGGGCGGCCAGGTGGGACACGGAGCGGGAGCGGGTGAGGGCCTGCGGGTGGGCCGCGCGCAGGGTGCGGTAGACGGCCGTGGCGAACTCGTCGTCGAACAGACGCAGGGAGACGCGCAGGTTCGGCTCGACCGAGCGGGCGTACAGCGCGGCCTCCAGGTTGGTGGTGTCGACGCTGGTCAGGGCGAGGAGCGCGCGGGCGCGCTGGATCTTCGCCGCCTCCAGCACGCCCTCCTGGGTGACATCGCCGAGCACCACCGGGACATGCAGCCGCCGGGCCACGGCGATGCCGCGCGCGTCCGGGTCGTCCTCCACGCACACCACGGGAATGCCGAGCTCACGCAGCCGGACCAGGACCCGCGTACCGATCTTGCCGAGACCGAGCAGCACCACATGGCCGGAGAGACCGCGCGGCGGACGGCGCAGCGACGACGCCGTACGCAGTGAGCCGAACGCCTCCAGCACGGCAGCCACGAGCAGGGGGAGCAGCAGCAGGCCGGCCACGCCGGACAGGAGTTGAAGGATCTGACGTGCCGTCGGATCACCGATCGCCGGGTCGCCCATCGCGAACAGGTCCAGCAGCGTCAGATACGCGGCGTGCGCCGGATGGTCGCCGGTGGTGAGCCAGGAGGCGACGGCGAGGCCCACGACGGCCAGCCCGACCCCCAGCGCCGACCAGCGCAGCCGCCGGGAGAAGACCTGGCCGAGCGGTGCGCCCCGGCCGCCCATCCGGGGCGGCGGACCGGCCGGGCCCGACTGGCTGACCGCCTCCAGGACGACCGTGCCACGGCCCGTCGCCGCAGCCACCTGGCTTTCGTCGGGAAGGAGTTGAGGTCCCTCGTCGCCACTGCTGTCGGATCCCTCGGTGCCCGCCGGGTCATGGGTGGTGGAGGAGAGCAGCGCGAGGGTGCACAGGCCGGGGTCGGCGACCCGGCCGTCCCCGGGCGGGGTGCGTTCGGCGGCGCGCAGCAGCAGGCCCTCCGCCTGGATGACCTTGCTGGAGCCGGTGAGGGCGGTCGCCGCGAGGGCGGGCGCGGCGGTGTCCGCGTCGGACAGGACGGTGGTCGAGGCGTCCAGCGCGGCCGGGTCGAGGCCGGGTGCGGAGACGGCGGCGGCCTGGTCGAGCAGGGTCTCCAGATACTGGCCCAGCTTGCGGTTGTAGAGCCGGATGACCAGCCGGACCCGGGGGTTGAGGCGGCGGGCGGTCAGCGCGGCGCGGATGTTGCGCTCGTCGTCGTCGTAGACCAGGGCCAGCGCGGCGGCCGATTCGACGCCCGCCTCCTCGAAGACCTCGTCGGAGGGCTCCGGCGCCTCCAGGATGCGTACCGCCTCGACCCCGGCGTCGGTGTCGCCGTCCCCGGTACCACCCGCGGCTCCGTTCCCGCCGTTGCGGTTCATCGCCTGCGACATCCGGCCGAACAGCGCCGCCGCCCGGCCCCGCCCGGTCAGCGGCAGTTCGGACCGGCGCGCGTCGCGTCGGGGCGGCAGGACGAGGGTGACTCTCTCCCCGTACACATAGCGCAGCTCCACGGCGAGCCGCTGGGCCAGTGCGTCGTCACCGCAGACGACCATGTGTCCGCTGAACGGAGAGCGTTGGGGTTGCTGGGGAAATGGAGGCACGGTGCCCAGCATGCCTTGATCCTCTCCGTCGTACCCGGGCTGTCAGTGATCTTCCTGTGGAACATCGGGCGGCGGCGCCGCGTGCCGGGGCGGCGGGCCCGCGAGCAGATGGCGGGGGTCGGTGGCCCGGACGATCGCCGACTCCACCGCCGCGATCCGGTCCGCGAGCAGCCCCAGTGCGGCGACCGCCCGTGTCACGGGGTCGCCGTCCGGGCCGCCGAGCGTCTGCGTGCGGACGTAGGAGGCGGTGATCGCGGACCAGCGCGCGGACTGCTCGGCGGTGAGACGGCCGCGCAGCGCCGCGAGCTTCAGCAGGTTGGACTCGGCGCCGGTGGTCAGCGTCTGGGCCTCGCCCGCGTAGTGGTCGTCGATGACGGCGAGGAGTTCCGCGTCGTTCATCACCGGCACGATCCGTTCGGCGATCTTGTTCATGTTGCGGTACGAGCCCTGCAGCCGGAACGGCGGTTCGGTGCGCGTCGCGTCCGTCTGCGCGGCCGAGGCGATGTACGCGGCGTTCACGGCCAGCACCGTGTCCCGCGCGGTCAGCAGATGGCGCAGGACCGAGACGATCCGCTCCGCCTCGGCGGGCGCGTACGGATGGTCGAACCGGTCCGCGCCGACTGCGGGCGCCGTGCCGGAGGCGAGCCGCAGGAACCGGGCGAGATCCTCGCGGGAACGCCCGGCGAGCGGCGCCAGCACCGGGTTGGCTGTCAGCGCGTTCTCGACGAAGCTCAGCGCGAAGACGTCCTCCCGGCCGCTCAGCACCTCGCCGAGATTCCACACGTCGGCCCGGTTGGCGAGCATGTCGGGGACGTGGAACCGCGCCCCCGACTCGGTGTACGGATTGCCCGCCATGCACACCGCGAACCGCTTGCCCCGCAGGTCGTAGCTGCGCGGCTCGCCGTCCCGCACGCCCTCGATCCGGCGAGTGGCGTCGCAGAGCGGAATGAACTTCTGAAGCAGCTCGGGCGAGGTGTGCTGGATGTCGTCGAGGTAGAGCAGCGTGTTGTTGCCCGTCTCCAGGGCGAAGTTGATCTTCTCGATCTCCTGGCGGGCGGTCGCGGTGCGCGCCTGCGCCGGGTCGAGGGAGGTCACGTCGTGGCCGAGGTTCGGCCCGCTGATCTTGACGAGGACCAGTCCGAGCCGGTCGGCCACGTACTCCATGAGCGTCGTCTTGCCGTAGCCGGGCGGCGACACCAGCAGCAGCAGGCCCTGCGAGTCGGTGCGCCGCTCGGCGTCGGCGGTGCCGAGCTGCTTGGCGAGGCTGTCGCCGATCAGCGGCAGATACACCTCGTCCAGGAGGCGGTTGCGGACGAACGCCGACATGACGCGCGGCCGGTGGTCGTCCAGCCGCAGCCGGGCGCGTTCGGCGGCCACGAGTGCGGTGCGCCGACGCTGGTAGGCCCGGAACCCGGGAACGGTGCCGGCACGGAACTCGGCGGTACGGGCGAGGAGTTCGTCGATGCGGACGGTCAGCCGGCCCCGTTCGATGCGTGGATGGGTGCCGAGCAGGCCGTCCACGGTCGCGGTGAGCGGCGCCTCGCACTCGTACCGGTCGAGCAGCGGCTCCGGGCACAGTTCCACGGCGACGGCCTCCGCCAGATCGCCCGCGTCGATCTCGTTGCCGCTCGCGGCGGCGTACGGGACGAGCCAGCCCTCGACCAGCTGACGCCGGGCACGGAGGTCGTCGTGGAGGGCGGCGAGATCCTCGTCGTACGCCGAAGAGCCGGTCGCGCGACGGAACTTGTCCAGGAACGTGCGCACGGTGGCGCTCGTGACGAATCCGGCCGGTCCGCTCGTCAGCTCCTCGAAGAGGTACGCGGCGACGGCCCCGCAGTCCGCGCCCCGGACGCCGGAGCCCCCGGACTCCTCGGCCCGGATGACGTCCGCCCACTCCTCCTGGAGCGCCTGGACGGCCGGGGCGAGGCCGAACGTTTCACGCGCGCGGGCCAGCGAGAGGGCCCGCCGGGTCCAGGAGGTGCGCCGAACCTCGTCCGTCCCGTACGCCCAGAACAGCTGCGCCGCCGCTCGCACGGCGGGCGGGCGGCGCAGCAGTCCGGCCCCGGCGTGCAGGCCGAGCAGGGCGGTGAGGATCGCGGCGGCGTCCTCGTCGTGGACACCGCGCTGGTGGCCCTCGTCGTACGCGGCGGCGGCCGACTCCCGTACCAGGGAGGCGAGTTCCGAGGCGTCCAGGGCGGCGAGGGCGTCGGCGCCGTGCTCGTCCAGGAGCCGGGCCGCCAGGTGCTCGGCGCGGTAGACGTGCGGGGACTCCGAGGGCAGCGTCTGGTCCCAGTACGGGCGGGTGGCCTTGAACTCCGGGTCGGTGACCGGCGCCCGGTAGTCCGTGCCGATGAGCGCGAACGCGAGCCGGTCCCCGTGCGGGACGAGCGTCAGGTCGAAGGGCTGGGTGTTCACCGCGAACCGGTGCCGGCCGAGCCGGATCGTGGCGCCGCCGTCCGCGTACAGCTCCCCGCGGTCGCGCAAGGCGCGCCCGGCCTCCTGCCGGGCGGCCAGCAGCCGGCCGTCGAGCTCCTCGGCGCGCACCGGGTCGCCGAGCTCGCGCAGCTCGTCCGCGGTGCGGCGCACCTTGGCGACCATCGGGTCGGAGCCGAAGTACGTGTGGACGGCGTCCAGGTCGGGCAGCGCGGCCAGCCGCCGGGAGACCGTCTCCAGGACCCGGGCCGCCGAATCCGCCAGCCGCTCGGCCCGCCGGGCGCGGGCGTCCTGCAGGGTCTGCTTGCGCGCCGAGAACGCCTCGTACACCTCCGTGCGCCGTTCGGCCAGCTCGGCGAGGAAGTCGTCGAACTCCGCGAACCGCGACTCCAGGTTCTCCAACTGGAGCAGCAGCCGCGACAGTTGGTCGTCGCAGGCGTCCGGGGTGTCGGCGGCGGCCAGCGCCCCTGTGACGGCCTGCCCGAGCAGCGCGAACTCGGCGGCGAACTCGGCGCGGCCCTCGTGGTCGAGGAGTTCGCGGCGTCGTGCGTCGAGGACGGCGCGGGCCCGGTTGACCCCGCCGAGGACCTCGGCGATCCGCTCCAGGATCGACGTACGGACCGTCGCGTCACCGATGTCGAGCCCGCCGACCACGTCGGTGACGGTGCCCAGGCCCTCCGTCATCCCTGTCAGCCGGTCGCCGAGCGCCGAGGCGTCCACGACGGTGGTGAGCGCGGCGGCCTCGGCGGCCAGGCGGGCGATGTCCTCGTGGTAGCCGGCGAACGCGTCGTCCCGGCCGAGGAACGCCACCGCGCGCCGGCCGGCCGCGTCGATGTCGTCGGCCGTGGCGGTGGTCAGCTCGGCGATCCGCTCGGTGTCCGCGTACCGCATCTCGGCGAGGGTCGCCAAATGACCGTGTGCCCGGCGCAGTTCGGTGAGCTGGGCCACCCAGGCGGCGGCCGTGCGCGGCGCCTCGCCACGGATGCGGCGGACGAGCGCGGTGAGCCGGTCGGCCGTCCCGGTGAGGGCGTCGGCGGCCTGCCGGGTCAGCTCCCGCACGGTCTCGAACTCGGCGAGGACCTGCTGGGCGGTGTCCCGCAGCTCCGCCAGCGGGGCGGCGAGCGCGCCGAGGTCGGGGTCGGTGAGCCAGTGGTAGCGGTCGGTGGCGCGGGTGCAGTCCGCGACCAGCTGGGCGTACACGGCGGCGGTCGGGGTCGTCTCGGCGGCGCTGTGCGCGAGTGCCAGGCAGTCGGAGATGCCGCGCACCAGATCGGCGTTGCCGACCCGGGCGAGCGGACCGGACCCGGCGGGGCGGGAGGCGGCGTGGGTGTCGGAGACGTAGGGGGTCAGCCAGCGCTGCACCGGGTGGACCCGGGCCGGTTCGTCACCCGTGGCGGTGGAGCGCAGCAGGACCAGCGTGCCGTCGTCGAGCAGGGCGTGGCCGCGGCCCTGGAGCGGGGTGGCGACCTCCTGCCGGATCAGGTTGTAGGGCAGGAGCAGGCTCCGGCCGTCGTCGGGGGAGCGGAAGACGTACAGGACGTCCTCGCCGTTCGGGGAGCGGACCACGCCCTCGAAGGCCGGGTCGGTGAGCGGCTCGGCGATGTCGAAGGTCTTCACGGTGCCGGTGGTGAGGTAGTAGCCGCCGGGGAAGATGATCCCCTGGTCCTCCGGCAGCCGGTGGCAGGCGGGCCCGATGCCGTCCAGGCGCAGGACCGTGCCGAGCAGCGTGTTGAAGACCAGGTACCGCCACGACTCCTCGTTGTACGGGCGCACGCGGAGCAGGACCAGCGGTCCGATCACGGCATGCTCGACATCCGCGTCGGCGAGGGACTGGAGGGGCTCGGTGACCGGCTCCTTGTAGATCCCGTCCGGGGTGTCGGTGTCGTCGACCGTCTTGACGGTGAGGGTGCCGCCGAGCGTGTCGACGAACAGGGCGGCGCCCGTGCCGTCCGCGTCCCCGCCCACCGCGATGTGCGGGTGCCGGCCCAGGACGTGGGACTCGCGGCCCGCGACGGTCCAGGTGAAGTCGTGCGACGGCGGGAAGACGTGGTCGCGGTCGCCGCGCGCGTCGAGGAAGGCGCCGGGCGAACCGTCCGGGGCGAGCGCCCAGCGCAGTACGCGGATGCCGTCGGCGCTCTCGCCGGTACGGAAGACGGCGAGCAGCCTGCCGTCCACGCGGCGCAGCCGCAGCAGCCGGGCGTCGCGGTAGTAGCGGTGCAGTGCGGTGAATTCGCGTACGAAGGCCTCGTCGCCGAGCAGGCCGCCCTGGTCCTGGGCGGTCAACTCCGGGTCGTACAGCGCGAGTACGTCCGCGACCTCGGGCGGCTGTGCCGCCCCCGGGCCCCGCTCGAAGCCGAACAGCAGCCGGCCGCCGACGGCCACCAGGTCGCGGGGCACGGACGCCTGCTCGGTACGGATCCGCTCGGAGCCGGTGAGCCGCAGCTCGGTCGAGCCGAACTCCTCGGTGCGCCGCGCGTTGAGCGTCTCGGCGCGGCTCGCGAGTTCGGCGGCCCGGTCGGCCAGCCGGCGGCGCAGCACGTCGTACGTCCCCGCGTCCACGGGGCCGCCGGCGGGCGGTGCGGTCGTGGTGTCGGTTTCCATACGTACGGCCTTCCCTACGAGGTCTGTGGTGCGGGTGGTGCGGGCCCGCCCGGTGCTGGGGACGGGGAGCGGTCACCGGACGGGCCCGGGGGTCGCCCGGGGCCGGGCCCTGCCGCCCGGCCCCGGATGCCGCTGGGGTCCTTCGTTCGGATCAGGCCGGATCAGGACCCGAGCCCGGCGTGATCCGAACGAGAGGCCCTACGCGACCGGCGACCCGTTCCGTGCGGCGGGTACGTCCGAGTCACCCGCCGTGGCCGTCGGACCGCTCACCGCGGTGCCGCCGGCCGCCCCGGTCACCGCGGACACCGGCACGTCGGCCAGGCCCAGTTCCTGGACCGTCGTCAGCAGCTTCTGCGCCTGCCCCGGCGCGAGCCCCGCGCCCGGCGTCCGCATCATCCGCATCAGCAGCGCCGACACGGTGAGGTTCTGCACGTCCCCCGTCGACACCGAGCCCAGCACCCGCGTCAGATCGTCCGTGAACGACGAGGTGCCGTTCAGCCACGGACCCGCGAGCGCCTTCGCCGTGTCCGAGTTCTCCACGAAGCCGTCGAAGCTCTTGCCCATCGAGATGGACGAGACGAGGCGGTCGAAGAAGACCGACTCCCCGCCGACGATGTCGATGTCGGCGTTCTCCAGCCCCGTGGCCAGCACCGTCGCCTGCGACTCGGCGACCTGCCGCTGCACATCGAGCCCGGCCAGCCGGATCTCCTTCTCCGCGGCGAGCCGCAGCCGGTACTCCTCGTGACCGCGCGAGGCGTCGTCCAGCGCCGCCATCGCGGCGGCCTTCTCGGTGAGGCCCGCGGCCTCGGCCTTCAGCTTCTCGCCGATCATCGCCGCGTCGGCGGTCGCCTGGGCCTGGGTGCCCTCCGCGGTGGCCAGCGCCTTGAGCCTGGCCCCCTCCGCCTCGGCCTTGAGCCGGGCGGACGCGGCCTCGGCCTCGGCGAGACCGGTCTTCTCGATGACGTCGGCCTCCGCGTCGCGCACCTGGACCTCCGCGAGGCCCGGTGCCGCGGACTCCGCCTGGATGCCCTCGGCCAGCCGCAGCTTCGCCTGGGCGTCCAGGTCCGCCGTCTTCAGCCGGGCCTCGGCGAGCGTCAGCTGCTCGGCCGCCAGGTGGCCGGCCGCCGCCTCCGCCGCCTCCGCGGCCTTGATGTCCTTGACCAGCTTCTCCTGGGCCTCCGCCTCGGCGGCGATGATGACCGACTTGCGGGTGCGCTCCGACTCCTCGACGGCCCGCAGGGTCTTGATGGACTCCTCCTGCTCGGCGACCGTGCGGTCCACGGCGATCCGCTCCCGGATCACATCGGCGACCTCGCGGCGCTCGGCCTCGACCTCCTTCGTCGCGGCGATCCGGTCGAGTTCGGTCTGCCGCTCGCGCCCGATGACCTCGATCAGCCGGTCCTTCTCGATGCGCTCGTTCTCCACGGCGATGACCCGCTCGCGGTTCTTCTGTGCGACGGCGATCTCCCGCGCCTGGTTCTCGCGCTGGATGCCGAGCTGCTCCTCGGTGCGGATGAACGCGGCCTGGGCGCCCAGCCGTTCCTCCTCCTGGACCTTGGCGGTCGCGGCCTCCTCGCGGGCCCGCAGCGTCTCGACCTCGCGGCGCTGCTTGATCTCGGCCTCGGCCTGCCGGCGCTCCAGTTCCAGGATGGTCTCGCGGGCGTCGACGTTCTGCCGGGTGATCTCCTTCTGCTCGGTGCGCTGGTACTCGTTGGTGCGCACGTGCTCGATCGCCGTCAGCTCGGTGATCTTGCGGATGCCCTGGGCGTCGAGGATGTTGGCGCCGTCGAGCTGCGCCATGGGCGTCTGCTCCAGGAAGTCGATCGCCGCGTCGTCGAGGTGGTAGCCGTTCAGGTCCGTGCCGATGACCCGGATGATCCGGTCCCGGAACTCCTCGCGCTTGGTGTACAGATCGACGAAGTCCAGCTGCTTGCCGACGGTCTTGAGCGCCTCGGCGAACTTCGCGGCGAAGAACTCCTGGATCGCCACCTTGTCGCTGGCCCGCTCCGTGCCGATGGACTGAGCGACCTTGATGACGTCCTCGACGGTCTTGTTGACGCGTACGAAGAAGTTGATGTGGATGTCGGCGCGGATGTTGTCCTGGCAGATCAGGCCCTCGCGCCCGGTGCGGCGGATCTCGATGGTCTTCACCGAGATGTCCATGTACTCGGCCTTGTGCAGCACCGGCAGGACGACGGCCCCGGTGAAGGTGACATCGACCTTCTTGGTCTTGGAGATGATCAGTGCCTTGCCCTGTTCCACCTTGCGGAAGAGCCGGCTGATGACGAGAAGCAGGGCGACGGCGATGAGCAGGACAACGGCTACGAGCACACCGAAGCCCAGGGTGATGGCATCCATGGCAGTCCTTGACGGCTGGTGAGGAAGGTGGAGAGGAAGAGGGGCCCGGACGGGCGGCCGGGCGGTCGTCGGACGCGACCGCGACCGCGACGGGTACGGGCAGGTCGGTCAGCCGGCGCGGCGCGGAGTCCGGCGTGACGCGGGACCGGTGTCCTGGCGCGGGCTCGTGCGTGGTTTCGGCGGTCCAGGGTCCAGCGCCCTGTCGTACGGCGAGACCCAGAAGAACTCGCCCTCGTCGTCGTACGCGTAGAGAAGCCCCGCACTGCCGGAGACGAGAACCGCGTCGTCCGTGGCACACGTGTCGTCCGCGTCGTCCGTGGCCTCCGGGCCGTCCGTCGGACGCAACAGCCTCACCTGGACGATCGCGGTGGAGCCGTCGGCCGCGGCGACCTCGGCCTGGCCGAAGTCGGCACTGACGGAACCGGTACGGATCGTGCAGACCCGGCCGAGGAAGTCCTGCCGCGACGGAGGGGGCTCGTCCGGGAACCGCCGGCGCACCCAGTGCACCAGCATCCGCATCACGGCCCAGGCGGTCAGCAGCGCCCCGGCGAGCACGGCACAGGCCAGCCCGGCGCGGGTGAGGCCGGTGACACCGCTGCGGTGCAGCAGGACCGTACCGGCCAGGCTCGTGAACCAGCCGACGACGACCATCACGGACACCGAGACGGTGACCGGCACTCCGCCGATCCCGGCCATGCCGGTGTCGAGGTCCCCGTCGAAGGAATGGTGATCGGCCGCACCGGCCAGCACGAGGAGCCAGAAGAAGACGACCACGGCCAGCGCGGCGGCGAACAGGACGGCCGGGAAGGCGGTTGTCGCGCTCAGGAACTCCCGCATCGTCCACCCCCTCCCTGTCGTCGGGGGCGGTTGCGGTGGTGGTTCCGGTGGCGATTCCGGTGCTGCGGCCCGCGGACAGCGGCGCCGCAGCAGCCGGATCTTCCCCCGTATCCCCCGTGTTCCCCCGGTTGGTGCTGACCTGATCGTGTCATTCGAAGCCATGGCATGGCACTGCCGGAATCCGGCAATCTTTGTACGCTCTCGATGCCGGGCACCGGCACCGGCCGGTGTGCGTTGAGGTGGGTGTCGAGGTCGGTTCAGGAGTGGAGGAGTACGCGTGGCGGTGCCGGAGATTTCCGACGAGTATCTGGGGGACTACGTCCGCATACTGGCCGATGTCGCCGCCACCGGGCGCCGACTGACCCGGGACGAGCTGGACACCCGCCGGGTCCTGGGCCGGGAGGCCGCCGAGGCCGGATGCCAGCTGCGAGCCCTGGTCGGCCTCCATCTCGCCGCGACCCGCACCGACTGGCCGCGCGCCGCGTCGGCCGATGACGCGTCCACCGGCTCCGTGCTGGCCGCGGTCGAGCAGGCCGTCGACGCCTTCGCCGAGGGCTTCGAGCGGGCCCAGCGGCTCACCGTGCGGCGCGAGGAGGCGGCCCGCCGCGAGTTCATCGACGATCTGCTGTACGGGCGCAGCGACTTGGGCCGGCTCGCCGAGCGGGCCACCCGGTTCGGGCTGCGCCTTTCGCGCGCCCACGCGGTCGCGGTGGCGACGGGCCCGCAGGCGTACACCGAGACGGACTCCGTACCGCGCACCGTGGAGGCGGCGCTGCTCACGCGGTTCAGCGGCCGGAAGATCCTGATCACGACGAAGGACGGGCGGCTGGTCTGCATCGCTCCCGGCAGCCAGCCCGATGTCCTGCGGTACTTCGCCAAGCAGTCGCACGCGGCGACGGACGGCGGCCGGGTCGCCGTCGGCCGCCCGCACCGGGGCCCCGGCGGCGTGGTCCAGTCCTACGACGAGGCGCTCGACGCACTCGATCTCGCGGAGCGGATGGATCTGGACGATCCGGTGCTGTACGCGGCCGACCTGCTGGTCTATCCGGTGCTGACCCGTGACCGGCAGGCGATGGCCGATCTGGTGCGCAGTCAACTGGGCCCGCTCCAGCAGGCGCGCGGCGGCGCCGAACCCCTGCTGCGGACGCTCACCGTCTACTTCGACTCGGGCTGTGTGGCCGCCGAGACGGCGCGGCGGCTGTCGCTGAGCGTGCGGGCGCTGACCTACCGGCTGGAGCGGATCCATCAGCTGACGGGTGCCGATCCGTCCGATCCGATGCACCGATACACCCTGCAGACGGCGGTCATCGGCGCCCGGCTGCTGGACTGGCCGTCCAAGGATCTGTGACCCGCCCCGCACCGACCGCGCGGCCCCGTGCGGGCGCCGGGTCCTGCCCGACCGGTCGTCAACGTCCGCAACGGGTGGCGGCGGCGGGGCCCGACCTCGGGTACGGGCCGGGCCGGCGCACCCTGGCCGTGGCGGGGGCGGTCCGTCCGGGGGCCTGCGCGGTCAGTGGGGGATCGACGGTGAGGACCGTGACCCCGGCGCACCCCCGGCCTGCCGGGCGCGGACCGGTGGTCGGTCGGTCCGCGGACGCTCCGGCGGTACGGAGGGCGGGCCGGGAGGCCGCTCCGCGCGGGGTACCTCGGGTCTTTCGTCCGGATCAGCCGGGATCGGCCACCGGGGCACGCGAGCCCGGCGTGATCCGAACGAGAGGTCCTACAGGTCGAACTCGTGCGGCGGAAGGTCGAGTGCGAAGCACGCCTCCCGCACGACGGCCTGCTCCGTCTTGTCGAAGTCGCCGTCGGCGCCGCCGATGACGATGCCGATCTGGATGACGGCACGCGCCTCGGCGGGCTTCTTCTTCGCCTTGCCGATCTCCTGGAGCACGCTGACCTTGCCGAAGGCGAAGTCTGCGGTGAGCTTGTTCACATACTCGTTGAAGCGGCGCTGGAGATCGTCCGCCGGGAAGTTCTGGAGAACCTCGTTGGTGGCGATCAGCGAGGCGACACGCTGGCGTTCGGACGGATCGATGGAACCGTCGGCGGCGGCGACCAGGGCGCACATCGCCATGCTCGCATCGCGGAACGCACCGCTCTTCAGGTCGTTCTTCTTCGCTTCCAGCTGCGACTGCATCGACGAAGCGGATTCCTTGATCCGATCCCACAGTGCCATGTCGTCTCCATACGTTGCGTTGCGTTGTGTTGCCGGAACGAAATCCAACTCTACAGACGTGTAGAAATTAGCAGGGCGGGTGCCCGCCGTGTCCGGAAACGGTGGTGAGTGCGATGCCGCGGGCGCGGTGGGCCCGTGCGCCGTCCGGGCCCCGTGCGCTGTCCGGGCCTCGGGCTGGAACGTCGTCCCGATCGCTTCGTCCGGCCTCAGTCGGCGGACGAGGCGAACTCCTCCTGCGCGGCGGGCGCCGGCCGGGCCGTGGGAAGCCGGGCGCTGCCCGTGGTGTCCCCGCCGTCCCGGCCGCGCCACGTCTGGATCCGGGCCACGACCGGCTGGGTCCAGCGGGCGGTGAGCGGTCCGACGATGACGAGGATGAGGACGTACGCGGTGGCGATGGGCCCGATACGGGGCTCGGTCGCCACGGCCAGGCCGGCGATGACGATGGAGAACTCACCGCGGGCGACGAGCGTTCCGCCGGCCCGCCACCGTCCGCGCGAACCGATCCCGGCCCGCCGGGCCGCGTACCAGCCGGTGCCGATCTTGGTGAAGACGGTGACGATCGCCAGCAGCGCCGCCGGAAGCAGCACCGGAGGAATCGCGGAGGGGTCGGTGGAGAGTCCGAAGAACACGAAGAAGACGGCGGCGAACAGATCCCGCAGCGGGGTCAGCAGCTTGCGCGCCCCCTCGGCGACCTCGCCCGACAGCGCGATGCCGACCAGGAACGCCCCGACGGCCGCGGACACCTGCAACTCCTGTGCCACACCGGCCACCAGGACGGTCAGGCCGAGTACGACCAGGAGCAGCATCTCCGGATTGTCGGAGGACACGGCCCGGCTGATCAGCCGTCCGTGCCGCAGCGCCAGATAGAGCACGAACCCGACGGTACCGAGCGCGATGAGCAGCGCGATGCTGCCGCCGGCGAGCCCCACTCCCGCGAGCATCGCGGTGAGCAGCGGCAGATACACGGCCATCGACAGGTCCTCGATGACCAGCACGCCCAGGATGACGGGTGTCTCCCGGTTTCCCAGCCGTCCCAGATCGGTGAGCACCTTCGCGATCACCCCGGACGACGAGATCCAGGTGACGCCGGCCAGCGCCACGGCCCCCACGGGCCCCCAGCCGAGCAGCAGCGCCGCCACCGCTCCGGGGGTCGCGTTGAGCACGAAGTCCACGGCCCCGGAGGGGTATTGCGTCTTGAGACTGGTCACCAGCTCCGAGGCGCTGTATTCGAGGCCGAGCAGGAGCAGCAGGAGGATGACGCCGATCTCGGCGCCGACGGCGGTGAATTCCTCACTGGCCCCCAGCGGCAGCAGCCCGCCCTGCCCGAAGGCGAGTCCCGCCAGCAGGTACAGCGGGATCGGCGAGAGCCCTATCCGCCCGGCGAAGCGCCCGATGATGCCGAGTCCCAGAATGACGGAGCCGAGCTCCACCAGCAGCGCGGTCGTGTCGTGCACGGTCAGCCCTCCGAAATGATCTCGGAGAGCGCGTCGACGCCCTCCCTCGTACCCACGACGACGAGCGTGTCCCCGATGGCCAGCCGGAAGTCCGGCCCGGGAGACGGATGCGCACTGTGCGTCCGCAGCACGGCCACGATCGAGGCCCCCGTCCGCGTCCGCGCCTTCGTGTCGCCGAGCAGCCGCCCGCCGTAGGGGGAGCGGGTTCCGAGCGGTATGTGCTCGGTGACGAGATCGATGCCCTCGGTGCGTACCGCGTCGATGGGCGCGGAGTCGATGAGGTGCGCGAGGCCGGTGGCCTCCTGCGGTGTCAGGGGTACCGAGAGGCGGCACGAATCAGGGTCGTCCTGGTCGTAGAAGCCGATGAACCGCCGCCCGTCGTGGTGGACGACGACGGAGATGTGCTGTCCCGACTCGGTCGTGTAGTCGTACTGCACACCGACTCCGGGCAGCGTGGTGCGGTGGGTTCCCATGACGTCCTCCCGAGGGGTGCGGCGGCGCGGCGACGCACTTGGTGATCTCTTTAGATGCCCATTACCCTATCCGGAGGATCCCGCCGCCTCCGGGGCGCGGGGCTGCCGGGTTCGCATCCGGCGTGCGTCATGCCCTCCGACCGCTGAGACCGCTTTGGCGCCCTGCTCGGCCGGGCGTCGCGGTGCGGCTGCGGGTGCCTGACCCGGCCGCCGTGGACGCGGTGGCTGTGGCGGCGTACGTGGAACGGGCCCGGCCGGTCCACCTGTCCCTTCCGGGGTGAGGTGGACCGGCCGGGCCCGCCGGAACCGGAAACCCGACGCGAAGCCGGCCCCCGGATCCGCACCGTCAGGAGATGCGGATGTCCGACCAGTTCGTGGCCTTGCCGATCTGCGACCGACTGGCGAAGCCGCCGTGACCGTTGCCCCGGTTCAGCCAGGCGCGGCCGTTCTTGTCGAGAGAGACCAGGTCGGCCCGGCCGTCCCCGGACAGGTCGAGCCCGCCGACCACGTCCTTGTAGGAGGTGCCCCAGTCCTTGAAGACCAACGACCGGGGCTTGAAGGTGCCGGCGCCGGTTCCTCGGAACCGCCACAGTTCGTTCGACGCGTCGAGGGCCAGCAGGTCGTTCTTGCCGTCACCGTCGAGGTCCCCGGCGGCGATCAGCCTCTTGTAGCCGCCGATACCGGACGCGGCGAGCGAGCGGGCCTTGAAGCCGCCCGCGCCGTTGTTCGCGTACACGTACAGCTTCCCGGTCGAGGCGGACCGGGCCAGCAGGTCGGCCCGGCCGTCGCCCGTCACGTCGCCGAGCGAGACGACCGCGTCGTACCCGCTCCAGTCCGAGGAGACCTTGACGTGGAACGACTGCTGGTCGGGCAGCCCGCCGCAGATCGTCGGGTAGACGCGGGCCTCGCCCTTCGGGTAGCGGACGAACACGTCGTTGCAGCGGTCGCCGTCGAGGTCGCCGAACGGCAGCACGAGCGTGCCCGTCGGCCAGCTGCTCGCGCGCTGCCCCGCGGACAGCTTCGTCGCGTCGCCCGCGTACACCTTCAGCCCGGTGCTGTTCCGGCCGAACAGGTCGGACTTGCCGTCGTCCGTGTGGTCACGCCACTTGGGCAGCGCGCGGCTGGTGGTGGTGGCCTGGTGGACGCCGTCCAGGACGATGCTGTTCGTCTTGGTCAGCTTGTACTCGTCCCACAGCACGACGGGTCGGCCGAGCGCATCGGGGGCCACCTGGGGCGCCCCGGTGGACCGGGCACTCGTCGCGCTCAGCCGCCGCGGGGCGGACCAGGTGCCGCCTTTGAAGACGGCGGCCATCGTGTACTCCTCGCCCGAGTAGCCCTCCCGCCACGTCACCGTGACCGTGCCGCCCGAGGTGGCGGCCGCGTCGACCGCGCGCACCTTCTTGTGCGTGGAGAAGCGCTGCGTGTACGGCTGCCAGGCGCCGGTGGCCGCCGAGCGCACCGCGTACCAGGGGCCGGTCGAGTAGCCGGGCCCGCCGGCGACGAAGAGGTCGCCGTTGGGCAGGTGGACGGGTGCCGTCATCCCGTACGTGCTGCCGGAGCCGGCGGCGGACCGCGGGGTGCTCCACTGCGTGGCGCCGACGGGCCGGCGCGTGTGCATGAGGTGCGCGGTGTCGTCGTAGAACACGTCGAAGCCGCCCCGTGGATCGGCGAACACCTTCGGGCGCGCCAGGTCCACGCCCGGGACCGGGAAGCCCTTGACCGCGGTCCAGGCGGACGCGCCGGGGGCCTTCTCCAGGGCGACGACGGCCTTGCTCGCCTGCCACTGCCACACCAGCAGGGCGGTGCCGTCCTTGGCCACCGCCAGGTCCATGGCGGAAATGTCCCGGCTGCCGGACGGCGGCTGCTCGTCGAGGTCGGCCGGAGCGGTCCACGCGGCCTGCGGGCCGGTCTTCTCGGCGGCCTTCACCACGCCGGAGACCGACCACAGGGCGACCAGCCGGCCATGGGGGGCCGCCGCCAGATGGTGGTAGCCCTTCTCGGGGACCGCGGCGACGTACTCGGGCTCGGAGAAGGCGGTCGCGCCGGGCGCGAGGGTGGCCACCTTCAGCCAGTAGTCGTTGTGGTCGTCGGCGCGCTTGGCCCGCCAGACCAGGCGCACCGAGCCGTCGTTGAGCGAGACGAGCTCGGTGTTGTACCCGCCGGCGTCCGGCCAGGTCTGCGGGGCGAGCCAACGGGTGCTGCCGGCGGGCCGGATCCGGGTGGAACGGGAGAGCCCGTCGCCGGTGAGGGAGACGAGGGCGCCGTCCCCGGCCGACTCCAGGGCGTACAGCCCGCCCGAGGCGGAGGCGGGGTCGGGGCTCGGGGCGTGCAGGGTGCGGGTGCCCCACGGGCCCGGCACACGCGTCTCGACGGCGGCCGTGGCGGTGGCGCCGGCGGCCGCGACCGTGGCGGTGGGGTGGGCGGCGGCCGGGGCCGCGGCCGCCAGAGCGAGGATGGGAGTGAGCGCGATGCCGAGCACCACGCGGGAGTGCGAAGTCATGGGAATGCCCCCCCGGGCAGGCGTATCCGGCGGCGCGGATTCGCCGAACTGTTCGATCAAATCAGGCGCAGCGTATATCAGCCAAGATCGGCCCGTTCGGGGTTTCCCTCCCCCTGCTCAGAGGGATTCGGTCGGCGCGCGCAGCACCGGCAGGGTCTCGGCCGGCCCGACATGGACAGCATCACCCGCCGGACCGGGATCGCCCCTCCAGGAGCTGTCCGCGTCGGCCACGGTGAGGTGGCGGCGGTGCGCACGCGTTCCGCCTCGCAGCTGAGGCCGGTGATCTGCAGCTATCGGCGACCGCACTGCGGGGGCCGGCCGTGCAGTGCGTCGATCTCGGCTACCGGGCCGAGGCGGTCCAACTCGGCGAATCCTGTGTCGAATACGGCCGACACCTCGACAACCCGCGCGCGTGCCGGTCGTCGGGGTCATCACCCGGCATTTCGTCCACAAGATGCCTGTAGGCCGTTGCCTCGATCTCACAGTCGGCGAAGAAACGTCGGACGGCTTGGGCGACCGCGGCAGCCACCGCTGCCGAGCGCCTGCCCTCCCGGACGATGACCCGCTCCCACTCCGCGAGCAGCCGTTCGGACCACACGATCTCGTGGACGGAGTCCTCAGTGAGGGCCGGCATCACGTCCATCACCGAGAACGGAAACAAGACGTTGGGGTCCACAAAGACCCGCGCTGCCACGCTCCCCCTCTTCTCCTTCACTGGCTGCCGATGACACCCGCAATCAATAGGGCGGTTCGACGCCCTCCAAGGCATCCGCGATCTGACGCCGCCCCTCCCTGCGGCGCTCGCGCCGCTGCTGGAACGCCAGTACGTCCGCAAGGCGGACCACTCGGTGGCTGCTGCCAGGCAGGTTCGTCGAGGGGATGTCGCCGACATCGAGCAAGCGGGAGACGAACGGCCGGGACAGGCCCAGGAGTTCAGCGGTCTCAGCGGGCGACAACTGCACCTCGGACGCCAGTACCGTAACTGCATGTCCGCGGGACAGCTCACCGGCCGAGGCCAGAAGGATGCGGACCAGTTCCCCCGGCAGTATCAGTTCGCCGCCATCCGGGGTGCGCACCAACACCTCGACCGACTCCGGCGCCATCCGAGCAGTCGCGGCGAGCGCGCACTGGTGCGACGGATCCGGTTCGACCTTCTCGGCATGGGCAAGAACGCTGGAACGAGCCATGGCCGCCTCCCATCGCTGACCCGCCGGTGAATGTATCTGCAATAACTGTAACCGGATGGTCCGGCGTGGGCAACCGGGGAGAATGCGTCCCGCCTTGCCCTGTGTGGGAGTGGCTGGCTCTGCTTCCCGGTGCTGCTGCTCACCGGCTTGGCGAGGCCCTCGGACTGGATATGTGGGTGGCGGCAGGACCACGGATGTGTCCGTGTTCGGTGCGTGGGCGAGCTTGAGCAGGGAGCCGACGGATGTCTCGCCGCGGCACTGCTCGGCTTTCTGTGTCAGGGTGAGGGGTGGCCCCGCTGCGTCGGCGAGTCCCTTGCTGGGTCGGATCGGAGCACCGCAGATGCTTGGTCCGCCTACCGTTCGCAAGGTCGGTCAGTGCGCTCGGCTCAGCCCTCGCGGGGAACGTTCCCGCTTCGCTCGCCCCCGTGGCTCGCGGTCGGCTTTCCGGGGCTGGTCAAGTCGCCCTGAGAAAAGCCGCTTCGGGCAGGCCGCCACGCCCGCTTCCGGCAGCCTCCGTGATGCGGCGACAGGGTCGTAAGCTCGCGGTCACAGTCGTCAGGGATCGACCGGGATGCCCATGGGCGGCTACGGGCGCAAGGAGCACGCGATGGCGGACTTTCGGGATCTGAAGTTCCGGGCGGTCACGGCGTTCCAGCGGCATGTCGCCAACCCGCTCACCCGGCGGTTGCGGTCGCAGACCCTCCTGGAGACGACGGGCCGCACCTCGGGCCTCCCGCGCCCCACGCCGGTGGGCGGCCGACGCGTGGGCCGGGAGTTCTGGCTGGTGTCGGAGTACGGCGAGAAGTCGCACTACATCCGCAACATCCAGGCCGACCCCCGGGTCCGGGTCAGGATCAAGGGGCGGTGGCACACCGGTACCGCCCACCTCCTGCCCGAGGACGACGCCCGTGCCCGGCTCAAGAAGCTGCCGCGGTACAACAGCGCCGCGGTGCGGGCGCTGGGGACGGACCTGCTGACCGTGCGGGTGGATCTCGCGGACTGAGTCCGGACATGGGTGTGCCCGGGTGGTGTGGGACCACCCGGGCACGTAGGGGCGTCGGCGTGCCGGATCAGTCGGTGATCTCGATCTTGCCGTTCTGGTCGCCGGCCGGGGCGGCGGTCGCCGGCTGGGCCGGGACCTCCGCCGTGGCGCCGGAGCCCTTGAGGTTCTTCAGCAGGGCGGCGAGGTCGACCCCCGTGGCGGAGCTGAGGAGTTCCATGCCCTGCGCGACGTTGTCCGTGACGGTACGCGACAGCCGGCTCGCGCCGTCCGTCGAGATCACGGTCATCTTGTCGATGGCGCTCAGCGGTTCGGACGCCTTGGCGACGACCTGCGGCAGCACCTCGACCAGCATCTGGAGCACGGCCGCGTCGCCGTAGCGGTCGAACGCGTCCGCCTTCTTCTGCATGGCCTCGGCCTCGGCGGCGCCCTTGGCCGCGATGGCCGCGGCCTCCGCCTCGCCCTCGATGCGTACGGCGTCGGCGAGTGCCGAACGGTGCAGCTTCTCGCCCTGACCGGTCAGCCGGGAGCGCTCGGCGTCCGCCTCGGCCTCCTTGACCTGGGCGATCCGGCGGGCCTCGGCTTCCTGCTCGGCCTGGTAGCGGGCGGCGTCGGCGGGCTTGCGGACCTTGGTGTCGAGCTCGCGGTCGGTCAGTGCGGCCTGCCGCTGGGCGACCTTCTCCTGCTCCTCCAGAACTTCCTGCTGGCGGGCGGCCTCGGCGAGCGGGCCCGCCGCGTTGGCCTTGGCCGCGGCGGCTTCCGTCTCGGCCTTGATCTCGGCCTGCTTGAGGTAGAAGGTCCGCTCGGCGATGGCGATCTCCTCGGCCGCCTTGAGCCGGGCCTGCTCGGAGGCGCGCTTGGCGATCGCCTCGGCGATGTCCGCCTCCTGCTTGGCGCGGGCGGCCTCGGGGCGGCCGAGGTCTTCGAGGTAGGAGCCCTCGGTGGTGATGTCCTGGATCTGGAAGGCGTCCAGGATCAGGCCCTGGCCGGAGAGGCTGGCCTCGGCCTCCTCCGCGACCTGACCGGCGAACGCCGCGCGGTCGCGGATGATGTCCTCGACCGACATCCGGCCGACGATGGCGCGCAGGGCGCCGGAGAGCACTTCCTGGGTGAAGCCGACGATGCCGTCCTGCTGCTGGAGGAATCGCTGGGCGGCGGCCCGGATCGCTTCCTCGCTGCCGCCGACCTTGACGATCGCGACGCCTTCGAGGTTGGACTTCACACCCCGCAGGGTGACGGCTCCGCGCACGGCCACCGGGATGTGCCGGCTGGACAGGTCCAGGGTGAACTTCTGCTGGACGAACGGGACGACGAAGACGCCGCCGCCGACGACGACCTTCTGGCCGCTGTTGTCGATGCTGGTACGGCCGGTCACCGGGTCGGTCGACTTCTTGCCGCGGCGTCCGGTGATGATGAACGCCTCGCTGGGCCCGGCGACCTTGTAGCGGGTGATGACGACGAGGGCGAGCAGGACCAGGAGTACGACGACTCCGACGACTGCGGTCACGACTGGGCTCATAAGGGTGTCCCCCCTGCCTCCCTGCGGGGACGGCAGCTTGTTTTCGGACGGTGTAACGGCTGACGGTGCTCAGTGCTCGACGGGGCGCACCGCGACCGAGGTGGTCGACAGCGCCGCCTCCACCCAGATCTCGGTCCCGCGTGCGACCGGAACCGGGCTCTTCGCCGCCAGCTTCACGGGCTGGCCCGCGAGCCGCAGGAGGACCTCGCCGTAGCCGTCGGCCGGGATGGCCGTGACGACCGACCCGGACGTGCCGACGAGATCCTCGCCGCGCGGTGTGGTGCTGGTCTGGTCCCTCATCAGGGCCTTGCTGAACTTCCAGGTCAGCCAGGCCGCGACGATCCCCGCCAGCACTCCGGCCGCGGTGGCGACGACCGTCCCCGCGCCGGTGGTGCCGAGCACGATCGCGCCGCCGAAGCCGAGCATGGAGAGGAATCCGGCGATGACGGGGAGGGACAGGAGGCCGTCGAAGAGGCCGTCCAGTACGCCTCCGAAAAGGCCTTCGAGGATCCCGTCGAAGATCAGGGACAGGGCGAGCAGGACGATTCCCGCGATTCCGAGACCGAGAAACAACGTCACGTGATCACCTTCCCCGGTCTCCGGAATCCCCCGCGCATGTCTCCCCCGAACATTTCCGTCGAACTTGCTGCATGCTCCCACACGCGCCCGGCAACGGACACTGCCGGGTTCCGGCAATCTTTATGCGGTTTTGATGCCGGACAGTCGTTCGGCCAACGTGTCCAGGGACTGGAACGTGGCCCCGAGGAGCGCCACATGCTTCCAGCGCAGTACGCCGTCCGGTCCGATGAGGAAGACCGCGCGGCGCACCCCGATCCCGGGCGCCGCGACGCCGTACGCGCGGGCGGTCTCCCGTCCGGCGTCCGCGAGCAGCGGCATCCGCAGTCCGTGGGCGCGGGCGAAGGACTCATGACTGTCCACGCCCTGTGGACTGATTCCCCAGACCTCCGCGTCGAGTTCGTCGAAGGTCTCCATGCCCGAGGAGTACGAGCAGAGCTGCTTGGTGCACACGGCCGTGTTGTCGCCCGGGTAGAACGCGAGGACCACGGCGCGCCCCTGTGCCGCGGAGAGGGTGTAGTCGCGGCGCTCGAACGTCTCGCCGGTGAGCGCGCCGCCCGGCAGCGTGAAGTCCGGTGCGGTCCGGCCGATGTGCGGTGACGATCCCATGTCGGTTCCTCCGAGGTTCGGTGCTGCGGAAGTGTTCCGGGTGGTGCTCCGTACAGCATGCTCGTCACGGGACCGGCCCCCGCACCAGGAGGTACCCATGCCAGACCGACGACCACCCTCCGCCGCCGTGCTCCTGCTGCACGGCGGCCGTGAGACGGGCCTGGGCCCGCCCCCGCCCGGCCCGCTGAACCTGCCCGCCGCGCGGATGCGTCCCTTCAGGCGGGCCCTCGCCGGGGCCACGGGCGACGGCGCGGCGGACGTCCTCGTGCGCCCCGCCCGCTATACCCACCGCGGCTGGAACGGCCCCCGCGAGGACCCGTACCACGACGCCGTACGCGCGCTCGACGCCCTGCGCCGCGAGGCCGGTGAGATCCCGGTGGTACTGGTCGGCCACTCGATGGGTGCCCGTGCCGCCCTGCGCGCCGCCGGCCATCCGCTGGTACGCGGCGTGGTGGGCCTCGCCCCGTGGTGCCCGGCCGACGATCCGGTCACCCAGCTCGCCGGCCGCGATGTCGTTCTGCTGCACAGCACCCGCGACCGGGTCACGAGTCCCCGGGAGTCCCAGTCCTTCACGGTCCGCGCCCGCCGGGCCGGTGCCCACGCCTGTCTGATCGCGATCCGGGGCAGCGACCACGCGATGCTGCGACGCGCCGGTGCCTGGCACGAGCTGACGGCATGTGTCGTCACCGGTCTGCTGGGTCTGGGCCCGCTGCCCGGCGCGGTCACGACGGCGCTCCGCCTGCCCCTGGCCGCCCCGGCGACGGACGGGACCCTCGACCTGGACCGGCTCGGTCTCGGCCGCCGGGACCACGCCCCGTCCGGACACGGGCGGCCGGGGGCCGGGGACCGCGGGAGAACGTGACGGCTCGCGGTGCCGGGGGCACGCTCGTTTCCGGGGGTGGCGCCGTGGTGCAGGGGCGGGGGAACGGGCGCACCCTGGTAGGGAGGTGATCGTCATGGTGCAGACAACTGTCGGGTGGCATGTGGACCTGGAATTCGAGGAGGACACCCACCGCACCCGCGCGGCCGCCCTGGTCCGGCTTCCGGACGGGAACGAGGTGCGGGCCCACGGGTATGCGAGCCGTCACCCCTCCGACAAGGATCAGCCGCGAGTGGGTGAGGAGATCGCGGGAGCCAGAGCGCTCAATGAGCTGGCGATGAAGATGCTGACGAAGGCGCACGACGAGATAGACGAGGCGTCCGGCCGGACATCGCACCCGCTCACCTGAGCCGCGACTGCCGGAATCCCCACCGCCGGAGTTCCGGGCGTTCACACGTCCGGGGCCCGGCGGCCATGTGCGGTCCGTTCCCCGCAGGAGGCGCCGCGGGCGCGCGGAAGGGGCGGCCGGGCCCGCCCGGCGGACGAGGGGGCGGCGGGACCCGGCTGCGGATGCGCGGCGCGGGTGGGCGGCCGACGATTGAAGGCCGGGCTGCGGGAGGCCCGTGCCCCCGCCCCAGGAGGTTGACGTGCAGGCCGATGCGTACGCCCACGGCGCCGTGCCGTTCGACCCGGCGAGCCTGGTGGCTCTGGTCGAGGACACCATGGCCGGGGTGGGTGTCCTCGACATGGGGCTGCGGTATCTGTACGTCAACCCTGCCCTCGAACGGCTCAACGGGGTTCCGGCCGCCGAACACCTCGGACGCACCGTCTCCGAGGTCCTCCCCGGGGTCGACGCGGGCGAGGACATGATGCGGGCCGTGCTCGCCGACGGGAAACCCCGTGAGATCACCTCCAGCGGATTCACCGCGGCGGGCACCGGCCGACGGTACTGGCACGGGGTGTACCACCGGCTTGAGGTCGGCGGGCGGATCGTGGGCCTGGCCGGGATCATGCTGGAGATCCTGACCTCGGACCGGGGACGGGAGGAGCTGGCGCAGGCCCGGCGGCACCTGACCCTGCTCGACATGGCGGCCACCCGGATCGGCACCACGCTCGACATGGACACCACCTGCTCGGAACTCGTCGACCTCGTCGTACCGGGCCTGGCGGACCTCGCCACGGTCGAGGTGTTCCCGCCCGACATCGCCGCTCCGGTACGTCCCGCGCCCGCCGGTGTGCTGCGGCTGCGCAGGGCGGCGCTGACGGCGGTGACCGGGCTGCGCGCCGAGCTGCCGGCGTTCGGGCTGGCCGGTGAGTACATCGACTACCAGGAAGGCGCGGCCGTACAGCGCTGTCTGGCGACCAACCAGCCGGTCGTGGAGAACCACACCACCGACGAACAGCTCAGGCGTTCCGCCCCCGCTCCCGATCGGGTCGCCGCCTACCGCGCCCTCGGGATGCATTCGGCGGTCATCGTGCCCCTCACCGTGCGCAGCCGTCCGCTCGGCATCCTCGGCCTGATCCGGTCGGGGGACTCACCGGTCTTCACGGACGAGGACGTGGTGGTCGCCCGGGAGCTCGCCGGCCGCGCCGCCGTCGATCTCGACCACGCCCGCCGGTTCGGCCACGAGCACACCATCGCCCTTGAGCTGCAGCGCGCCCTGCTGTCCGAGCCGCGCCCGCCGCACCCGCACATCGAGATCGCCACCCGCTATCTGCCGGCCGACCGGAGCGTGATGGTCGGCGGCGACTGGTTCGACGTGATCCCGCTGCGGGACGGACGGCATCTGAAGGCGATGGGCGATGTGATGGGCCACGGGGTGGAGGCGGCGGTCGCCATGAGCCACTACCGCTCGCTGCTGCGGATGTTCGCCGACGACGAATTGCCGCCGCACCGCATCCTGGAACAGCTGGACCGGGTGGTCGAACGGTCCGGACTGGACCGGGCGGCGACCTGTCTGCTGGCCGTCGTCGACCGGGACGGCGGGGCGTGCGAGGTGGCGAGCGCCGGTCATCTGCCGCCGGTGCTCATCGATCCGGGAGCGGCGGGAACCAGGGTGTGCGACGAGATGCCGGTGGGACCGCCGCTCGGCACCGGGTTCGGCGGGTACCGGACGACATCGGTGGAGTTCGGGCCGGGCACGGTGCTGTTCCTGTACACCGACGGCCTGGTGGAGCGGCGCGGTGAGGACATAGACGTCTCCGTCGGCCGCCTCAGGGAGCTGACCCTGCCCGCGGGCGGCAGCCTCGACGAGCTGCTGGACGACGTCCTTCGGCGGTTCGGGCCGGGCGCGGAGGACGACATAGCCGTACTGGCCTCGCGCACCCGGCCCCGCACCACCCCCTGACCCGGGACGCCGCCCGGCATCCGGGGCCGGTCAGCCCAGCTCCAGGCTGGTGATGCCGAACAGGCCGGTGTGGTCGACATCCGGTGCCGGGCCCGTGTACATCCGGGCGGTCTCGAACGAGGGGGTGAGCCCCAGCTGTTCCGCGAGGCGCACGGCCGCCGGATTGACGTCGGGTACGTCGACCGCCACCGGGGTGTCCGGATCGGTGGCCGCGAGCGCGCTGACGAGGGCACCGGCCACCTCGGGCGACCGGGCGTACACGGGACCGATGCGGGACGACGTACGGCAGCGGCGCGTCACGGCGAGGCCCCGCAGCTCCCCGTCGCGGACGGCGGCGAGCGAGGTGCGCCCGGGGCCGGCGATCCACGGAGCGAGGAAGCTGTCGCGGTCGGCGGGGAAGAAGCGGCGGTCGTAGGAGGCCAGCCGGTCGAACGGGACGGAGCGGGCGTCGACCAGGGCGGTGCCGGGCGGGACGGGCAGGCCGGCGGGCGGCCGGCCCTCGTAACGCATGTTCGTCCAGACGGAACGGAATCCGGATTTACGGTAGTTGGGCTGTTGGGCCACGACACCGTCCAGCCCGACGTTGCGCCCGTCCAGCCGTGCCATGCCGGCCTGCCACAGCTGGATGCCGTAGCCCTGGCCGCGCAGCTCGGGGCGGGTGAGGTAGAAACCCAGGAACCCGAAGTCGCGGCCGTAACGGACCACGGAGACGCAGGAGACCGGAGTGCCGTCGAGCCGGCCGATCAGGAAGCCGCGCGGATCCGCGGAGAAGAAGGCATGACGGTCGGTCAGCCCGGGATTCCAGCTCTCCTCGTGGGCCCATTCGGCCAGCATCGTGAGGTCGTCGGCGCTTGCGGTGGTGATCTCGAAGTTCGACACGGGGCACCTGTACCCCGGGGGCGATCGGTTCAACGGTGGTCTTTGCGTCATCACCCGGTCCGTGGCCGGGCCGTCGAACGCCGCTCAGACGAACAGGAACGTGCCCGCCGTCGCGGCCCCCAGCGACGCCCCGGCGACTGTCTGCGCCACCGAGTGGTACCCGAGCGCGACACGCGACCAGCACACGGCGACGGTCATCGCGTACGCGAGCAGCCACCACGGAGAGTGGACCACGGCGGGCAGCGCGACGACGGCCGAGGCGACGGCGGCGTCCACCGAGATCTTCCAGACGGTGTTGACGGCCAGCAGGATCACCGTCATCGCCCAGAGGGCGAGCATCGCCACGAGGATGCCGGTGGGGGCGTGGCCCAGGACCATCACCAGTGAACCGGCGCCTATGGAGCCGAGGATGACGAAGAAGATCGGGGCCCGTTTGGTGCGGTCGACGACATGGCGGTCGCCCCAGGTGCCGCGCCCCCGCTCCCATTCGATGTACCCGGCGGGAACGATCCCGGCGCACAGGGCGCCGAGGAGGCCCCAGAGGAGTCCGGTCCAGTGACCGGCGGCGGCCAGGCCGATGCCGAGCATGCCGGCCAGCAGCAGATTGCGCGGCTGGAAGACGTCGGTGACGGTGCGCGCGGCGCCGGTGCGCGGCGAGGCGGCGGCGTCGGTCGCACCGGTGGGGCCGGTCGCTTCGGTGGTGTCGGTGGACGTCATGCTGTCTCCTCCGGGGACGGGGTGCGGGCCGGTGCGGTGGTTCCGGCGGCTGCCGCGGACCGCGCGGACTCTGCCGACGCGGCGGACACGGCACGCGCCAGCACCTGCTCCGCCCGGTCCTGAGTGACCGTCCGGCAGGCGGCGGCCACCCGGACCAGCCAGGCCACCTCGCCGTCCTGGTCGATGGCGTGCTGGGCCTCGACCGCCGCGGCGCCCGAGGCGGGCGCTCCGGTGCTCCTGGCCCGCAGCGCCGCCTTGATCCAGTAAGCCTCGGCGAGCGGCCCGGCCTTCCCGTCGTCCGGGCCGCCGCCGCGGGTGCCGTCCGCGGCGGCGGCCCTGGCGGCCGGGAGCAGGGTGTCGGGGACGTAGTGGCGCAGCTTCTCGACGGCGTCCGCGATATCGGCGGCCCAGCGGTCGACACGCAGGTCGGCGGGGGTGTCGAAGCGGGTCAGCTCGCGGGCCAGCGAGGCCGGCGGGTCGAAGGGCTGCTCGGGGAAGGCCCTCATCAACTCGGTCCAGAGGCCGTGCAGTTCGACCTGGGCCCGCCACAGTTTCGCGCGCCGCTGCCCCTTGCCGAGGGCGGGAACGGAGGCTCCCACCGCGAAGAAGGCGAAGAGCACCACCTGCGCCGCCTCGGTGATCTCGTCGAACTTCAGGGCGAAGTCCTCGCTCGGGGGGTCGACGACGCCGGCCCACAGGAACAGGGTCCGGCTGACGGTGTACCCGACCCCGATGAACATGGCGAAGGTCATCATGCCGAGGCCCACGCGCAGATGGCGCAGCCCGGCACCGGCGGTGGCCAGCGCCCACTGGTAGGCGCAGACGGCGGACGCGGTGCCCAGGTAGAGGTAGAACACGCTCATGTACAGGGTGGCGCCCCACTGTCCCGCGTGGTCGGCGACGAAGCGGTCCGCGGGTACGGAACGGTCGACGACGGTGAAGAACAGCACGGTCAGCAGGATCAGCGTGGCGATCGACGCCTTGGTCGCCACCTGCTGGATGGCGCGGGCGAAGCGCACGTGGCGCGGAACGGTTCCGGCGTCGGGGTACTGGCCGTAGATCGCGACGATGTAGCTGAGGATCGCCAGGATCGCGATCGTCGCCGTGTAGTGCTTGATGAGGACGGCGAGGTCGGTGACGGCGCTGTCGTTGAGGGCGATGCGCACGGCCCGGGTCTTGGTCCACAGGGCGGCGGCGAATCCCGCGTAGCAGCCCCACAGGGCCCGGCGGCGCTTGTCCTCCTCGTCGCCCCACAGGGCGGCCGGCATGCGCCAGAGGGCGACGGCCGTCATCAGGGCCGCTACGAGATAGCCGGCGAGATCGAGCGGGGTCACGGCGGAATCCTCTGGAGTGGGGGAGTGGGGGAGTGGGGGGACCGTTCGGTGTCAGGTGCGGCGGAACAGGCCGCGGCGGCGGTTGGCGACGGGCCGGGAGAGGGAGTTCGCCAGGCGACCCACCATGTCGTCGCTCGTCACGTCCCTGGCCATGCGGGGAATGAGCGAGGCGCCGAACTCGGCCATGCGTTCGTCGTGGGTGTCGTACTGCGCGCGGGCCTGCACGGTGCCGTCGCCCGAGCGGAGCGCGTCGGCGATCGTGGCGGCCACCGGCCGCGGAGCACCGGCGGTCGCGGGGGGCCGCGGCGGGGCTTCGGTTCCGAGGACCCGGGTGATCAGCGAGGTGTCGAAGACCGGCAGCAGCCGCCGGAGCTGTTCCGGATCGAGGGAGGTGCCGTGGTCGAACCACTCGTGGCACAGCTCGTGCAGGATGACGTGCTGGGTCTGGTACGCGGTCGGGCGGCGCCGGTAGAGCACGAAGCTGGTCCCGCCGGTCTTCAGCCGCAGACCGCAGGCGGCGTTGACGCGGGCCAGCCGGTCGGGCATCTCGTGCAGCACGATGGTGCGGCCGCGGGCCGCCTCCATGTTCGCCACCAGTGCGTCGATGGAGAAGGGGGCGGGGATGGGCAGGTCGGCCAGCCCGGCCTCGCACTCCTTGCGCAGTTGGCGCAGCGACATGAGGACCTACTTCTCCGGATCGCCGAAGGGGGAGCCGCCGTCACCGTCGGCGTTGCTCCGCCGGCCCTTGGCGTCCTCCAGCAGGGAGAGCGCGAACTGCAGCAGCTCCGGCGGGAGTCCGTCCTCGTCGAGGCCGCGCCCGGCCAGTCCGCTGATCTCCCCCGTACGCCGCTTGGCGAGGAACTGGAGTCCGGCGACGACGTCGTCGACGACCTCGGACTCCTCCTTGAAGAACCGCCAGTCCACGCCGAAGCCCAGACCGAGTGCCTTGAGGATGTCCTCGGAGGGCTGAGTGACCTTTCCGGCGAGAATGTTGGAGAAGTAACTGTGCGAGAGGGAGCCGCCGCGTTCCCTGACCAGGTCGGCGAAGACCCGTCCCGAGACCTTCTGGCCGGGGAACGTCTTCTCCACCATGTACTCGACCTTCTGCTGCAACGTCCGCAGCTCCGGCACGCGTTCCTTGCCGCCGTCCATCCGGTCCCCCACGTATCCGCACGTCCGACCGGCGCCGCGCGGTCTGCGATTCGGTCAACGGGCTCGTACTGTAACGAACCCTGACGGGGCGTCCTGAGCGCGGTCGGTGGTACGGGAGCGGGCTTGCGCAAACACTCTACGTCACTGTTAACTCGAAAAAACACGGGCAGGGAACCACGAGGGGAGTCCCCTGCCCGCGAAGTCCGGCATGGGCAAAAAGGGCATGCTTCGCATAGTGGTGTGGCCCTTCACGACGGGGGATGCGTGAAGGGCTACGCCTGCATTATGACCGCTGGTCAGGTCGTCATCAACTGACCGATGGGTCAGTGGGTGTGCCGCGTGTCGCGGCGCACCGTCCCGCACTGTCCCACGCCGTCGGCGTCGCCGGGGTGACGCGGTGCGGTCCGAGGGTGGGCGCCGGGGCGGGCGAATACCCGTGACCGTCGGAACAGAATTCCACGCAATGTGCGACGATGATTTATGGCGTGCGTGGTGGAGCGTAATTATTTGCCGCGCCCGGACGCTTCCGTCGTGCTACCCTGAATGTAGTTGCAGTTGTGGTTCCCAAGATTCCAAGTGCTCTCGTCGACCCAATGTGACGACGAGTGCGCTTTTGCATTTCCGGCACTTTGTTCTGGATGGGGTAATCATCGCGGCGACGTGGAATTCACGCAATGTGAATCCCGGGCACTGCC
The DNA here is from genome assembly GCF_043083485.1 of Streptomyces sp. NPDC014727. Classification (NCBI taxonomy): domain Bacteria; kingdom Bacillati; phylum Actinomycetota; class Actinomycetes; order Kitasatosporales; family Streptomycetaceae; genus Streptomyces; species Streptomyces sp. NPDC014727. The sequence goes on along the minus strand of NZ_JBIBYR010000004.1, from coordinate 48,032 downwards.
CCAGAAGGAGATAAAAAAAAATGGCTACTGGCACCGTGAAGTGGTTCAACGCGGAAAAGGGCTTCGGCTTCATCGAGCAGGACGGCGGCGGCGCGGACGTCTTCGCCCACTACTCGAACATCGCCTCCAGCGGTTTCCGCGAACTGCAGGAAGGCCAGAAGGTGAAATTCGACGTCACGCAGGGCCAGAAGGGCCCGCAGGCGGAGAACATCACCCCCATCTGATCCTGCTGCTCCGGCGCCGACGCGCTGGTCGCACGTGCACAGCTGGGGCCCGCACCTTGGGTGCGGGCCCCAGCTCATTGTTTTCCGGGGCCCGCATCGTGAGCTGCGCGGCGGATGCCCCCCGAGGCCCCCGGACCCGTTTGTCCGGTACGGATCATTTTTCTCAGCCGGGCTTCGCACACATATGTCAACGGCCCGTTCTTGTGATTCCTGTGCCGCTCGTCGCCGCAGCGAGTTCCTCGATACGCGCCCTGTCGAGGAAGGGTTCCGTATGAACCGCGACCGCACAACCCGCTCGAACGACGGAAACTCCCGCACCCGCTCCGGCGGCGGATTCCGCTCGCAGTCCCCGAGCCGCCAGGGCGGCCAGGGCGTCGGCCGCTACGGCACCGCCCAGCGTTCCGGTGGTTCCGGCCGCAGGCCCGCTGCCAAGCAGGGCGAGTTCGCGCTGCCGAAGACCATCACCCCGGCGCTGCCGGCCGCCGCGGCCTTCGCGGAGCTGGACATGCCCGCGCCCCTGCTGGCCGCGCTCGCCGCCGAGGGCGTCACCACGCCGTTCCCGATCCAGGCGGCCACCCTGCCGAACTCGCTCGCGGGGCGCGACGTGCTGGGCCGCGGCCGGACCGGTTCCGGCAAGACGCTCGCCTTCGGCCTGGCCCTGCTGGCCCGTACCGCGGGCAACCGGGCCGACGCCCGCCGCCCGCTGGCCCTGGTCCTCGTCCCCACCCGGGAGCTGGCCCAGCAGGTCACCGACGCGCTCACCCCGTACGCCCGCTCGCTCAAGCTGCGCATGGCCACCGTCGTCGGCGGCATGTCGATCGGCCGACAGGCCTCCGCCCTGCGTGGCGGTGCCGAGGTCGTCGTCGCCACACCCGGTCGGCTCAAGGACCTCGTCGAGCGCGGCGACTGCCGCCTCGACCGGGTCGCCATCACCGTCCTCGACGAGGCCGACCAGATGGCCGACATGGGGTTCATGCCGCAGGTCACCGAACTGCTCGACCTGGTGCTGCCGGGGGGCCAGCGGATGCTGTTCTCGGCGACTCTGGACCGCAACGTCGACTCGCTGGTCCGCCGCTATCTGCACGACCCGGTGGTCCACTCGGTCGACCCGGCGGCCGGTGCCGTGACGACGATGGAGCACCATGTGCTCTACGTGCAGGGGGCCGACAAGTACGCCACCACGACCGAGATCGCGGCCCGCGACGGCCGGGTGATCATGTTCCTGGACACCAAGCACGCAGTGGACAAGCTCACCGATCATCTGCTCAACAGCGGGGTGCGGGCCGCCGCGCTGCACGGCGGCAAGTCCCAGCCGCAGCGCACCCGCACCCTGACCCGGTTCAAGACCGGGCACGTCACGGTGCTGGTCGCCACGAACGTCGCGGCGCGTGGCATCCACATCGACAACCTCGACCTGGTCGTCAACGTCGACCCGCCGAGCGACCACAAGGACTACCTGCACCGCGGCGGGCGCACCGCCCGCGCCGGTGAGTCCGGCAGCGTCGTCACGCTGGTGCTGCCGGGCCAGCGCCGTGAGATGACCCGGCTGATGGCCGACGCCGGGATCGTCCCGAAGGTCGCCCAGGTCCGCTCCGGTGAGGCCGAGCTGAGCCGGATCACCGGCGCGCAGAAGCCCTCGGGGGTGCCCGTCACCGTCACCGCCCCGGTGACCGAGCGGGCCAGGAGCGGCGCACCGTCCTCCCGTGGCCGGCGCGGCCGTCCCGCCCGGTCCGGGCAGTCGCGCCGCTCGGACCTGCCCACGCCGGAGGCGCGCGCCGCCGCCAAGCAGCGCCGCACCAACCGGGCGGCGTGACCTCGGGGCCGTTCCCCGTTCCTCCTCAGGCGATCATGAAGTCCCGTGCGGGCAAGGCGCGTTCGACGATCCGGATGTCGCCGAGCCAGCCGTGCATCAGCTGGTCGAGCCTGCCCCCGTACTCGTAGGCGCCGAGCAACCAGGGCAGGCCCGCGGTGGCGAGACCGGTGGCGCGGGTGGCGGGATTGCGGGCGACGACGCAGCCGTCGACGTACATCGTCGTGTGCTTCGCGTCGTTGACGACCGCCACATGCCACCACCGTTCCCGCGGCAGCTCATGGCTCCAGTTGGTGACGGCCCCCGCCTGGTTCAGGGGCGCCGCCGCCCACTGGAGCCCGGGGCCGTCCGACACGGAGAGGGTGGCGACGGGCTCCTCCGGGTCGCCGGAGGTCTTGCCCGCGGCCCCGAGCGTGCCGCGGCGGCTGAGTACGGCGCCCCAGGCGTTGCGTCCGGCGTCCCAGTCGGCGGGGAGGCGGAGGAAGGCTTCGATGGTGTAACCGGCCCTGAAGGTCTTGGTGTTGAGCGGTGCGTTGTTCTCCGTGCGCAGATACGCGCCGCGCAGCGGGGGCTTCGAGCCGTCGAAGTAGAGGCTGCCGTGAGCGGGCTGGTCGGGGTGGTGGCCGGTGGACCAGCGCAGCGCGTCGGGCGCACTGCCGGGGACGGCTTCGCGGAGCAGGTCGTTGCGGTGCCCGGAGAGATCGGGGACACGCAGGTTCGCGTCGGCGGCCGAACCGTCCTGGTGCGAGGGGGAGTCGAAGCGCCAGTAGGCGACGGTGCCCGGTATCAGCAGCTGCTTCGCCGGACGGGGGCCTCGCACGGGCACGGGCGCGAAGCCCGCGAACCGCTTCTCGAAGTCGATGGGGACGGCGAAGCGGTCCTGCGGACCGGTCAGTTCGATCTCGCCGCGCTCCAGCTCGTTGAGCTTCTCGCCCGCGCGGCCGAGGATCCACGGGGAGATCGTCTCCACGTCGATGGTGTTCCTGGCCAGGTCGAAGCGGTAGAGGCGGATCATCGCGCTGCCGCCGTAGTAGCGGTTCTGATAGTTGGTGATGTGCAGGTGGACGTCGTTGCCCGCGGTGTTCTTGCGGGTGGTGCGTCCGGCGGGCCAGTAGTGGCCGTTGAGAGTGAGGAAGATCTGGTCGTGCCCGGCTATCAGCTCGTCCCACAGCTGCTTTCCGTGGTCGGAGAATTCGGCCTCGTCGCCGTCCGCGTTCGCGTACACCAGCTCGTGGGTGGTGAGGATGACCGGCGTGTCCGGGTGCTGGGCGATCACGTTCTTCGCCCAGGCGAGACCGCCCGCCGACGGCCGCCAGTCGAGCGCCAGGACCAGCCACTCGCGACCGGCGGCGTGGAACAGGTGGTACGTGTTGTAGCCGTCCGGGGTCGCGCCGCCGAACGTCGGCAGGCGCCGCATGCGCTGCGGGCCGAACGTGTCCAGGTACGGGGTGCGACCGCGCTGGTCGTCGGTGGACGACTTGATGTCGTGGTTGCCCGCGACGACGCTGTAGCCGACCCGGCGCCGGTCGAGCAGCCCGAACGCCTCGCCGATCGACGCGAATTCGCCCGCCTGACCGCTCTCGGTGAGGTCGCCCAGATGGGACAGGAAGACGATGTTCTCGTCGCGCCCGTGTTCGAGGACGTAACGCAACGACGCCTCGACCGGCGCCTTGTCGATGCTCGCCCCGTCGAAGAGGTACTGGGTGTCCGGCATGACGACGAGTGTGAATCTGGGGCTCTGGGGGTCCGGCCGCCAACCGGCCGTGACGGCATCGGCGTTCTGCTGGGGAAGAGCCGCGGCGGGAGTGGCGGACACGAGCCCCGTGGCCGCGGTGGCGGCACCGGTGAGTGCGGTGGCCCGCAGGAACGTACGACGGCTGGCGCCGGGCAGAAGCGGCCCGTCGGGCTGGTGGAGGGGGCTGCACATGGATGTCTCCGCGGGGAGGAACGGCGAGGGGGTTCGTCTGCAAGCTAGCCGCGGGGCGGGGGAGGAACCGGCCCGTAGGGGCGACAGCTGGGCGAAGACTCCATGAACTGCATAACGCCGGACGGCGGGCGGGGGTGCCGTGGGCCCTGGTCGGTGGGGCGGACTCGCAGGGCCGGTCCGCGGAACCGCCCTGCGAGTCCGAGTCCGGAGCGCCCCGCCCTCGTCAGCGTCCGCCCGCGACCCGGAGCACCGCTCCGGTCACATAGGACGCCTCGGCGGACAGCAGCCAGGCGATGGCGGCCGCGATCTCCGTGGCGGCCCCGGGGCGGCCGAGCGGGATGCCGGGCACGGCCGCTTGCGCACGGCCGGGGTCGCCCGCCGTGGCGTGCATGTCGGTCTCGATCATTCCCGGGGCGACCGCGTTGACCCGGATGCCGTCGGCACCCAGCTCCTTGGACAGCCCGATCGTCAGGGTGTCCGTCGCGCCCTTCGTGGCGGCGTAGTGGACGAAGTCCCCGGGGCTGCCGAGGGTGGCGGCGGCCGAGGAGACATTGACGATCGCTCCGGACCCGGTGGCCGCCATGTCCTTCGCGGCCCGGCGGCAGCACAGCAGAAAGCCGAGGACGTTCACGTCGAGGACCTGACGCAGTGTCCGGGTGGAGGTGTCGACGAGGCGCCCCAGAGGTCCCGTCACTCCCGCGTTGTTGACCAGCCCGGTGACGGGGCCGAGCTGCGCAGCGGCGGTGTCGAAGAGCCGTTCCACATCGGCCTCCACGGAGGTGTCCACCCGCACCGTGACACAGCGCGCCCCCGCGGCCCGCACCGCCGCCGCGGTCCGCTCGGCGGCCTCGGCGTCGCTCACGAAGCCCAGGGCGAGGTCATGCCCCTCGGACGCGAGGCGGACACAGGTAGCGGCGCCGATGCCGCGGCTGCCACCGGTGACGACGGTGACGGGTCGCGACGACGCAGTGGTGCTGTTGACTGACACTGGAGGAACCTCTCGTTCGGGTCATGCCTGTCACGCCGTACGCGGATTGTACGGAGAGCGCCTGCGGGGGAGCCCTTGCGACGAAGGCCCCCGACGGGGGACGACCGGGCCCGTGCCCGCCCCGGCGCCCGCTGTTGGAGTGGTGCCGGACGGGCCGTTGGCGTGGTGTGCGGCACGGGGCGGACGGGGTGCCTAGGGTCGACGGCTGACGGACCGCTGCCGGTGTGGACCGGGTTGAATCGCCCGACGCCCGGTGACGGCCCCTCCTCAACGGCGTTCCTCTGCCATCGCCTCGCATTGCGGTGGCAGGGGACGCCGACCGTCGCCGCCGGCGTCCGGTCGCGGGGCCGGGCCGCGGCCGTCGGTCCCTCACGGTTCCCGAGCGCGCCTGTCGGATGGCGAAGGGGGAGTGTGACGGGAGTCCTCACCGCGTCCGCCGGAGGGAGCTGCGCAGCCCGTTCTCCTCGGTGACCCTGGCCCGGAGCTGCCGTATCAACGTGGAGTCCCCGGCGGCGTCGCCGTCCTTCTTGGGGGAGCGGCACCGCGGGCACTCGCACGGTGGCCAGCGCAGCGGGTTGAACTCGGGCAACTCCGGTGCACGCTCCGGCTCTTGTTCCGGCTCCCGTTCCTGTTCGCTCATGCCGGCCCTCGCTCCGAACAGGCCGTCGTGTTCCGGTGGCGCCGCAGCAGCACCCGGCAGTCCGTCGCCTTGCTGTAGTCGTGCTGATCGTTGGCGAGGGCTTCGGCCAGGCGGAGTTTCTGACACCTGCGACAAGGCTCCTGCCCGGTCGGGGAACCGGTCTCTGCGGACACGGGTCACTCCTCTCCGTAGTCATTCCACTACTCAGGCGGCTCAGCGTGGCCTAGAGTTTGAGGCGCTTCAACTTGTGGGGCATGAACGGAAAGTCGGTGACAGCCTTTGAATCGCAAGGACTTGGACCCCGAGAGCAGTCCTGAGGCCGCCTTCGGTGCACGCATCCGCAGCTTGCGAGAGGAACACGGCTGGAAGCAGGAGGAGTTAGCCGATCGGATGGGCTACTCCGGCACCCATATCTCCGCCGTCGAAACTGGTCGCAAGATGCCGACTCTTCGGTTCTCGCGCAATGCGGACCAGGTTTTCGGCACCGGGGAAACAGCAGACACGTTCGAACGACAGTATCGCGAGATCCGGCACGGCTCACTGCTGGAGGGCTTCCCGCAGTACGTGGGACACGAGGGGCGCGCGGTAGAGATCCGGCTGTACGAAATCGGCATCATCCCTGGGCTGTTGCAGACACCGGAGTACGCCCGAGTCCTGGCGGACAGCGCCGTGCGGCGAGGAGCGATCGTCCCCGAACAGGCAGCCGAACGGGTCTCGTTCCTGGCGGAACGGCAGGCGGCTCTGGTGCGCCCGCGCCCGCCCACGATGCTGGTCGTGATGGACGAGAGCTGTATTCGCAGGCGGGTCGGCGGGGGTGAGGTCATGGCCGCCCAGCTCGACCGGCTGCTGGAGTTCGCCGAGCTGCCGAACACCGTCCTCCAGATCGCCCCGTACGACGTGGGCGAGCGCCGTCCGTTCGATCTCCCGATGAACCTGCTGACACTGTCGGACCTGTCCGTGATCGCATACGCGGAATCCCAGATGCGGGGACATCTGGAACGCGATACGACCTCCGTGCTTCCCCTGTTGGCGGCCTACCATCAGCTACAGGCCGAAGCGCTGTCGCAGGCGGCATCGGTGGCCATGATCAACGAGGCACGAAAGGGCACCCCGTGACGACCACGACCGAGTCCCCCCGCTGGTTCAAGTCTTCGTACAGCAACAACGGCGGCAACTGCGTGGAGGTCGCCGCCAACCTCGTCGCGCCGCGCGGCGTGGTCCCGGTCCGCGACTCCAAGAACCTCGGCGGCCCGGTTCTGAACGTTCCCGCCGCCTCGTTCGCCTCCTTCGTGGCGGGTGTCAAGGCCGGAGAGTTCGGCGCCGTCTGACCGCTCCGCCCAGCGCATGCGCTCCCGAAGTCCCCATCGTGCACGGCATGGTGGGGCTTCTCGCTGTCGGCGTCGCGCATCCGGGGGGTAACCCCACCGCCTTCCGTCATGCCTCCCGGATGGGCTGAGGGCTTTCGCCCAACAAGGCTTGTGGTATGAGGACTTACGGAAAATCCGCTGCCTTCGTCGCCCTGTCCGTCACCGTCGCCGCCACCGCTCTCACCGGGGTTGTGACCGCACCTGCCCACGCCGGTACCGCGTCCGCACCCGCACTCGACTGGCGGCCCTGCGCCGAGTCCGGCGGCCCCGCCGCGCAGGAGTGCGCCGAGCTGCCCGTACCGCTCGACTACCGGGCCCCGGACGGCCCGCAGCTCACCCTCGCCGTGACCCGGCTGCGCAGCGACCGCCCCTCGGCCCGGCGCGGCACGCTGCTGGTGATCCCCGGTGGCCCCGGCTCGTCCGGGGTGCAGCGGGTGGCGCAGAAGGGTGAGCAGCTGCGACGGGAGACGGCGGGGCAGTACGACATCGTGAGCCTCGACCCGCGCGGGGTCGGCGGCAGCCCGAAGGCGAGCTGCGGGCTGGCCCCGGAGGACCGGGAGATGGTGAACCTGCGGTCCTGGCCCGCCGCCGACGGTTCGATCACCGAGAACGTGGAGCGGTCGCGACGGGTCGCGCAAGCGTGTGCCCGCAACGGGGGAGCGCTGCTGCGGAGCTTGACCTCGGCCAACGAGGTGCGGGACATCGACCGCTTCCGGCAGGCGCTGGGCGAGGAGAAGCTGTCGGCCTGGGGGTCCTCGTACGGCACCTATGTGGGCGCCGTGTACGCCCAGAAGTACCCGCAGCACACGGACCGTTGGGTGCTGGACAGCAACGGCGACCCCGACCCGTCACGGGTGGCCAAGGGCTGGCTGGCGAACATGGCGGTGGGGGCGGCCGACCGCTTCCCCGACTTCGCGCGCTGGGCCTCGGACCCGGCCAGGGAAGCGGAGGGGCTGCGACTGGCTCAGCGGGCCGAGGACGTGCAGCCGCTGGTGCTGGACCTGGCGGCGCGGCTGGACCGTGAACCGAGGGAGTCCACCACGCCGGGCGTCCCGCTGACCGGCAAAGGGCTGCGCCAGGCGATCCAGCTGTCCCTGTACAACGACGACGCCTTTGCCCAGCTGGCGGGGCTCGTCCAGGCGGCACGGGACGCCTCGGTGAAGCCGGTCCTGCCCGACGCGCTGAGCGGGCCGCTGCCGGACGCGGAAGCGGCTGTCGTCGTCGGCGTGATGTGCAACGACGTGCGCTGGCAGGGCACGGTCTCCTCGTACGCGCGCGCCGTCGCCGCCGACCGTGTGAAGCACCCGCTGACCGCCGGGATGGCGGTGAACATCATGCCGTGCACCTTCTGGAAGGACGCCCCCGCCGAGCAGCCGACCAGGATCACGGACCAGGGACCGTCCAACGTCCTGATGATCCAGGGCCTGCGCGACCCGGCGACCCCGTATTCCGGCGCCCTGAAGATGCGCGAGGCCTTCGGCGACCGCGCCCGCCTGGTCGCGGTCGACCACGGTGGACACGGCATGTACCTGGGCAACGGGAACGCCTGCGGCGATCGCGCGGTCACCACGTTCCTGACGACGGGGGTACGGCCGGAGCGGGACGCGTACTGCGCGGACTGAGCGGGAGGAGCGGGCCCAAGGGGCTGAACGCGCCTGGGCGGCGCGGTGAGCGGTCCGGGTCGGGCGGGACGGCCCCGGCCCGCTGCCCGTGGCCCGTTCTCCCAGCCCGGTTATCCCCCGGCGGGCTCCCGCAGGGCCGTCGTGACCAGCCCCCGGATCTCCTCGCGGGGCACGCCCCCACCGCCGACCAACCGGTCGAAGACCAGTCCGTCCACGCATGCCAGCAGGGTGAGGGTGCGGCCCTCGACGTCGGCGACACCGTGTGCGGCCAGGAACTCCCGCACACGGTCCCGTGCCGCGTTCTCACGCGGCACGAGGATCTCGCGCAGCTCCGGATGGCGCACGCTCTCGACGGCGCAGGCGTGGCGCGCGATCGTCCGCCGCCGTCCCTCCCCCGTCAGCCGCCGCTCGACGAACGCGGCGAGGCCGTCCGTCAGTTCGTCCGCGTCCCGTGGCACCGGTGCGTCCTCCCCGGCCGTACGGAGCTCCGCCTGGTCGATGGCGACGAGCCGGCGGACGAGCGCGGTGAGCAGCGCCTGGCGGGTGCGGAAGTACGCCGAGGTCGTCCCGGGCGGCAGGCCCGCCGCCCGGTCCACGGCCCGGTGGGTCAGGCCCCGCATCCCGGAATCGGCCAGCACGCCGATGGCCGCGTCGGCGAGGACGGTTCGTCGATCTGTGGTCACCACCCCTTTCTACACCTGTAGACAGTGGGCGATATTCTCTTTCTACATCTGTAGAAAGCCGTGGCGCGGCGGACGAGGGGACCTGACATGGGCAAGAGCGCGGTGGTCGTCGGCGGCGGAATCGGCGGTCTCTCGGCCGCGATCGGACTGCGTCTCATCGGCTGGGAGGTGACGGTCGTCGAACGGTCCCGGGTCCTCGACGACGCGGGCGCGGGCATCTCCCTGCACGCGAACGGCATCCGGGCCCTGGACGTGCTCGGCGTGGGCGAGGCGGTACGCGCGGCCGCGCGGCCCCAGTACACCGGGGGCACCCGCACCCCGGACGGCCGCCGGCTCGCGGGGATGGACGGGGCCGCACTGGAGCGCGAGCTGGGAACCCCGATCGTCGGGATCCCCCGCGCCACACTCCACCGCCTGTTGCGCGAGGCACTGCCGCCCGCGTCCCTGGTCGTCGGAGCCGAGGTGAGGAGCGTCGAGGGGACCGGGCCCGAACGGGTGCGGGCGCGCTTCGGCGAGACCGCCCTCGACGCGGATCTGGTCGTGGCCGCCGACGGCGTGTCCAGCCGGCTGCGCGGTCTGCTCTTTCCCGGCCACCCCGGCACCGTCCACAGCGGGGCGACTGTCCTGCGCGCCATCACCGAGTGCCCCATCGATCTGCGGAGCGACTTCGAACTGACCTGGGGCCGGGGCGCCGAGTTCGGCCACATCGCCTTCGCCGACGGCCGGGCCGAGTGGCACGCGGTGCTCAACGCGCCCGCCGGTGTGCGCCACCCGGATCCCCTCGCCGAGGTGCGCCGTCGGTTCGGTGACTGGCACGCTCCCGTCCCCGCCCTGCTGGAGGCGACAAGGCCCGACGCCGTCCTGCATCACGACGTGAACGAACTGGTGACCCCGCTGCCCTCCTACACCGCCGGCCGCGTCGTGCTCCTGGGCGACGCCGCCCATGCCATGACGCCCCATCTCGGCCAGGGGGCCTGCCAGGCGCTGGAGGACGCGGTGACGCTGGCTGCCGCACTGTCGGCCGAGGACACCGTCGGGGCCGCACTGCTGCGCTACGACGCCGAGCGCCGGCCCCGCAGCCAGTCGGTCGCCCGCGCCGCGCGCCGGGCCGGACGGATGGGCCAGCAGCTGAGCCATCCGGTCGCGGTCGCCGTGCGCAACACCGCGCTCCGGCTGGCGCCGTCCGGCGCGACGGTCCGCACGATCCTGCGCCATGCCGCGTGGACACCTCCGGAGCTGGTCCGCCGGGGCGCGTGACCCCGCCCGACGCCGGTCTCCGCCGCCGGTCTCCGGGGACGGTCCGCGCGGTTCGAGAGCCGCGCGTGCGCATGGAGCGGGAGCGATGCCGGGTGTCGGCCGGTCGGTCGCTCAGTCGGTGCCCGGCGTCGCGTGTCCCCTGTACTCGGCCTGGGCCAGCAGGGAGACGACCTCCTCGTCGGAGGTCTGCGAGAAGTCGCGGTACCACTCGCCGACGGCGTAGAACAGGTGCGGCGTCGACAGGCACACCACTTCGTCCGCGGACTCCCGCAGCCGGGCGACCGCGTCGGGCGGCGCCACAGGTACGGCCGCCACCAGGCGCGCCGGACGCTGGGCCCGTACGACCCGGCAGGCCGCCGCGGCCGTCGCGCCGGTCGCGACGCCGTCGTCCACGACGATCACGGTCCGGCCTTCGAGCGGAGTCCGCGGCCGGCCCGCGCGGTACGTCTGCGCCCGTCGCACGAGCTCCGCCGTCTCGACCCGTTCGATCGCCGCGAGGTCCTGCTTTCCGAGCCGGACATGTCCGACGACGTCCTCGTTGATGACCCGTACCCCGCCCTCGCCGATGGCGCCGAACGCCACCTCCTCGTGGTGCGGCACACCGAGCTTGCGGACCACGATCACATCGAGTTGGGCGCCGAGCAGCTGTGCCACCTGGAACGCCACCGGGACGCCGCCGCGGGGCAGACCCAGCACGACGGGGTCCTCTCGCTCCAGATGCCGCAGCGCCTCGGCCAGTTGCGCTCCCGCGTCCACGCGGTCGGCGAACAGCACGACGGTTTCACCCCCAACCGGGGAAGACGGGCCGCATGCGTACACGCCCCACCTGCTCCCCACTTCGAAACAACCCCATGTGCGGTGGCGGCGCAACTCGGGCAGGGTCGACCGTATGGAAGGAATCGGAGCGGTCCTGATCGACATCGACGGTGTGCTCACGGTGTCCTGGAAGCCCCTGCCCGGCACCGTGGCGGCCATGGAACGGCTGCGCGAGGCGGGCATCCCGCTGGCGCTGGTCACCAACACCACCTCCCGCACCCGCGCCTCGATCGCCGAGAAGCTGGTGGGCGAGGGCTTCCCCGTCTCCGCCGACGACATTCTCACCGCCCCCGCCGTCACCGCCGCTCACCTGCGGGAGCACCATCCCGGGGCCCGCTGCCTGCTGATCAACACCGGTGACATCCGGGACGACCTGACGGGTGTGGCACTCGTGGACGGGGACGAGGAGGACGCCGTTGGCGGCGAGGCCCCGGACGTGGTGATCCTCGGCGGGGCCGGGGACGATTTCACCTACGCGGCACTCAACCGCGCCTTCCGCCATGTGCAGCGCGGTGCCCGGCTCGTCGCCATGCACCGGAACATGTACTGGCGCACGGCCGCCGGGCTCGACCTCGACACCGGGGCCTTCCTCCTGGGGCTGGAGCAGGCCGCCCGCGTCGAGGCGGAGATCACCGGCAAACCCGCCGGGTCGTTCTTCGCCACGGCCCTGGCCCACCTCGGCGCCACCGCGCCCCACGCCCTGATGGTCGGCGACGACATCGAGTCCGACGTCCTGGCGGCCCAGCGCGCCGGGCTCACCGGTGTACTCGTCAGGACCGGCAAGTACCTCCCCGAGACGCACCGGGCGGCCGACGGTACCCCGGACCATGTGATCGACTCCTTCGCCGATCTCCCGGCCCTGCTGGAACGCCTGGGGACGTGAATGCGCGCTCCGTACGATCTGAGAGTGTTCCGGACCGGTCAGGACACCGGTGAGGTCCTGGGTGCCTCGCCCTCGGTCGTGTGGACGTCGATCACGGAGAACGCCGCGCCCTGCGGGTCCGTCAGCGCGGCGAAACGGCCGAACGGGATGGTCATCGGGCCGAAGCGCAGGACCGCGCCGCGCTCGGTCGCCCTCGCCACGGCGGCGTCGCAGTCCGCGACGGTGAAGTACACGTTCATGTGCGGTGGTACCTCGGGCGGGAATTCGTCGCCCATCCTCATCCGCCCCATGACCGTCTTGTCGCCCAGGTTGAACATCCTGAAGTCGATCTGCTCGTCCGCGATCTTCACCATGCTGTACGGGAAGACGGCGGAGAAGAAGGCATCGGACTTCTCCGGCTCCCGGGTGAACACCTCGGCCCAGCAGAACGCACCGGGCACGCTCTGGGCCTCGAAGCCCTCATGCGTACCCGCCTGCCACACGCCGAAGACGACACCGCTCGGGTCGCGGGCCAGCAGCATCGTGCCGAACTCGCCGACCTGCATGGGGTCCATCAGCGTCTCGCCGCCGTTCTCGCGGATCTTCGCGGCGGTGGCCGCGGCGTCCGGTGAGGCGAGGTACAGGCACCAGGCCGACGGGCCCTCCTGGCCGGGCATCGGAGGTACGACGGCGGCGACCGCCTTGCCGTCGGCGTACGCCTGCGTGTAGTCGCCGAACTCGGACGAGGACTCGCCGAACGTCCAGCCCAGCACATCACTGTAGAAGCGCTTCGCGCCGTCGAGGTCGGGGAACATCGCGTCGGCCCAGCACGGCGTGCCCTCCGGTTGTACAGCCATGACGTCGACTCCTTTGCGCTCGGCGGGTTGCCCGGTGTTTTCACGCTAGCCAGCCGACCGCCCGCACGCGCGCCGGAGCGGGGTCGCCGAACTGTTGCCGTACTCCGTACGCCGTGCGGCGTTGCGAACGGTGTGCGGTCGCCGTACAGTGTGCGGAGCGCGCGGCGCACGAAATGTTCGCGGTCACGGGAGGAACGCCATGTCGGAGAAGTCGACGAAGTCGAATCGCACGCCGGGTACGGCCCAGGGGAGCCGGGTCTTCGACACCGCGCGTTTCCAGGCCCGGCTCGACGAGCTCATCGCCACCCACCATGTCCCCGGGGCCTCGCTCGCCGTACTGGTCGACGGGGAGATCCACGAGCTGGCGAGCGGCATCCTGCACACGGGGACCGGCGTCGGGACGACCACGGACTCGGTGTTCCAGATCGGCTCGGTCAGCAAGGGCTACACCGCCGCGCTCGTCGTGATGCTGGCGGACAGCGGCAGGCTGGACCTGGACGCACCGGTCGTGGACGTGCTCCCGGACTTCGCCGTCGCCGACGCCCGCGCCACCGCGACGATCACCCCGCGACAGCTGCTCAACCACACCAGCGGCATCGAGGGCGACCACGTCAGCGACACCGGCCGGGGCGACGACTGCCTGGCGCGCTATGTCGAGGGAGCCGGGAGCGTCGGCCTCACCAACCCGCCCGGCGCGACGATGTCGTACTCCAGCACCGCGTACAACGTCCTCGGCCGGATCGTCGAGGTGATCACCGGTCTGACCTGGGACGAGGCGCTGAAGGAGATGATCTGCGCCCCGCTCGGACTGGAGCACACCGTGACGCTGCCCGAGGAGGTGCTCCGCTTCCGCGCCGCGATGGGGCACATGGGCGAGCCGGGCGAGGACCCCGTCCCCACCCCGCTGTGGAACATGCTGCCCCGCTCGGCGGGTCCGTACGGCGGGATCTGCGCCACGGCGGCCGACGTGGCACGGTTCGCCCGCCTCTTCGTCGACGGCGGCCGGGCGCCCGACGGCACCCGGGTGATGTCGGCCGAGGCCGTCGAAGCGATGTTGACGCGGGAGGTCGAGCTGCCCGACCAGTGGTTCCTCGGCGCCCATTGGGGCCTGGGCTGGGGCCTGTTCGAGTGGGACGGCGTCCGAGGCTTCGGCCACGACGGCAGCACGTTCGGACAGCTCGCGTATCTGCGGGCCGTCCCGGAGGCGGGCCTCGCCATCGCCCTGCTGACCAACGGCGGGGCCGCCGCACCCAAGGTCCACGAGGCGCTCTGCCGTGAGCTGACCGCCGAGTTCGCCGGGGTGGCCATGCCGGAGTTCGGCCCCGCGGAGGACGAACCGGAGGTGGACACACGGCCGTTCACCGGCAGCTACCGGCGTGAGGGGTTCCTCATGACCGTCACCGACCGGCCCGTGGGCGAGGGAGTGCTCCAGGTGAAGTACGAAGGCGCCGACGGCCTCAAGGGCACCTTCGAGCCGCTTTTCTGGAATCTGACCCCGGTGTCGGACTCACCGGCGAAGACGGTCTTCGCCGCCCGTCGCGGCGAGGCGGACGGCTGGATACCCGTGGTGTTCTACGCCCTGCCCGACGGCTCCCGGTATGTGCACTTCGGAGTGCGGGCCACGGCCAAGTCCGGATGCTGACCCGGGCCAACGCCCTCAAAGACCGACCGGCAAATGGGGGGTGGGATAAGGGGCGGGGCCGGGTGCGTGCAGCTGCAAGGCGGAGGAGGGAGGCAACGCGGAGCGTTGGTGACCGACGACAACGCCGCAGGGGGTCCCCCCTGGCCCTTGAGGCCTTGGGGGAGTGCGTGCCCGGCCCCGCGACGCCGCCCTCCATTTGCCGGTCGGTCTAAGATCCACTCCTGTTGGTGAGCGGGAGCCGGCCTGCGGCGCAACGAAGTCTTCGAGGAAACGAATCACACCATGTCCGAACAGGTCGCCGCGGAATTACGGCGTGCAATCGCCGTACACAGCCGCCGTGTCGTGGACTCCTCGGCCTTCGCCGGCACCGTGTTCTGCGTCATCGTGGCCAATGCGGCCCTGCTGGGGATCGAGACGTACAGCGGCGTCGTGCAGGAGTGGCACGGTGCGCTCAAGGCGACGGAGCATGTCTTTCTCGCCGCGTTCACCGCCGAGATCCTGCTGCGGGCCGCAGCCCACGCCGACCGTCCCAGGGACTTCTTCCGCGACCCCTGGAACGTGTTCGACGTGCTCGTCGTCGCCCTGGCCTTCCTGCCGTTCGCCCGCGAGAACGCCACGGTGCTCCGACTGCTGCGGCTGGCCCGGGTGCTGCGTGCGGCACGATTTCTGCCCCAGCTGCGCATCGTGATCGTGGCGGTCGGCAAGAGCCTGCCCGGCACGCTGAGCTTTCTGCTCGTCGGCGCGCTCCTGCTCTATGTGTACGCCATGGTCGGCTGGGTCTTCTTCTCCGACGACAACCCCGAGCACTTCGGCTCGCTCGGCCGCGCGGCGCTCACGCTCTTCCTCCTCATCACCCTCGACGGCCTCGGGGACGCGGTCCGCGCCGCGCTGGAGATCTCGCGCTGGACGATCGTCTACTTCGCCTCTTTCGTCCTGCTCGGTTCCTTCCTGCTCGTCAACCTCCTCATCGGCGTCGTCATCAACTCCCTTGAGGAGGCCCGGGAGTTGGAGAAGGAGCGGGAACTGGAGGAGAGCGAGGTGCCTTCCGGACGCCGGTTGCGCGCCGATGACGGCACCGAGTCCCTGCGGGCGCAGCTCGATGCCGCCCGCCGGGCCCTGGACGGCATCGAGGCCGGCCTCGCGCCATCTCGGCAACCGTGCGGCTGCCGGGGCGCGTCCGAGGGGGAACTCGTGGGGGCCGGGGAGCCCGTCGCGTAAGGGCCTGGTGCACGACAGAGGAAGAAGTCGAACCACGCGGCGGACGACAGCGCCGCGACGGCCCCGGCCCAGGGTTCCCGACGGCCGAGACGGCCACCGCCACGACGACCAGGATCCCCCTCAGCGCCCGTCGCCCGGCTGCGGCGGGTCCACTCGCACCAGGCCCGACTGGTAGGCCATGGCGACCAGTTGGGCCCGGTGCCGGGCCCCCAGCTTGCTCATCGCCCGCCCGACATGGGTGCGTACGGTCAGCGGGCTGACATGCATCCGCTCGGCGATCTCGTCGTTCGACAGCCCCTCGGCGGCCTGCGCCATGACCTCGCGCTCGCGGGCGGTCAGGACGTCCAGTGCCCCGGGCACGGCGGTGCCGCCCTCCGGGCGGGCGAGATAGCGGGTGATGAGGGCCCGGGTCGCGGTCGGCGACAGGAGCGTGTCGCCCGAGGCCACCGTGCGGATCGCGTCCAGGAGTTCCTCGGGGCCGACGTCCTTGCCGAGGAAGCCGCTGGCTCCCGCGCGCAGGGCCCGCGCCACGTACTCGTCGATCTCGAACGTGGTGAGGATGAGGATGCGGGTCTCTCGCAGCGCCTCGTCGCGGCAGATCTCCTCGGTCGCCGCCAGCCCGTCGAGGCCCGGCATGCGGATGTCCATCACGACCACGTCCGGCGCGGTGGCACGGGCCAGCTCCACCGCCTCCCGGCCGTCCGCCGCGACGCCGACGACCTCCATGTCGTCGTTCGAGTCGATCAGCAGCCGGAAGGTTCCGGCCAGCAGCGCCTGGTCATCGGCCAGCAGTACCCGGATGGTCACCGCGCCGTCCTCTCGTCGTCCTGGTGGGGTTCGGGTTCCGCCGCCTCCAGGGGAAGCTCCGTGGTCACTTCGAAACCGCCGCTCGCCCGGTGCCCGGCGGCCAGCCGGCCGCCGACGGACAGGGCCCGTTCCCGCATGCCGATGAGGCCGTACCCGGGCGCGCCCGCCGTCTGCGGTTCGTGTCCGTCGTCGGTGATGGTGAGGGTGAGCAGACGGCGCGTGTAGCGGAGCCGCACCGAGGCCGTCGCGGAGCCCGCGTGCTTGGTGACGTTGGTCAGCGCTTCCTGCACGATCCGGTACGCGGTCAGGTCCGTGCCCGACGACAGCGCCCGCTTCTCACCCTCCACCGACACCGAGACGGCGAGGCCCGTCCGCTCGAACGAGGCGATCAGCTCCGGGAGCTGGGCCAGCCCGGGGGACGGTTCCAGAGGCGTCTCCGGATCGCCCTCGCGGCGCAGCAGCCCCACGGTCGCCTTGAGTTCGCGCAGTGCGCAGGAGGTGGTTCCGGCGAGCTGGTCCATCATGTCCTGCGCCTGCTCGGGCCGGCTGCGCAGCAGGTACGCGGCGGTGGCCGCCTGTGCGTGGGCGAGGGCGATGTGATGCGCGACGATGTCGTGGAGCTCGCGGGCGATCCGGGTCCGTTCCTCGCTCACCCGGCGGCGTGCCTCCTCCTCGCGGGTCCGTTCCGCCAGTTCCGCCCGTGCCTCCACGGCGGCGACATGGTCGCGCCGGGTCCGTACCGACTCGCCGACGGCGCCCGCCAGCAGGACGCACGAGAGGGTGCCGATCTGGTCGGGCCGCAGCAGTGCGCCCTTGCCCCAGCCGACGGAGACGACGACGAGGGCGACGGCCACCCCGGCCGTGTACACCGCGGTCGTGCGCAGGTCCGTACGCAGGGCCAGGAGATAGAGGGCGACCAAGGCGGCGCCGGCGACGCTCGGGCCGGGGTCGAACCCGATGCGGCCGCCCATGACGCCCAGGACGCCACCGCACATCGTCGTCACCACCACCACCGTGCGCGGGAATCGGCGCTGCCCCAGCAGCAGAACGGCGGAGGGCACGACGGCGGCCAGGGAGAAGGCGAGCGTCGGGGCGCGGACGATCCGGGCGGCGGTCAGGGTGCTGGAGAAGACCGCGAAGACCCACAGCACCACGGCCACCGCCACGTCGACGGCCCAGGGGTGGCGTCGGGCCCATTGCCACCAGTCGGTGAACACGCAGTCTCTCTTCCTCTTCCGCGGGGTCTGTCCGGCCATCCATGGTCGTCGACTCGGCCGGCCACCCGTGCAGGGAGGCCGAAGGCCCGTCCGTCCTGCGCACGACGGACGGGCCTGGGGCCGCCCCACGTCACTCCACGCGATTCATACGCGTACGGGATCGGGGGCGGGTTCCGCCGTCGGCGCGGGCGCCCCGGGCCCGCCGTGATTCAGCTTCTCGCCCTCGACGTCCACCTGGGGCAGGACCCTCCCCAGCCACCGGGGCAGCCACCACGCCCGGTCGCCGAGCAGGGCGAGCACCGCCGGGACGACCGTCATCCGGACGACGAACGCGTCGAAGAAGACGGCCGTGGCGAGACCGACGCCCATCATCTTGATCATCGACTCGCTCATCCCGATGAACCCGGCGAACACCGCGATCATGATGACGGCCGCGGCTCCCACGACCCGGGCACTGTGCCGGAACCCGGTGACGATCGCCTCGCCGGGCCGCTCCCCGTGGACGTACGCCTCCCGCATCCGGGTCACGAGGAAGACCTCGTAGTCCATCGCCAGACCGAAGACCACCCCGATCAGGAAGATCGGCATCATGCTCATCACGGGTCCGGTCTGCTCGACGCCGAGGGCGTCGGCGAGCCAGCCCCACTGGAAGACCGCGACGATCGTGCCGAAGGCCGCCGTCACGGACAGCAGGAAGCCGAGGGCCGCCTTGAGCGGGACCAGCAGCGAGCGGAAGACGACCGCCAGGAGCAGGAAGGCCAGACCGACGACGAGCGCCAGGTAGGGGACCAGCGCGTCGGTGACCTTCTGCGACACGTCGATGTTCACCGCGGTCGCACCGGTGACGAGCATCGTCGCACCGGTCTCGGACCGCAGGTCACGGGCCTCGTCGCGGATGGTGTGGACGAGGTCCGTGGTGGCCGCGGAGCTCGGTCCGGTGGCGGGCACGGCGGTGAGCACCGCGGTGTCACCGGCCTTGTTGAAGGCGGGGGGCGTCGCGGCGACGACGCCGTCGGTGGCGCTGAGCTGCTTGGCGGCGCGCGCCGCGGCGGCCTTCGGGTCGTCCGAGCCCTTGGCGTCGACGACCACGGTGAGCGGTCCGTTGAAGCCGGGACCGAAGCCGTGGGCCAGGGCGTCGTAGGCGCGGCGCTGGGTGGTCGAGGTGGACTTCGACTCGTCGCCCGGCATGCCGAGCTGGAGGTCGAGCGCCGGTACCGAGATCAGGCCGAGGCCGAGGACGCTGAGCGCCAGGACCGCGAGCGGCCGACGGATCACGAAGCGGGCCCAGCGGGTGCCCATGTTGGGCCGGCCGTCCTCGGCGTGCTGCCTGCCCCGTGCCTTGCGCTGGGCGCGCGGCAGGACGGCCTTCTGGAAGAAGCCGAGCAGCGCGGGCAGCAGGGTCATCGCGACCAGGACGGCGATCACGACGGTGCTCGCCGCGGCGAGGCCCATCTTCGTCAGCACGGGAATGCCGACCACGGACAGGCCCGCCAGGGCGATGACGACGGTGAGACCGGCGAAGACGACGGCGGAGCCCGCCGTTCCCACGGCCCGTGCCGCGGCCTCCTCGGCGCGGTGGGCCTCCGCTCGTTCCGTCCGATAGCGCGAGACGATGAACAGGGCGTAGTCGATGCCGACCGCGAGCCCCAGCATCAGGGCGAGCGTGGTCGTGGTCGTGGACATCCCGAGGGCGACGATCGAGGCCACGCCCACGCCGATGCCGACGAGCGCGGTGAGCAGCGGGAGGCCCGCGGCGGCGAGCGATCCGAAGGTGATGAGCAGGACGACCGCGGCGGCGGCGACACCGATGAGTTCGGTCGTGCCGCCGAGCTCTCCCTCCGGCACCAGGGCCGAACCGCCGAGCTCCACGGTCAGGCCCGCGTCCCGCCCGTTCTCGGCGGCGTCCTCCAGCGCCTTGGTGGTGGCGTCGGTGAGGTCGGTGCTCTGTACGTCGTACGAGACGGTGGAGTACGCGGTCGTGCCGTCCTTGCTGACGGCCCCGGCCAGGTGGAACGGGTCGAGCGCGCCCTTGACCTGCGAGCCGGCCGCCACGTCCGCGACGATCCTCTCGACGGCGGCCTTGTTCGGGCCCGCGGTGATCTTCTGGCCCTTGGGTGCGACGAAGACGATACGGGCGTCGGCGGCGTTGGAGTTGCCGCCGGGGAAGCGCTGGTCCAGCAGGTCGAACGCCTTCTGCGACTCCGTGCCGGGCATCGAGAACCCGTCCTCGGGGGCGGTCGGCGCCTTGGCCGCCGCGAACGCGCAGGCGGCCAGGACCACCACCCAGAGCAGGGCGACGAGCCGGCGTCTCCGGAAGGAGAAGCGGCCCAGCCGGTAAAGGAAGGTGGCCACGAAGAGGCGCTCCAGTCTGTCTGGGTCGGGCAACGGGTCGGCGGCGCGAATGCCGCGCTCCGGCCGCGCCGGGGCACGGCGGGGCCGGAGGATTGCCTCGATCCTTCGTGAACAGGGGCGTCATCGTCGTCGTCCGCCTGCATGGAGTCGCACGTACTACCGCTGCCGTACGCGGGCCCTCTGCCGTACCCCTGGAACAGGACGGCGGGGGCGCGTCGCGGGAGCTGCGCGACGTGCGACGGGGTGCGAAGTTCCGTTCGCGTGGCGGGAGATGGAGCCGGTGCGCCCCCCTACCTTCCGTACTTCGTTTGAGCGCGGGGCCGTCCGAAGTCCTGCGTCCAGTAGTTGCCGGGCTGCGCGAGGCCCAGACCGATTTCCTTGAACGAGCAGTCGAGGATGTTGCGCCGGTGGCCGGGGCTGCTCATCCAGCCGGCCATGACGCTCTCCGGGGTGGTGTAGCCGTGGGCGACGTTCTCGCCGTACGCGCTCCGCTCGTATCCGGCGTCCGCGATCCGGTCGCTCGGGGCGGAGCCGTCGGAGCCGGTGTGGGACATGTTCTGGTGGGAAGCCATGTCCGCGCTGTGCTCCCGGGCGGACTTCGTGAGTTTCGTGTTCGTCGTCAAAGACGGGCAACCAACCGCGTGGCGAACGCTGTTCATCAGTGTCAGCAGGCGGGCGGTCTCCTTCTCATGTGCGCCGAAGACGGTCGTGGTGGCGGCGAAGGGCACGTCTGCGGCTTCCGCTGTCCCCGCGACTCCCGTGGTCCCCACGGCTCCCACGGTTCCGAAAGCGATGACAGCAACGGCCATCCATCGGCGGGACGTCTTACCGCGGTGCTTCCTCATGTGTGTGACCTCAATGTGTGTGACCTCACTCGGTATGCGAAACCCGACAGTCGGTGTTCCCTGGGAACGGCTGCAGGAGTGTGCTGCGGGAAGCGCCGGACCCGTCGACGCCCCCGCGTACCCCGCCTCCGGACCCCTTCCCGCCTCCGGCGGTCCCGCACTTGAGAACGAGTCCGACCGGATCGAGTGGATCCCGTTGACGCACGCACGCGGGATGATCGACCGCCCAGGCCCCCGCCCCGCAGACTATTTCTCCCGAGGAAGCCGAGCCGTTCGTCCACACCCGTCGCGCGACAACGTGACACCGGTGGAGCAATGCGCCACGCTCCTGAAGCGGAAGGGGTGCCCATGTCTTCCTGGGCGAGCCCAGCGTCCAGGTGCGGGGGAACGGCGGGGAGAGCGGGGCTCGTGAGCTTCAGGGACCTCTGGGGTCTCTCGTTCGAATCAGGCCGGGCTTGACCGGATCGGGCCGGGCTTGACCGAGGCGAAGGGCCTTAACGCACCGTCCCGGCCCCTCCGGCGTCGCGGCTGCGGCGGGTCGCGGCGGCGACGGTGGCCATCAGCTCCGCGTCCAGGACGGACGGATCGGCCAGCCGGGTCGGGGCGGCGTAGGAGTTGAGCAGCGCCTTCGTGACGCGCAGGGCGGCCTCCGGGCGGCGCACGATGGGCTTGGCCCACGCGGTGACCGCCGCGTCGAGGGAGTCCTCGGGCACGATGCGCTGGAGGACGGACAGTTCGTACGCCTCCGCGGCGTCGAAGGCACGTCCGGTCAGGATGAGTTCGCGCGCGCGGGCGGCGCCGACCTCATGAATCAGACGGGGCAGCACGCCGCCCCACGCGGTGGGCAGCCCGAGCGCCAGCTCCGGCAGCCGGAATCCGGCGGTGTCCGCGCCGACGCGCAGATCGCAGGCGAGTGCCAGCGCGAGTCCCGCGCCGATCGCCTTGCCCTGGATCCTGGCGATGGTGACGGCCTGGCTGGTGGAGATGGCCTCACAGACGCGGCGGGCCTTGTCGCCCGCGATCCGGATGCCCCGCCCGGTGGGGTCGTCGTCGAGCCAGTCGGCGAACTCGCCGCGGTCACCGCCCAGGCAGAAGTCGTCGCCGGCACCGCTGAGCACCAGCACCCGGACATCGGGGTCCGGGACGGCCAGGACCGCCAGCAGATCGTCCAGCATCGCCTCGGTGACAGCGTTGCCGGTGGCGGGGCAGTTCAGCTCCACCCGCAGGACGGGGCCCTCGCGTTCGGTGCGCACCGTGCCCGGTCGCCGGTAGGGGGAGAGGTAGTCGGGCAGGGAGAGCTTCATATCGCCACGCTCATCGAGGTCACGCGCCTGAAGACCAGGCGGGACGCGTAACTGGCCGGTGTGACGGTGCGCAGGGTGGGGAAACGTTTCAGGAGCTGGGTGAGGAGCGTACGGGCCTCCAGGCGGGCGAGGGCCGCGCCCAGGCAGTAGTGCACTCCGCCGCCGAAGGTGAGGTGGGTGCCGGTGCGCGAGATGTCGAAGGCGTCCGGGTTCTCATTGCGCCGCGGGTCGTGGTTGGCGGCCCCGTACATGACGTGGACCATGCTGTCCTTCGCGATCGGCACACCCGCCAGGACCGTGTCGTCGGCCGCGATCCGGGTGTTGATCCCGATGGGCGGGTCGTACCGGAGGACCTCGTCGACTGCGGCGTCGATGTAACCCGGGTTCTCCGCGAGCCACGCCCACCGGCCGGGCTCCCTCTGCAGGAGATCCACCATGGTCGACAGCAGTGTCGCGGTGGTCTCCAGCGAGGCGATGGTGACGAACATGGTGAGACGGTAAAGGATCTCGTCCGCCGCCTCGCGGTCGGGCTCCTTCGCGTCCCAGGTGTGGATCCAGCCGGTCAGGACATCGTTGCCGGGGTTCGCGCGGCGCTGCTTCACGAGTTCGGTGAAGTACGCGCGTAGATGCAGGGTCGCCTCGGCGGACACGGCGAGCTGGCTCTTGGTGGGCAGCAGCTCCTGGGCGTGCACCTGGTTGTGGGTGATCTCCAGGATGTGGGCGTAGTCCTCGGGCGGGATCCCCAGCCAGGAGCCGATGGTGCTGATCGGAAGCTGTTCGCTGACCGTACCGACGAAGTCGGCCTCGCCCCGGCGCAGTTTGCCGGCCAGATCGTCGAGGAGACGGGTGACGTGCTCCTCGACCTGCGGGGTCAGCCGCTCGATGGTCGAACGGTCGAAGAGGTTGCCGAGGCTGCGGCGCTGGCAGGTGTGCTCGGGCGCGTTGAGGCGGGAGAGCGTCTTGGTCATCTCCTGGGTGGCGACCGCTTCCCAGCGCTCGGTGTCCTCCTGGCGCTCCTGCCAGGCGAAGTCCGGTGCCAGCCAGTTGCGACCGCGGAGCACTTCGCTGCACGCGTCGAACCCGGTGACGAAGTACGCGTCCCAGGGAGCCCGCACGACGTCTCCCATGGCTCTCATCTCACCCAGGAGACCGTAGGGATCGGCCTGCCCTTCCGGCGATTTGAGACGTCGTAGAAGGGAGATGAGGGCACGGCGGTCGACGGCGGGCCGGTCTGTGCCACATATAGCGCTCACGCAGAGTTCCTTGCCCTGGGCTCATGGTTACGGCCAGAACTTACCCCTCCGCATATGTCCGCCAAGCGTCGATCCCTGTTGCTCCTGTCACAGAGAAATGCCCTGCTGACCCCTTGTCATGTGCCGGACGCCGCTCAAGCCGGGTGGTGAACAGGGCCGGGTAGGCGTATGGACCGGCCCTGTCCCATGGCGTCGGACGGCGTCATACCCGGAAGACGTCCAGGAAGGAACTCCACCAGCCCTTCGCCTTCTTCGGCGACTCCACCTGGTCGTAGCGCGCGGCGGGAAGCTCTTCGGCAGGGGTGATCCGGGACGAGACGGGCGACTGCGTCGCGGCCTTCGCAGCATGGCGCGGCGCACTCGGGCTGAACCGGACCGGCAGGGACACCATGGCCCGGTGGAACGGACCCGGCCGCCATTCGACCGCCGAGGACGGGATGGCGAGGGCGAGGTCCGGCACCGAGTTGAGGATCTTCTCGATCGCGGTGAGGGCGATGAGCTGCGCGGGGGACTTCGCCGGGCAGACGTGCGGACCCGCGCCCCAGGCGAGGTGGGCGCCCTTGCTCAGGGTCTGACGGGCGTCGGTGAGCGCGGGGTCGCTGTTCGCGGCGGCGAAGCTGATCAGTACAGGGGTCTCCGCCTTCAGCGTCACACCGCCCAGGTCGACGTCCTGGACCGGGTAGTGCGTCGCGTAGTTGGCGATCGGCGGGTTGTTCCACAGCACGTCGTCGAGGGCGTCCTCGACCAGCATTCCCGTACCCCGCCGGTGCGGGTTCCCGGCGTCGTCGGACAGCAGGAGGAGCAGTGCGTTGGCGATGAGGTTGCGTTCCGGCTCGATGCCCGCGCCCATCAGCATGACGAGCTGGTCCTTGAGCTCCTCGTCCCGCAGCCCGGCCGGGTGCTGGATGAGCCAGGAGGTGATGTCCTCACCGGGCTGGCGCCGCTTGAGCGCGACGAGCTCCATCAGGCACTCCGTCAGCTCGGCGTTGGCTCGCAGCACGTCCTCGCCGTCGAAGATCGCGGACATCGAGCGGGTCAGCCGGTCACCGATGTCACCGGGGCAGCCGAAGAGCTGGTTGAACAGCAGCAGCGGCAGGAGCTTGGCGTAGTCGCCCAGCAGGTCGGCGCTGCCGCGCTCGATGAACTGGTCGATGAGGTAGTCGGCGATGCGCTCGACGTCCCGGCTGAGCCGGTTGGTGTTGAGCCGGCCGAGGCTCTCGGTGACCGCCTTGCGCAGCCGCAGATGCTCGGTGCCGTCCGTGAACAGGCAGTTGGGCCGGTACGCCATCATCGGCAGCACCGGGCTGTCCAGCGGTACGCGGCCCTCCCGCAGCGCCGCCCACCGCCTGGAGTCACGGGCGAAGAAGGAGGGGTTCTGCAGAACCCGGAGCGCGGCCTCGTGCTGCACGATCAAAGTGGCGTCCACCCCGGGAGCCAGCTCGATCGGAGCGGCGAGCCCGTGCGCCCGGAACTCGTTGTACACACGCTGCGGATCGGACGCGAACTCCGGCCCGTAGAGCGACTTCTGCCGCTCGCCGTGCATCGGGCACCCGGTGGGGGCGCTGTACGGGGTGGCTCCCGGCTGAGAGTCCATGTGTGATTCCTAGGTGTGATCGCGGGCCTCGTGGGCCCGGACGGTGGACGGAAGACGGGGCTCGGGTCACCCGTTCCGGCGGACGGCGTACACGGAGCGGAGGTCAGGCCACCCGGGCGAGAAGGTGCTGGACCAGGGTGATCAGGGCCTGCGCGGACGAGTTCTCGTCCCGGGCGTCGCAGTAGACGACCGGGGTGTCCGGCAGCAGGTCGAGGGCCTCGCGCAACTCCTCCTCGGCATGCCGGGAGTACGGGTCGAAACTGTTGACCGCGACGGCGTACTCCAGCCCGTACGTCTCGACCAGGTCGATCACCGGGAAGGTGTCGGCGAGACGGGCCGGGTCGACGAGGAGCAGCGCGCCGAGCGAACCCCGGGCCATGTCCTCCCACAGCTCGACGAAACGCTGCTGGCCCGGCGTACCGAACAGGTACAGCACCAGCTCGTCGCTCAGCGTCAGACGGCCGAAGTCCAGCGCGACCGTCGTGGTGACCTTGTCGGGTGCGCCCCGCAGGTCGTCGACGTGGGCGCTGGCCTGCGTCATCCTCTCCTCGGTGCGCAGCGGTGTGATCTCGGAGAGGGTGCCGATGAGCGTCGTCTTGCCCACGGCGAAGTGTCCGACGACGAGGATCTTCGCCGCACGCTGTACCGCGTCCGACACATAGATGTTCTCAGCCGAACCGGACGTGGAGTCCATGCAACACCTCTTCGAGGATCTTCCTGTCAACGAGCTGAGCCGGCGGTGGCGCCTTGCGGCGCATCAGATGACCCTGTTCCGCTAAATCGTTCAGCAGCAGCCGCGCCACTCCGACGGGCAGTTCCAGATGGCCCGCGACCTCGGCCACCGACAGATAGCCGCCGGAACACAGCTTCCAGATCGCCCGGACCTCGGGGCTCGGGTTGGGGGGCTGCTGCCGGCCGGGTGCGATGGTGACCAGAGTGACGAGGGACAGGCCCTCCGCGTCGGGCAGCCCGCGTCCGCCGGTGATGACGTACGACCGGACGAACCCGCTGCTGACGGACTGCTCCTCGCCCGGCGCCGTCATGCGTCGCTTCCGACGTTGTGGCGGGGAGGCGTGGTCATCGCCTTCCCCAGCGCGGTGACCTGCTGCTGCATACGGAAGGACATGGCCTCCATGTCCACGTCGGCCGCGGCGGCCGCCGCCAGATAGGCGCCGGTGCCCGCGGCGATCAGGAAGATCCAGCCGTGCTCGTACTCAAGGAGCGTCTGACGCCAGCGACCGGGGGTCTGGGCCCCGATGAAGGGCGCGACGGCCCGGCTCAGCGACTGCATGGAACTCATCGCCGCCGCCACGGTCTCCGCGTCGTCCCGGCCGATCTCACTGGAGTTGGCCAGCAGCAGGCCGTCGGCGGAGACGAGGATCGCGTGCCGAGCGCCGGGTACCTGGAGCACATCGTTGAGCACCCAGGTCAGATCGGGGTTCACTGGATCTCGGGTCCTTCCATCGTCGTCGTGTCACGTCCGGACCGTGTTCCGCGCTGGAACGCGCCCAGGCGGGAGGCGGTTTCCTCGTTGCTGCGCACCGGCCCGGGGTCGGTCGACGGCACCACTGAAACCGGGCTCTTGCGACGACGCTTGGGCAGGCCACCGGCGGTGGTGAAGGACCCCGTGGGCTGCGGGGCGGAGACCGGCTGTGCCGCCGGCGGGAACAGCGGGGTCGGCGGCGGCGCGCTCACCTGGCGGCGGGGGAGCGCCGACACCTCCGCGTCATGGTGGACGGGCGCCGCGGCGGCCACCGGGGGCGTGGGCGCATCGCCGGTGAGAAGCTCGTCGGGCAGGAGAACCACCGCGCGTACGCCTCCATAAGGGGATACCGAGTCCACCGAGACCTTGAACCCGTAGCGGGCGGCCAGTACACCGGAGACGGCGAATCCGAACTGTGGGGGAATGCCCAGGCTGGAGACGCTGATGGCGGCCTGGGGCGCGAGGAGGGCCGCCGCGCGGTCCTTCTCCTCCTGGCCCATGCCGAGGCCCGCGTCGTCGATGATGAGGCAGACGCCCTTCGGGACGGCCTGGATGTTGATCTCCACCGGCGTGCCGGGGGCCGAGTAGTTGGTGGCGTTGGCCAGCAGTTCGGCGAGGACCACCGCGACCGGTTCCACGGCCTTGCTGACGACCGAGAAGTTGACCTGTCCATTGACCCGGACGCGGTCGAACTGGCGGATACGGCCCTGCGCGCTACGGGCCACGTCGAAGACCGAGGCGACGGTCTCCCTGCGCCCGAGCCAGCCGCCGCACAGCACCGCGATGCCCTGCGCGCGGCGGCCGAACTGGCTGTTGGCGTGGTCGATGGCCATCAGGTCGGCGAGCATGTTGGGGTCGTCGCCGTACTTCTTCTGGGCGTTCTCGACGACCACCTGCTGCTCGTCCGCGAGCCCCTGAAGGGTACGCACGGCCGCCTTGAGGACGGCCTTGGTCTCCTCTTCGGCGTCCTTGCGGACCTCATTCATCTCGGCGGCCTGCCGGTGCAGCAGACCGTTGTGGGCTACGTGGAGCTCGTCCCGCTGCCGTTGCAGCGCGTCACGCTCGCCCCGTAGGCCGGTGTTCTGTCTGCGCAGCCCGATGTTGGTCTTGCGAGCCCGCAGGACGGCACCGACAGCGACCAGTGCTACGACAACCAGCGCCCAGAAGAGAGGGCCCTGTGCAAATGTCATGAGACTCACTTCAAGTGCCATGGCTATGGAAACGGCTTGACGCTCCCTCATGAGCCGCACCGGCCGGACTGGTCTAGTCGCGACTTGTGCCACGCAGGGAAGGCCCCTCCGAAAGCGGGGCCGAGGAATTCATCCCTCCCGGAATGCCCCCATACGCCATCAGCCCACTGGAAGTAAGATGATCTTAGCATCGGCCTCTCGGGTAAATGTCAAGACCGACACGCCAGTTGCACTCTTGACGCGGAATGTTCACATCCAGGGACGGAGTTGGCCGTCCAGCACCGGGCTGACCTGGGTCTTTTTGGTGGACATAGGTGACGAACGGTCAAGAATGCGTACCCGGTGCGTATATGAATGTGTGACCCTCCTGGTCACCGCCGGGGCATACGCGTCGGTGGACGACGCATGCGCCGCGCCCGCGTGACGGGTTCGCGGGTCGCTCGCTCCCGGCCAAGGCTCCTGTCGCGCTTCCTCCTGTCGTGTGCATGCCGATCTATCCGTGGTCGAGGGCCGGAGCTCCCGGTGTCGCGCCGAGGAGGGCACCTCATCAACCTGCCTGACAGCAAGGCGAGGTGGCGACAAAGCCGGATGTTTCCCCCGTGCGGGGCCCGGCCGCGGGACGGTGGTGCCCGGAGTACGTGACACACGGGGCGGCCGTCACGTCACGCACAGCGGGTACCGGGTACCTCCCCTGGGCGCACGACCGCGGTGAGCGCTGGCGGCGTCCGCGTGAGAATGCAGACTGGGAGTGCGCGCCCCGGCGTGCCGGTGATGGGGCTCACCGCAACCGCGGACACCTTCCGCCGACGGTCCCTGGCCGTGCGCGTGACGACACCGTGCCCGCCTGCCGCTTGGAGGCCGTTGCCGTGGAATTCGACGTGATCGTGGAGATCCCCCAGGGATCCCGCAACAAGTACGAGATGGACCACGAGGCCGGGCGCATCCGGCTGGACCGGATGCTGTTCACGGCCACCCGCTATCCCGCCGACTACGGCTACGTCGACCACACGCTCGGCCGGGACGGTGACCCCCTGGACGCCCTGGTGCTGGTGGGTGAGCGCACCTTCCCCGGCTGCACGATCCAGTGCCGGGCCATCGGCATGTTCGTGATGCGCGACGAGAAGGGCCCCGACGAGAAGGTCCTCTGCGTTCCCGCGCACGACCCCCGCCACGCCGACCTGCGGGACATCGGCGACGTGTCCAGCTTCGACCTGCTGGAGATCACCCACTTCTTCGAGGTCTACAAGGACCTGGAGCCCGGCAAGTCGGTGGAGGGATCGCACTGGGAGGGACGCGACATGGCGTACGCGGAGATCGAAGCCGCCCGGAAGCGGGCCGCCGGGTCCTCGGGCGGCGGCTGAGCCGCGCAGACGCCCTGTTCCGCGGCCCCGGCGGGTTCAGCCGCGGTGCGCACGGGTGCCGGACAGCAACACCAGAGCGGCGGCCTGGATCACCACGACCACCACGACGAGCACCGGGACCGAGTAGCCGTAGAGACCGCCGACGAGCGCGCCACCGGCCAGGGTCGCGGCGCCGATGACCCCCGCGAAGACCCCGTAGGCGGTCGCCCGCCGCCCCGGCGGGACGAGGTCGGCGACGGTGGCCTGCAGCGTGGACTCCTGGATGCCCATCGCAGCCCCCCACGCCAGTGAGCCGATCACCGCGACGGCGAGGCTGCCGCCGAAGGCCAGCACGGGCACCGAAGCCGCCAGCAGCGGCAGCACGGCCAGCACCCGGGGCCCGATCCGGTCGTAGGCCCACCCGGTGGCCAGCGCCGCCAGCGCGTCCATGGCCATGGCACCGGCGTACAGCACCGGAACCCAGGCCGTGGCGAGCATCCCGTGCGTGACGAGGTGGAAGGACAGCACACCGTAGGTGGCGAAGCCCGAGGTCGTGACGGCCGTGAACGCGGCGTACCGCCAGAACGCGGCCGGCAACCGCCCGGAGGCGGTCTGCGTACCGGCCGCAGCCTCCATTGCCGCGCTTTCGTAGACCGCAGGTTGCGGGACCTGGTGCCTGAGCCGGACCAGCAGGGCCAGCACCGCCACGCCCGGCAGGGCAAGGACGCCGAGCGCCGGTGCGTAGTCGCCGCCCGTCAGGGCCAGCACACCGGCGACGGTCAGCGGGCCGATCAGCGCGCCGATCTGGTCCATCGCCTGGTGCACGGCGAAGCCCCGTCCCCGGCCCGTCACCGCGGTGGCGTACGACAGGAGCGTGTCCTTGGCGGGGGAGCGGACGGCCTTGCCGACCCGTTCGGCGATGACCAGGGAGCAGGCGACCCAGAGCACCCCCGTCAGGCCCAGCACCGGCACGCTGACGACCGTCAGCGCGTACCCGGCGATCGTCCAGCCCCAGAACCGGCCCGTGCGGTCCGCCAGCGGCCCCGAGACCAGCCGCAGGATCAGCGCCGCCGCCTCACCCGCACCCGTGACGACACCGACCACCAGGGCCGAGGCCCCCAGCGAGGCCAGCAGGGGACCCGTGATCGAACGCGCCCCTTCGTAGACGAAGTCGGCGAGCAGGCTGATGGTTCCGAACCAGACCACGAATCGCCAGGGGCGCATCGTCGGCCGGTGCACTATGCCCACAGGGCCGGGGCGAGCGAGACTCCGGCGAACGCGGCGCCGAGTCCGGCCACGACGCTCGCGAGGATGTTGGCGGCGGCGTAGAACCTGGCGCCGTCCTCGGCCAGCCGCAGCGTTTCGTAGCTGAAGGTGGAGTAGGTGGTGAGCGCTCCGCACAGGCCGGTGCCGAGCAGGAGCTGCAGGTGGGAGGCGGCGGCCCCGGCGGTGGCTGCGCCGGCCAGCAGCCCGAGGACGAGCGACCCGCTCACGTTGACGGCGAGGGTGCCCCAGGGGAAGACGGTGTCGTGCCGGGACTGGACCGCTCGGTCGGTCAGATAGCGCAGCGGGGCGCCGACCGCGGCCCCGACGATCACCAGGAGCCAGTTCACGGGTTCTGCTCCCGGTCGTCGTCGTGTCGGACCGTCTCGCAGTGGTCCAGGACGGCGAGGCCGCCGTCCGTGAGCAGCTCCTCGACGAGCGGCAGGAACGCGCGGATCCTCTCCTCGGCATCGACGATCACGACGGCCACCGGCAGGTCTTCGCTGAGTGAGAGCAGCCGTTGGGTGTGGATCATCGACGAGGTGCCGAACCCCTCGATTCCGCGGAAGACGCTCGCACCGGAGAGCCCCGCCCGGTGTGCCCGGTGCACGATCTCCGTGTACACGGGCCTGTGGTGCCAGCCGTCGGTCTCGCTGACGAGGACCGTCAGTCGCAGGGCCGGGACCGTGTTCGTCCGTCCTGTCATGGTTGCCTCCACGCCAGTACGCGGCGGGTGGCCCACACCGCGCTCCACACCGCCGCGAGGGCGGCGAACAGTGTCAGTCCCAGATAGGCCAGGCCCGGGCCGGGCCGGCCGTGGGCGACGAGGCGTTCGATGTCCACCGCGTAGGTGGAGAACGTGGTGAATCCGCCCAGCACCCCCGTACCGAAGAAGGGTCTGACCAGTCGGTGTGCCGCCCATACGTCGCCGATCACCACCATGAACACGCCGATCACCGCGCATCCGACGACATTCACGGTCAGCGTCGTCCACGGGAAACCGCCCGGAGCGGTGGGCCACAGGAGGGATGCCCCGTACCGGGCCGACGCCCCGATCGTGCCACCGAGGGAGACCATGGCGAGGACCGGCCACTGCCGCCGGGAGAGCCTGACGCGCCTGCCGGGCGCACTCCGCCCGGCAGGCGGATCGCCGCCGCGCTCCGTCACCGCTGCCGGGGGCACGCGGCATGACTGGGCCTGCCTGGGCATACGTCTCCTACCTGCCGGGCGCCCGCGCACGGGCGCGCTCCATCGCAAGCAGGGACCGTTGGCGGCACGCGCGCACGCGCCCCGCGGTTCGAGTACGGCGGGCCCCACCGCCGTACAGCAGCCCTCACCGGCCGCTGCTCCCCCAGGCTAGCGCCGCCGACAGCGCCCCGCCCACCGCGGCCGGCGCGGGCGCATCCGGAGCGAACCGCGAAGGGGCATATCGGGCAAACGGATAAAAATGACGTTAGGTTCTCCCTGAGTCGGGCGAGGGAGTCTGCGGGGCTGTGCATGACACCGGGACGCATCGACGAGGAACGCGAGGACGCGCCCCGACCCCGTCCGACCGAAAGGCACACCGTGACGAGCATCGACACCACCGGGGCGGCCCTCGGCGTCCACTCCGAGGTCGGGAAACTGCGCAAGGTGCTGGTCTGCGCACCCGGCCTCGCACACCGTCGGCTCACCCCCACCAACTCCGACGACCTGCTCTTCGACGACGTGATGTGGGTGGAGAACGCCCAGCGCGACCACGCTGACTTCGTGAACAAACTCCGCCTGCGCGGGGTCGAGGTCCTCGAACTGCACGACCTGCTCGCCGAGACGATGGCCGTCGCGGAGGCGAGGAACTGGCTCCTCGACCGCAAGATCACCGCGAACGAGGCCGGCATCGGCCTCCAGGACGACACCAGGGCCTTCCTGGAAACGCTCCCGCCCCGCCGGCTCGCCGAGTTCCTGATCGGCGGCCTGGCCACCGCCGACCTGCCCGACGACTTCCGCTCCCCTTACGTGGCCCTGGCCCGCGAGTCCGCCGGCGTCCGCGAATATCTGATGCCCCCGCTGCCCAACACCCTCTACACCCGTGACACCACCTGCTGGCTCTACGGCGGACTGACGATGAACCCCCTGTACTGGCCCGCCCGCCACGACGAGACCCTGCTGATGAAGGCGGTCTACACCTTCCACCCCGACTTCAAGGGCTCCACGGTGTGGTGGGGCGATCCGGAACGGGACTGGGGCCAGGCGACCTTCGAGGGCGGCGACATCATGCCGGTCGGCAAGGGCGTCGTGCTCATGGGCATGAGCGAACGCACCTCACGCCAGGCCATCACCCAGGTCGCGAACGCCCTGTTCAGGAACGGCGCCGCCGAGCACGTGATCGTGGCGGGCATGCCCAGACTGCGCTCCGCCATGCACCTCGACACCGTCTTCACGTTCGCCGACCGCGACCTCGTCACCCTTTACCCGAAGATCATGGACGAGGTCCACACCTTCTCCCTGAGGCCCGGTGACAGGGCCCCCGGGATCGAGATCACCGACGAGGGCACGACACCGTTCGTCGACGTGGTCGCCAAGGCGCTCGGCTTGTCCGAGCTCAGGGTGATCGAGACCGGCGGCGATGTGTACGCCTCGGAGCGCCGGCAGTGGGAAAGCGGCAACAACGCCGTGGCCGTGGAACCTGGCGTCGTCTTCACGTACGACCGCAACACCCAGACCAACACCCTCCTGCGCCGGGCCGGGGTCGAGGTCATCACCGTCGTCGGCGCCGAACTCGGCCGTGGCCGGGGCGGCGGCCACTGCATGACGTGCCCCCTGATCCGGGACGCGGTGGCCTTCTGACGCCCCCGCCCCCCGCCCCCCGGCCCCGCCCGCCGGGCCGGGGATGGCCGTACTGAGCGGCAAGCCCGTCGTCCTGGCCTGACCGGCGCGCTCCCGACACCGTGGCAGCGCCAGGTCCGATCACCGCGTCCGGCCGCGCCCCGGCCGACAGGACGCTCCGACACGGCTGCCCGCGACCGCCGCCGTACGCTGCCTGAACCGCATCACTTCAGCCCTCGACCGGGAGCCCCGCGTGAGCGATCAGCCCGACCAGCAGACCGAGAAGCCCTTCCTGTACGTCGTCGTGTGCGCGGCCGGAATCGCCGGAGACGTCGGCAGGTTGATCACGGCGGCCCAGGAAGCGAACTGGGACGTCGGAGTCGTCGCCACCCCGCAGGGCCTCGGCTTCATCGACGCGAAGGCCGTCGAGGCCCGGACCGGATACCCGATTCGCTCGGCCTGGCGCTCACCGGGCGACCCTCGCCCGCTGCCGGCTCCCGATGCCATCGCCGTTGCCCCGGGCACCTTCAACACGATCAACAAGTGGGCGGCGGGCAGCTCCGACACCCTGGCCCTGGGCATCCTGTGCGAGGCGTACGGCTTCGGCATCCCGACCGCCGTCCTCCCGTACCTGAACTCGGCGCAGGCGGCCCATCCGGCGTACCGGTCGAGCCTGGACCGGCTGCGTGGGATGGGCGTCCTGATCGGGTCGCACGAACCGCACCGGCCCGGGGCCGACGGCGGGGCCGACGGCGGGGCCGACCGCTTCCGCTGGGAGGAGGCGCTGGAACTGCTCGCTCCCGAGCTGTCCCGCCCGGCCTGATCAGCGCCTCCGGGCTCGTGGCGGCTGCGCCCGTTGCTCCGGCCGGGCGGCCGGAGCAACGGGCGTTCGGGAGATCACCAGTTGATGGCGTCGTCCATCGACTGCTGCCAGTACGTGACCTTGAGCGAGTCGTCGACGTAGACGCCCTTGGCGGGCAGTGCGGGGTGGGCGCCCGCACCGACGCTCTCATTGCCGGAGCGGCCGTGGAAGTAGACGACCAAGGACTTCTCCGTGTGGCCGTTGGAGCCGCTGCCGTCGGTGGCGGACAGATTCACGGAGGCATAGCCGGATTCGCCCGGCTTCAGCGTGACGACGGCCTGCGGCTGGGAGTCCTCGATGACCGGCGGCACCGACTGGGCCTCGCCGAAGCGTACGGCCGGGTAGCGGTACAGGAAGCAGGTGTTGCTGCCGGTGTTGGTGACGGTGAGGAGCATGTGGTTGACAGGACGGTTCAGCGGGGCTGCGACGGTCTTGGTGTTGGAGCCCTCGCAGGTGACGATCTTGCCGGAGGAGGTGGGGGCCTTCGCGGCGGGGGCGTGCGCGGCCGGCTTCGAGGCGAGGGTGGCCGTCTTCGCGTTGTCGGAGGAGGAGCCGCGGTCGGAGGATCCGGAGGCGGGGGCCGACGGTGCGCGCTCAGGCGCGGAGGGCGAGGCGCTCGTGGCGGAATCAGCCGAGGCGCCCTCGTCCCGCACGCCCGTTCCGTCGCTGCACGCGGTCAGGGAGAGAGCGGCGAGCGCGACGGTCGCGGCGGCGGTCAGAAGGCGGGTGCGGGAGTTCCGGATGCTCGACATGTGGCCATGCCCCTTCGTTGTTCAGGTGGGTGTGGTGCTTGGATGACTGGAGCTTGTGGGGTGATCCGTCCCGGCCGCCATGGACAGCGGGTGGTTAGGAACACTGGAACACTGGAATGCGCTCTGAGCAGGGGAAAAGCAGTGCCCCTGGAATGCGTGAACGGGACATGGGGGGATCGTGGAACGAGTGTCGGAGAGGGAAGGGGCCGGGGGTACGGGCGAGTTCGCGGCGCTGCTGCGGGAGCTGAAGGACCGTTCGGGACTGAGCTACGGGGCGCTGGCCAAGCGGCTCCACATGAGCACGTCGACGCTGCACCGCTACTGCAACGGCACCGCGCTGCCCACGGAGTACGCACCGGCGGAGCGCTTCGCGAGAGTGTGCCGGGCGACGCCGCAGGAGCTGGTGGAGCTGCACCGGCAGTGGATCCTGGCGGACGCGGCACGAAGGGCCAGGCCGGACCAGATCACGGCGGCCGGGGCGAGGAACGCGGGTGACACCGCCGCGGATCCGCCTCCGGCGACGGATTCGGCCCAGGAGGCCGGTCCGGCCGGGACGGCTCGTGGAACCGGTTCGCCGGAGACGGCGGTCACCGGACCGCCGACGGATTCGGCCGGCGCGGCGTCAACGCACGGACCGGGCGGAGACGATCAATCGGTTGTCGTCGACATGCCGCGCGATCCCGCGCCGCCGCGGCGTCGCCGTAACGCGCTGATCGCCTCCGTAGCAGTGGCCGCCGTGCTGGGAGCCGTGGCGCTCGCCGTCAGTGTGCCCTTCGGCGGGGGTGGGAACGACGCGGGGGACCGGCGCGCAGCCGATGCCGCCGGCGCGACCACCGACACGGCGGACGCCAAGAAGCCGCCGGCGACGGACGCCGCGACCCCTTCCCCGACCGGTGGGAGCCGCACACCGTCCGCCTCCGCCTCCAGCGCCGGATCCACCCCTGGCACCTCGAAGCGCGGCGGCGTGCCGGGCGCGGCCGAGCGCACCGGTGGCAGCACCGCCGTACCGCTGAACGTCGCCTCCCGCCCCTACGTCTACGACAGCCCGTGCAGCCAGCATTTCCTCGTCGACAGCGAACCCGAGCAGGTCGGCCCGCCCGCGAGCGAACAGGACGCGCTGCGCTGGGCCGGCGCCTACGGCGCGGTCTCCTCGGGGGAGCAGCGGGTCGCCCTGACCGTTCAGGGCACCGGGCGGGACACGGTCGTCCTGGAGGCGCTGCACGTACGCGTCGTCGGCAAGGGAGCGCCGCTCGCCTGGAACGACTATTCGATGGGGGTCGGCTGCGGGGGCGGCGTCGGCACCAAGTCGTTCGACATCGACCTCGACAACGGCAGCCCCACGGTCACCGTCAAGAACGGCCAACGCGACTTCCCGTACAAGGTCAGCGAGTCCGACCCGGAGGTCTTCTACGTCACCGCGCACACCAAGGCGCACGACGTCCGCTGGGACCTCAGCCTGGACTGGTCCAGCGGCGGCCGCCGGGGCACGGTGCGCATCGACAGCAGCGGCACCCCGTTCCGCACGAGCGCCGGCGCCGGGCGACCCGGCTACGACTACC
This sequence comes from Streptomyces sp. NPDC014727, assembly GCF_043083485.1. Taxonomy (NCBI): domain Bacteria; kingdom Bacillati; phylum Actinomycetota; class Actinomycetes; order Kitasatosporales; family Streptomycetaceae; genus Streptomyces; species Streptomyces sp. NPDC014727. The sequence continues at coordinate 11,493 of NZ_JBIBYR010000004.1, read as the reverse complement.
CGTTGGGCGGCAGCGAGTGGATCGTACGGGAGGGCTGAACCGGACCCGCGCGGGCGGCGGCGGGACCGGGCGCTCGATCTCCCCGTTTCTTCCCTGAACGCGTCCATGGGCGCTGGCCGACGGCGGGAGATTCCGAGAGCGACAATAGTGGGTGGGTGCCGTGCTGGTCGGTTCACGGAGTCAGGTCGCGAGGTCCTGCCCGGTGGACCGGGTGCCGAGCCGGCGGGAGACGACGATGAACGGCTCGGTCCGTGTCGGACAAGTTGTCGGGGTACCACTGCGGATGCACTGGAGCGTGCCGCTGCTGGTGGTCCTGTTCGCGTACGGTCTTGGCCGCCAGACCCTCCCCGCATGGACTCCAGGGCGTTCGGATGCGGTGTACACCTTCGCCAGCGCCGTAGGGGCACTGCTGCTCATGGCCAGCCTCCTGCTCCACGAGACGGCACACGCCGCGACGGCCCGCAGGAAGAAGATCGCGGTACAGGATGTGACGCTGTGGGCGCTGGGCGGGATGACCCGGATGGGGCGGCCGCCGACGGCCGCGGTGGCTTTCGCGGTGGCGATCAGCGGGCCGCTCACCAGCCTGATCATCGGAAGCGCCGCGCTCGGAGCGGGAATCGGGCTGCACGCGCTGATCGGCTGGGCGGTGCCCGCCGCCGTTCTGGTGTGGCTCGGCTGGGCGAACCTGTTCCTGGGCGTGTTCAACCTCCTTCCCGCTGCGCCGCTCGACGGCGGAAGGGTGGTGCAGGCGCTGTTGTGGTGGCGTACCGGAGACCGGGAACGTGCGGATCGGGTGGCCTCCCGAAGCGGTCAGGTCGTGGGCGGGCTGCTGATGGCCTTCGGCTGGATCTTGCTCCTGCGCGGGGCGCCGAACGGGCTGTGGCTCATCTTCGTCGGTCTCTTCATCGCGATCGTCGCCGGCGCCGAACGGCAGCGCGCCGTCATCCACACAGAGCTGCGGGGCGTCAGGGTCGCCGATGCCATGTCCAGCCCGGTGGCCACCGGGGCCGACTGGCTGACCGTCCGGCATTTCATCGACGAGGTGGCAGTGAACTCCCGCCATTCCGCCATGCCGCTGCTCGATTTCGAAGGCCGTCCCAGCGGGATCGTTCAGATCCGCAGGCTTGCCCGGATACCGGAAGCGCGCCGGGAGGAGCTGCGCGTGCGCGAGGTGGCGATTCCGCTGTCACAGTGCGCGGTTGCCGTCCCGAGTGATCTTCTGAGTGAGGCTCTCGACAAGCTCCGACCGGGTACTGGCATGCGCATCCTCGTCGTGGACGGGCACCATCTGGTGGGGATCGTCACCGCGAAGGACATTACGCGGCTGATGCAGCGGCACACGCTGCGGGGCCAAGGGCCCGACTGAGCCAGGGGCCCGCAGCGTCGTCGGCGATGTGGCCCCTGCCCGAGGCCGTTGCGGCGCCGTACCGGTCGGACTGCACTGCGAGACCCCTGCGATCGGCGGGCCGGGCCGTTGCGCCCCTGGTCTGTCGCGGAACTCCTGTGTTTGTCGCCGGCCCCCTGCGGATTCGTCTGTGATCGGTAACAGAGGGACCTTGTACGGGCGTTCGTATGTCTTCATGGGGGCACGGCATCGGCGGAGACAGCAAAGGGGTGGGCGGACATGGCAAAGCACAAGGGAAGGGGATGGCACAGCCGACTTCTCGCGGCGGCGCTCGGGGTGACAGCGGTGGCCGCTGCCACCTCGGTGTGGACCGCGCAGGCCGACACCGCCGGAGGGCGGCAGCCGCAAGCGCGTGTCTCGGCGCCGGACGCCCGGCCTCAGGACCGGACCGTGACCAAGGTGGCGGCGGACATCGCGCACGCCTCGGACCGCGGCGCCCGGGGCGTCAACATCACCATCGACGACGGACCGGACCCGGTCTGGACACCGCAGGTGCTGCAACTGCTCAAGGACAACGGTGTGAAGGCCACGTTCTGCATGGTGGGCACGCAGGCTCAGATGTACCCGGACCTGGTCAAGGCGGTCGTGGCGGCCGGGCACCGGCTGTGCAACCACACGGTCTCGCACGACACCACCATGGACACCAAGTCCGAGGCCTACCAGTCCCAGCAGATCCTGGATGCCGAACGCATGATCACCAAGGCGTCCGGAGGCGTCCGGCCGCAGTACTACCGGGCCCCGGGTGGTGCTTTCACCCCGTACAGCCGACAGCTCGCCGCGTCCCGGGGAATGCGGCCGCTGGGCTGGAACGTCGACTCCAGAGACTTCGAGCGTCCCGGCACGGACGCCATGGTCGCCACCGTCAAGAGCGAGATCTCCAACGGGCCGACCGTCCTCTTCCACGACGCGGGAGGGGATCGCTCCCAGACCGTGGCCGCTCTGCGCGAGGTGCTGCCCTGGCTGAGGCAGCAGGGCTACTCGTTCGGCTTCCCCGTACGGTGAGTGAGGTCCGCCCGCACCGACATCCGGGCCCCAGCGGCGCTCCTGGTGGTCAGCGGCGGTTGTGGTGGTTGCTGTGCTTCGTGGTGGAGCGGGGCTGCGGGTGGGTGCCTGCCGTCGTGGAGGTCGCCGGGGCGGGGGCGGGGGTGCGCTGGATGCAGACCATGGCGGCGTCGTCGTCCAGGTGCCCGCCCACATGGGCCAGAAGGTCGGCGCGCAGGTGGTGGATCAGGGACCGGGGGCTGTCGTGTGCCTGGGAGGCGGCACGTTCGGCCAGCGGGTAGAAGATTCTGCCGGGGTCCCGGGCTTCTATCACGCCGTCGGTGTAGAGCAGCAGCAGGTCTGCGGGCCCCAGGGCGAAGGTGTCCACCTGGTACTGGGGTGTGGTCAGCTCACCCAGGCCCAGTGGCGGCGCGGGGCGGGTGGGGTTGAGCGCGGTGACCTGTCCGTCGTGAAGCAGCAAGGGGGGCGGGTGCCCGCAGCTGATCATCTCCGCCTGCTCACCCGCGTCGGGGATGTCGATGATCGCGGCGGTGATGAAGCACTCCCCTTCCTGCTCCGACTCGGCGGGTTCGACCATGCTCCAGCACACGCTGTTCTCCAGGTAGGCCATGAGGTCGGGCAAGGAGGACTGCCGGTGTGCGGCCGCCCGGAATGCACCCAGCAGCAGCGCGGCGTCTCCGATCGCGGTCAGGCCCTTGCCCCTGGCATCCCCGATGATCAGCCTGGTGCCGGCCGAGGTGCGGGTGGCCGCGTACAGATCGCCGCCGATCTGTGCCTGCTCCTCCGCCGCGAGGTACACCGAGGCCACCCGTAGTGGTCCGATCTGCCGCGGCAGCGGTCTGAGCACCGCTCGCTGCGTGGCCTCCGACACCGTCCGCACCTGCGCCAGCTCACGACCGTACCGATCCCGGAGCCACCGGAACACCGTCACGATCGCCGAGACCACCACCACGGCGACGATCTGCGCACCGATGCTCTCCGTAGTCAGGATGCGGAGCCCTACGCCGACGCCGAACAGGGCCGCCACGGCGATGGCTCCGACCATGGCGGTCAGGAGGGGGCCGGCGAAAGAGGCGGTGAGCGCGGGAGCCACGATCAGCAGGGGGCCCAGCGCCACGTCGGGCCCGGTCGTCGCGTCCACAAGCACGATGACTGCGATCAGAGCGAGCGGGATCGCCAGCAGGCCGTCACTGGCCCGCCAGGAATGTTGGCGGAACGAGAACCGCCGCCATATACCCATAGGCCTACATTTTACCTGCTCGGGCGGTTCCGCACGCAGGCCCCCGGCCCCGCCGGAGCGGTTTCGGCCGTGGCCGTCGCAGCTGGTGACGAAGGACGAGGCTCTCGCCCTCAGGGGCGTCATGTATGCCAGTGATGCAGGTCGGCGGCCTTGCCGCAGGCGCGCTCGACCGTCTCCCCCGAGGCGCCGGTTCGGAGTCAGATCAGCGAGCGACCGGTCGGCCCGAGCCGGAGTACCTGAGGTGCTGCTGTCTGTTCCCGCTCGACGCCCGGCAGGATCTCTTCCCGCGCGAGGGGATGGGCCTGTATGTCGGCGAGGTGCCGACGGTGCGCACTCTCGTCGGGGTACGAGGTGAAGATCGCGGCGACGTTCTCGTCGGCGCGGACCGGCAGCGCGGCGAATGTGTTGTGCGCGAGCTCGGTGGTCAGGAAGGCGAGCGGTGCGGGTCCCGTCTCCTTGAGCGCGAGGAGGAGGCCGTCCCGGATCAGCGCGATGCCGTCCTGCCGTCCGGGAGGGAAGGACCACACGGTGGCGGACACGAATCGGTCAGGCGCCGTAGCGCTGACCGGGGGCCGCCCGGACAGGGAGCCGGTGAAGCCGTCCCCGGCCGACACGGGGCGCAGGAGGAGGACGTCGTCGGAGTCGATCATGGTGTCGTTCGCCTGCGGACCGTGCTCGGCCCAGACGGGTCCGCCGTAGAAGTCCGTGAGCGCGCGATGGCGCGCCTCCATGTCCCGGAATCCGCGCAACCAGACGAAGCGGTCCGGATCGTCGAGGTCCCGGAACTGGCCGAGCACACTCATCCCCACGTCTTCCTGGGATTCGACGAACTCCCGGTCGAACAACTCGATGAGTTCGTCGCGCCGGCGGGGACGCAGCGTGTACTGGCGAAGCTCGATCACGGGCGGTGGGCCGACGAGTTCGGTGGGTGGCACAGCAAGGCTCCTGTTTCCGTGTTCTCCGTGCGCAGCTCCCGGCCTGTTCGGTCATGGCCGGGAAGTGGTTCGACGGTAGGAGAGCCGTGTGACAGGTGCTGTCAGGGTTTCCGAGGAGAATGCGCGCATGTCTGCCAGTCGACTGCTCTCGGTGCTGCTGTTGCTGCAATCGCGGGGCCGTATGTCCGCGCGGGGAATCGCCGACGAGCTGAACGTGTCCGTGCGCACCGCCTACCGTGACGTGGCGCGCCTGCAGTCCGCAGGGGTCCCGGTCTACGCGGAGCCGGGCCGCGGGGGCGGCTACCAACTGCTCGACGGCTACCGCACCCGCCTCACCGGGATGAGCGAGGGCGAGGCGCGGGCACTGTTCTTTGCCGGACTTCCCGGGCCCGCCGCCGACCTGGGATTCACGGCCGAGATGTCGGCGGCCCGGCTGAAGCTTCTGGCCGCGCTGCCGGCAGGACTGCGCGAGGAAGCGGCACGGGCCGCGGCGGTGTTCCACCTGGACGCCCCCGGCTGGTACCGGGAACCCGAACGGATACCGCATCTCCCCTTGTTCGTCGACGCGGTTCTCACCCGGCGTGCGGTGGATGTGCGCTACCGCCGCTGGCGCGCCCCGCAGGAGGTGAATCGCCACCTTCACCCCTACGGCCTGGTACTCAAGTCCGGTACCTGGTACCTCGTGGCCGCCACCGACAGGGGGACCGCGACCTACCGCGTCGCCCAAGTCCTCGACGCGGTGCTGGGCGACGAGCGGTTCGACCGGCCGCAGGGCTTCGACCTGGGCGCGTACTGGGCCTCCTACCTCGATGACTTCCAGGCTCGCCGCTACACCGGCACAGCCACCGTCCGCCTGTCTCCCCGGGGACGCCGACGCCTTCCCGACAACGTCCCCCCGGAGGTGGTGCGGGCAGTCGACTCCACCGCGACCGCCGTCGGCGACGACGGATGGGTCGAGGCGGTCATCCCGGTCGAGGGCACCGAGCACGCCTGCGGCGAACTGCTGAGGCTCGGCGGGGATGTCGAGGTCGTTGCACCGGCCGAACTCCGCCAGGCCATGGCCGCCACCGTGGGGATACTCGCCCGAGCCTACGAGAACAAGGGGCCAGGTGGTGCGCCGGTCCGCGACGCCTAGAGAGAGATCTGGGCAACGACGAGGCTCCTGTGCTCCAGGTCATGCGTGGTGAAGGGTGGTGGGACGATCGGCTGCCTCGCGCTGTGCGCCGCGTTCCTCGCCCTGGCCCGTCCGCTCGCGGCCCGGGGCGACTGCGGCTGCGGCTGCTCGCGGAGTGGGAGCGGGTCATCGGTGCGGGAGGGCGAGCGTTCGGCGGTGTGACTGCCAATGCCCTGAAGTAGCCCTGCATGCAGGGTCGTTGTGCGTTACGGTGCTGCTCCTTCGATGTCCCGCCGAGGAGGGAGACCGACGTGGAACAGCCCGAGGCCGCGGACCTCGCACTCGCGCGGGCCGTCGTGGCGCGGATCGCGCCCGAGGAGCTGCCCTACTTCGAAGAGACCGTGGCGAGCCTGCCGAAGCGCCCCGGACGGCGGGCCCGGCGGCGCACCGAGGACGATCCGCTGGCCTTCGGCGGTGCCGCCGAACTTGTCGTCACCAGCATCGCCTGTGGGGTCGCCACCGAGGTGGTCAAGATGATGGGCGAGACGGTCGGCAGCGGCCTGGTGGCCCGGCTCCGCCGCCTGCTGACCCGCGGCCGCGGCGAGGACCCGGCCGCGCCCGATGCCGGACAGCGGCCTCCTGCCCTCACCGAGGAGCGGATCACCGAGCTGGGGGCCGCGGCCGGACGTACCGCCGTCCTCCTCGGTCTGCCGCCGGACCGCTCCGAGCTGCTCGCCGAGGCGGTCCGGGACCAGCTGAGGGCAGCCGACGGGCCCGGTTCCGGCGCATGACGGCCGCCGGGAGCGGCGAGCTGCCCCTGGAAACGGTGCCACCACCGCGCCGGCCGCTGCCCTCGGGGACACTCCTCGCGTTCGTCCTGCTGATCTGCGCGGTGCTGGCGTCCATGTCCGTCCTGCACCCCGGCTACGCCGACTTCATCGCCGGCGACCGGGGCGCCACCGACCTCAACGACTGCCTGCGCCAGGCGGTGCGGGAGGCCGGCGGGACGGGGGACTTCATCAGGGCCCTTCCTCGGCAGGAGCCGTGCGACTCCAGCGGCGACCACACCTCGCAGGGCATCCTCGTCTCGTACGCGGTCCTCGCCGTGGCCACCGCCGCGCACTACTGGTTCCGCTCCGCCCGCCGTGCCCGGCGCCGCGGGGTGCGCCCGCTGGACGCGGAGCGCTTCCCCGACCTGCACGCGGAGGTCACCCGCCTGGCCGCGGGCGTCGAGCAGGCCCGCGGGGCCACCTTCCTGGTGGACTTCCTCGACTCCGGGGTGAACGGCGTCTCCTTCGGCCGTGCCGGCCGCCGCCACATCATCCTCAGCCGCGGCCTGATCCGCCTCCACGGCGCGGGCGCGGCGGACCGTGACGCCTTCCGGGCCGTCGTCCTCCACGAGCTGGCCCATCTACGCAACCGCGATGTCGACATCACCCTGATCACTCTGGGGATGCTGCGCTGCTACTTCGCGCTGATCCTGTTCCCCAGGATGTTCGGGGACCTGGGTGGGCTGGTCTTCGTGCCAGGAAGCGCCGCGTACTCGGGGGCCGCGCTGTTCGACTCGGCCGTTCTCGCCGCGGTGGCGCTCGCCGCCCGTTCGGTGATCCTGCGGACCAGGGAGTTCCAGGCGGACGCCCGGGTCGTGGAGTGGCTGGGGACGTCCGAACCGCTGCTGCACGCCTTCGACCTCGCCTCGGCGGGGTCCGGCGGCCGGCCACGGCGGTCGGTTCGCGGCTGGTGGGCGCGGCTCACCCGCACCCATCCGTCGTTCGCGCAGCGCCGGGCCTGCCTGGCGGACCAGGCGCTGCTGATGCACCAGGGCTTCGGTTTCGCCTTCGTCATCGGTTTCTGCCTGCCGACCTCCTGGGATCCGGTGGCCTCGGTCACCGCACGGGTCCGGGAGGGCGGCGGCATCAGCGGCTGGTGGCCGACGTGGCTGATCACCCTGCTGGTGGTGCTGGTGCTGCTGCTGACGGTGGTCCGCGCCTCGCTGCACCGGCTGGGCCACCGGGCCGGAGCGCCCTCGCCGGTGCCCTTCCGGCTGGGGGTGGGCCTCGGGGCGCTGGCGGGCTTCGCCCTCTCGCCCAGTGCCGTCGTCGATCATCTGATGCTGCCGGGACTGCGCTTCTCCTCGCAGTTCTCCGGCTGGCTGACGGTGGCACTGCTGGCGCTGCTGTTCACTCTGTGGTGCCAGTTCCTCGGGGACTGCTGGGCCCGTTCGGTGGACCTGGCGCGGCGGCCGTTCCTCACGGTCGCGGTGCCGGGGCTGGTGGTGGCGGGGGCGGTGGTCGCCGAGGCGGACACCGTCTTCGGGCTCCAGTGGCAGATCGAGTTCGGCCAGTTCATGGACGAGCGGCTGGCCGCGCTGCCGGGACCGCTGCACGCCGCGGTGTGGACGCAGTACGTGTACATGACCCGGCTGGTCGACCCGTGGTGGCTGCTCACCCTGCTGGCGCTGCTGCTGGGGGTGCCGCTGGCCGGGGCGGTACGCGGGTGGCGGCTGGCCCGGTACATGGTGCAGGACCGGGTCCGGCCGGCCCGGCGTGCCCTCCTCCTGGTGCTGGTCATGACGGCGCTGACGGCCGCCCTCCTGCCCCCCGCCTACACCTGGTGGGCGCAGGAGCGGGGCCTGGGCGCGTTGGCATACCCGTACTTCCTCACCCCGATCACGCTGGCGGCGGCCGCAGGGACGCTGGCGGGCGGGCTGGCCAGGACCCGCAGCATGGTGTGGGCGGTGGCCACCGCACTCGTGGTGGGCGTACTGCTGTCGCTGTCGATGCCGCGGGCACTGTGGGGCTTCCAGCTGGGCGTCGGGATCGAGGGCGCCGCCCTCGGCACCCTCTTGACGGCGGCGCTACCGCGCGGCCACGGTCGCATGCCATGGGCCGTCCCTCGACGGCGGCCTTGAACGGGGCGGACATACCCGTGCTCACGCGCCGCCGGACCGGGGGCTTCTGTGTTTCTCGTCCGCGCCTCTGCATGCCAGGGCTGAGATTGCGATTTCGAAACTGGCAGGGACCGCTGTTGACCTCCGTAATCGCAGAACTTTGAATGATGGTTCACGGTCGCCGGCATGTTCGCTGAAAACGGAAAGCCCACCCGATTTTGATTCGGTAGGGGTTGTCACTCGATGTGCGCAGTTCAGAGCTTTGGCTTGGTATGAACACAGAGCACTGTGAATGCGTAATTTGCTTGCGTTGTCCCTGGCTCGCAGGGCCCTCGCGTCGGAAATCCGACCGACTTCACTCGGTGACTGACGTCGTTGCTGAAAACAGTGCCGAAGCAAGATGGCGCCTCTTGGGTATCGCCGCATTTCTCTATGAGTGCTGCGTTTCCTCGGTGATGCGGGAGGAGTTGCCCGCTGCTCTCCCGGAAAGAATTGCTCGCAGGGTTGGTCGGTGCCACCGTGAGCGCGAAGGCATGCGTAATGGAAAGCGGCTGATCCTTTTCGTGGTAGAGTTCTAATGAATTCACAGGACGCCGCGATTAAAAGGGGAATGGCGTGAATACCGAGAAGGTTACGGCTCGACGTCTTACGGCCGAGGAGATTGCAGGCTTGGGCCCCCAGGACGGTATCTTCGTCTCGGCGGGGATGGGTGGCCTTCCCCTCGACTGCTATGCCCCGGCTTTCCTTACGGAGCCGGGCAAAAATTTCGAGGGAGGGTCCTTCGCTGCGAGGACGGTTTTCGGTGAGGAGATTCACGTCCTCCCGGACAATGCTGAAGAGGGTGGGATCTGGATTGCTGACAAGGCGGGGGAGGAAATCGAGGTTCTCCAGAGTGCCGGCGTCCTCCTGAACCTTGCCCTCTTCGTGCCCAGCGGGAACAAGGAATCCCTGGAGTCGCTCTACTCCGCCGCACGGGACGCGTTCGGCGCGGGGGTCGTTCAGCGCTGGAGCGAGGAAGTCGTCGCGGTGCCGGACGTCAAGGTCGACCTGTACGAGGAGCCGGCCCGGGCGCGGAAGAACACGAGCAGCCAGAACCGCGACCGCCGCGCCCTGGACATCTACCCGACCCGAGTGCGGTTCCTGGAGCCCAGCGAGGGCTGGAAGTTCATTGTCGAACCGCACAAGGAGATCGTCGACGACACACCGACGATCTGACCTGATGGCAGCCTCGAGGCCACGCCGGAGGCACGAGCCCGCTCCCGGTGGCGGATTCAAGAGGGCGTAGCGACCCGCTGGTCAAGCGGCTGTTGTCAGCAGTTCAGTCAGACGCTCGGCTGGAGCTTCCCAGCCGAGCGTTCTGCGTGGGCGGGAGCTGGATTCCGCAAGCGGCAGCGTCCAGGCGGTCGTGGCTGCGGAAGGGGATGGGTCTGGGGCTGCTGAGACCTCCCCCAGAGCTTGCCGTGACGGCCAGAGGTGTCCGCGGCGCCTCACCGTTCCCGTTCCACCAACTCCTTGAAATGCTCCAGGTCGTCCCGTACAAGCCGTTCGATCGCAGTCGCCTGGGCGAATCCCTTCGGCCCGCCGAACGCCTCCTTGACAGTGCCCGGGTCGTACTCGATCCGGGCCTGGACTCGGGTGTGCTCACGGTCGATCGGCAGCAGTGAGAAGGTTCCCGCCAGGTCCGGACCGCTCGTGGTCTGCCACTCCAGCATGTGCTCCTTACCGCGGTCGGTGATCTCGGCTTCGAACTCCTGAGCCCGGCCGCCCGCGTCGACGTCCAGGCGCGCCCGGTGCCCGTCCTCCGAACGAGCCTCGCGTACTCCTTCGACGAATCGCGGATAGGCCTCCACCTCGTGGAGGTGTTGCCAGGCCACAGCGATCGGAACAGCAACGTCGATCTGTTCTTCGAGAGTGCTCATCGGCCACCTCAAAACTCGGTTCACCGTTTATGGGGCCATGACTCCAGTGTCGCCCCCCGGAGGATCGATGGGGCCGGGAGTCGGTGTCCGCGGGCCGGTGCTGCCCGTCCTCGGCGCCCCAGGACGCGGGCAGAAGGACCGCGGCGGCTTCAGGCGTGCCCGACTCCGAGTTCGCGGCCGCGGTAGAAGCCTTCCCGCTCCTCGACGATGTAAGGGGCCATGGCGTCACGCCGCTGCGTCTCCGCCGCGGAGGCCCGCCAGGAGTCGCATGCTTCCTTGGTGTCCCAGAACGACACCCCGGTGATCTCTTGCCCGTCCTCGGACCAGTACGCGTAGGCGCGGCGCAGCGCCTGCGGGTACGGGTCCGGGCGCCAGGCCCTCTCGAACTCCTCCAACGCGCCCGGCTTGATGCGGCGTGTCGTCACCCAGACAAAGTGCTCCACCATCGCGGCCTCCTCTGGAACGCCGGTTCGACTTGATGGTGCCTTGTCGAGCCATCGTAGGTTTGTGGCACGGCTTCCGCCCCTGCTGCGGGGGAGCGCGGTCGCCGCCCCAGGTCGCTGAGTGGGCCCCGGGCGACGGGGCAGGAGCTGACGACCAGGGCTCAGTGTGCTGAGCCCGGTGTCCGGCGAGTCGCGGTACGCGGAGGGCACGCCGTACCTCGAGAGGTCCGGACAACAGCTGGAGTGGCCACTCCAGCCGGCTCCCGACGCCCTGTCCGTGGAGTCCTGCGGTGATGAAGTCGACCCAGCGAAGAGAGCGCCGACGTCTCAGAGGCCGATGACGCGGACGTGGCCGCTGCAGAGTGCGAAGTTCGATATCCGGCCTGACCTGCGAAAACACGACAACGCGGCGGAATCCTCGGCCCCTCGTCGGGCGCCGTTGCCGACCGCTGTCGGCGTACGGGCTCTGATGCAGAGGTGCGTACGGGTTGATCTGCAGAGGTGATCCGGCGTGTCGGGCCGGGTCACGGGGCGGTGAGAGGAGC